>JALOLB010000443.1 GCA_025456225.1 Thermoanaerobaculaceae bacterium
ACCAGCCGCGGCGCCCGGATGAACACCCCTTCGAGCGTCGCAGTGCCAAGCTCGCCGGCCGCGGCCCTCAGCGTCACGACCGCCGAGTCGAGCTGCCTCCCGTAGGCGTTGCGCTCCACCTCCACGTCCAGCAGGCCGAGGGAGCGCTGCTCCGGCCGGCGCACCCGCCGGGCGACCAGGATCACCCCGGCACAGGTGGCGAGCACCGGCGTCCCCCTTCCCACCAACGCCACCAGTCGCTCGGTGAGCCCCGTGCCGTCGAGCAGCTTGAGCATGGTCGTGGATTCCCCGCCGGGCAGCACCAGACCCGCCACGCCCTCCAGGTCTTCGGCCCTCCTGACCTCGAGCGGCGTCAGGCCACATCCGGCAAGGGCCCGTGCGTGGGCCTCGAAGTCGCCCTGCAGCGCGAGCACTCCAACCCGGACCCCGGACCCCGGACCCCGGACCCCTGCCTGCCCCACCTACCACCCCCTCCGAGACAGCATCTCGTCGGGGGTGAGCTTCGCCACGTCGAGACCCGACATCGCGGCCTCGGCCTTGGCCCGGCGGGCAGGATCCTCGGACTTGAAGATGCCGGACCCCACGAACACCGACTCGGCCCCCAGCATCATGCACAGCACCGCGTCAGCCGGCGTGGCGACGCCTCCCGCCGCGAAGTTCGGCACCGGGAGCTTGCCGTGCAGGGCGACGTACTGGACGAGCTCGAACGGCGCCTGCAGCTCCTTGGCGGCCGGGATCAGCTCCTCGGGGTCCAGAGTCCCCAGCCGCCGCAGCTCGCGGCGCACGGCACGCAGGTGGCGCACCGCCTCGACGATGTTGCCCGATCCCGCCTCGCCCTTGGTGCGCATCATCGCCGCACCCTCGGCGATGCGACGCAGCGACTCGCCCAGATTGCGGCAGCCGCAGACAAAGGGGACCTTGTAGTCGTGCTTCCAGACGTGGTTCTCCTCGTCGGCCGGCGTCAATACCTCCGACTCGTCGACGAAGTCCACGCCGAGAGCCTCCAGCACCCGGGCCTCGGCGGCGTGACCGATGCGGCACTTGGCCATCACCGGGATCGACACGCACTGCATGATCTCGTCGATCTTCTCGATCGCGGCCATGCGCGCCACGCCTCCCTCGGCGCGGATGTCGGCCGGCACGCGCTCCAGCGCCATCACCGCCGCGGCGCCCGCATCCTCGGCGATCTTCGCCTGGGAGGCATCGGTGACATCCATGATGACCCCGCCCTTCAGCATCTCGGCGAGGCCGACCTTGACTCGAAACTCCGGCGTCTCAAAGTGCATGCTCAGCTCCTTCTCACACCAGGGCCGGCGCCGCATCGAACGGCGCCAGCGCCTGCTCCAGCAGCTCCAGACCATGTTCCAGGGCCTCGCCACCGACCGCGGCGAACGCCACACGCAGCACATCATCCCGGCCGCTGACCGACATCGCCGGGCCTGGCAGGACCCACGCCCCCAGGGCCGCCGCCCGCTCGGCCACCGCGCGCGAGCTCTGCCCGGGTCGCAGTTGCACCAGCAGGGAAAAGCCACCTCGCGGCCAGCTCCATCGCAGCCCCCCCGCCACCCGCTGCAGTGCGTTCACGACCCGCTGCCGCCGCTGGCAGGCGAGCGCCTGCAGGCGGCGGCACTGCGAGGCGAAGATCCCTCGCGCGCACAGCGTCCAGGCGGCGGCCTCGAGGAATGCGCTGCCCGCCAGGTCGGCCCCCTGCTTGATGCGCGCCACCGCAGCGAGCAGATCCGAGGGGCCGGCGATCCAGCCAACGCGCAGACCGGGGAAGAGCGCCTTGGAGAACGATCCGACGACCACCACCCGGTCGTCGAGGGCCGCCATGGGAGCTGGCGTGGGCCCATCGCACACGAGGGCCGGGTCGAAGAACTCCTCCACCACCACACATCCAGCTGCCCGCAAGGCTGCCTGGGCCACCCCCCGGCTCGTCGCGTCGAGGACCTGTCCACTCGGGTTCTGGAGGGTGGGCGTCAGGATCGCCAGGCGGGGCCGGCGACGCTCGGCCACCTCGCACAGGGCGCTGACATCCAATCCTCCGACCCCGACCCTCGCACCCACGGCCCGGGCTCCGTGGAGCGCCAGCAACGGCGGCAGCCCGGGGTAGGACGGGTCCTCCACGAGGACCTCGTCACCCGGGCGGACCAGCGTCCGACACAGCAGGTCGAGGGCGTTCTGCACGCCGCCGGTCAGGATCACGCGCTCCGGGCTGGCCGCGATGCCATAGCCCGACAGGCGCTGGGCGACCCACTCGCGGAGCGGTCGGAACCCCAGGGTATCGCCGTACTGGGCCACCGCATCGCCCTCGGCCGCACCAACGCCGAGCCACTCGAAGGTGCGGCCGCTGGGCAGGAGCTCGCGGTCGGGGGCGTACCGGGCCAGGTCGATGGGGCCCACCCGCTGTGCCTGTTTGGCCGGCGCCGCCTGCCCATACTCGCCCCGGCGCGGGCGCCCCGGGCGGAGCACCAGCAGTCCCTGGCGCGACAGCTCCCGATAGGCGGCCGTGACG
>JALOLB010000199.1 GCA_025456225.1 Thermoanaerobaculaceae bacterium
AATTTCGGGCGGATCGCCGCCCAGACCGCCAAGCAGGCCATCCTCCAGAAGATCCGACAGACGGAGCGCACCATCGTCTACGAGGAGTACAAGGACCGCGTCGGGGACATCGTTAGCGGCTCGGTGCGGCGCTTCGAGCGCGGCGACATCGTCGTCGACCTCGGGCGCGCCGAAGCGGTGATGCCCTCGAAGGAGCGCATTCCGACCGAGGAGTACCAGATCGGCGACCGGGTTCGCGCCTTTGTCCTGGCCGTGCAGGACAACACGATGGGTCCGGCGATCATCCTTTCGCGGGCCCATCCGGACTTCGTCCGCCGCCTGTTTGCCATGGAAGTCGCCGAGATCGCCGATAAGACCGTGGAGATAAGGGCCGTGGCGCGGGAAGCCGGCTATCGCACCAAGATCGCGGTGATCTCCCACGAGGAGAAGGTGGATCCCGTCGGAGCGTGCGTGGGCATGCGGGGGATCCGGGTCAAGAACATCGTGCGGGAGCTGTCAGGCGAGAAGATCGACATCGTGCGGTGGAGCGATGACGTGCGCACATACGTGACCAACGCACTCTCGCCGGCCAAGCTCTTGCGCGTGAACATCGACGCGGAGGCGCGCGTCGTCTACGTCGTGACGGATCCCGAGCAGCTCTCCCTGGCCATCGGCAAGCGCGGCCAGAACGTCCGGCTGGCCTCCCGCCTTCTCGGCTGCCGCATCGAGATCAAGAGCGAGGAGACGGTCAAGGACGAGGTGGCCGCCGCGCTCGCCGCCATGCTGCGGCAGGTGGAAGGCCTGGAGGAGGAGGCCCCCGAGGCCGAGACCTCGGGCCCGGCCATCGACTACGACAGCCACCTCCCTCTGGAGGAGCTGTCCGGCATCTCCGACCGCATGCGGGAGCGCCTCATCGAGCACGGCTTCTCCCACGCCGGAGCCCTGGCGGAGGCCGACCCGGCCACCCTCATGGAGATCCCCGGCATCGGCCCCCATTCCGCGGCCCAATTGATCCAGACGGCGAAGTCGGCGCTGGCAGCCCAGGCGGCGGCCGGCAACGAGGAGTAACACATGGCACAGGTCTTTAGAGTCGGCGACCTGGCCCGACAGATGGGCGTCACGGTGGAGGAGCTGATCTTCAAGCTGCGCTCCATCGGCGTCGACGTGCAAAACTCGGAGAGCGGCCTCGACCTCTCGACGGTCCGCTCCATCATCACCGGCGAGACGCTGCAGAAGCGTCGCGGCGAGGTCATCGTGCGGGCCCAGGCACCGGCTCCCGAGGAGGTCCGGCGCCCCGCTCCCGCTGCTCCGGTGGACCGTCTCAAGAAGAAGCGGCCCGGGCGGCGGATGGGCCTCGACGAGGAGCTCCCGGACGCGGTGCCGAATCTCGCGGCACTCTCGGTCCCGGCCTCGCCCAAGCCCGCCGTGCGCTCCGCCGAGCGTGCCGCCGACCCGGCCCTGGCGGAGACCCAGCCCGAGCCGGACGAGGCCCTCCTGGCGGTCCCCCCGGAGGAACCCGAGGAGGACGTTCAGCCCGTCGACGAGGAGGCCGAGGCCACGACCGAGGTGGACGAGGTCGAGCCCGTCGCCGTCGAGCCAGAGGAAGCTCCGGAGGGAGGGGACGCCGTTGCCCCTGCCGATCTCCTCCCACCCCACCCCGAGGTTCACGCGAAGCCCGCGCCCGTCGCGGCGGTGGCTGCCCCGGCCGAGCCGGGCAAGGCGCCCGTCAAGGCTGCGGCCCGCAAGCCGGCGGCGCGCACGCCGCTCGAGTCGCAACTGCGCGAGCTCTCCGACGAGGAGGTGCGACAGCGCATCCTGGCTGCCAAGAAGGCGCCTGCCCCGGCGGCCAAGCCAGCCGACAAGCCGGCCACCCCGGTGCGCGGCAAGGCCTCCAAGAAGGCCAAGGCCGCCGCCGATGCCGACGAGATCCGCGATCTGCTCGCCAAGTTCGACGAGTCGCGGGTGCGTGCCAAGGCCGAAGGCGCCCCCGTCCCGGTGGCCCCGGTGGTCACCCCGAGCCGACCCCGGACGATGCATCGCACCAAGCGCGACCGCATCGAGGCCGGCACCGAGGCCCGGACGGTCAGTGTCACCTTCCGCGACGGTGGCAAGCCTGCCGGCCCGATCTACCTCTCCGAGGCCGTCACGGTCCGCGAGCTCGCCGAGAAGCTCAACATCCTGGTCAAGGACCTCATGGCCTACCTGATCTCCAAGAAGATCCTCGTCACCGCCAACCAGGCCCTGCCGCAGGAGCTCGCCGAGCAGATCTGCGAGGAGCTGGGGGTCGAGGCCATGGTGGTCAGCTTCGAGGAGGAGATCGACCTCCAGCAGGAGGAGACGGCCGTCTCCACCGCCCGGCCCGAGCCACGGCCCCCCGTGGTCACGGTCATGGGCCACGTGGACCACGGCAAGACCTCGCTGCTGGATGCGATCCGCTCGACGCGCGTCGCCGCCGGCGAGGCCGGTGGCATCACCCAGCACATCGGCGCTTCGCACGTCATCCACAACAACAAGCACATCGTCTTCATCGACACACCGGGCCACGAGGCGTTCACGCAGATGCGCGCCCGCGGCGCCAAGGTGACGGACATCGTGGTGCTGGTGGTGGCGGCGGACGACGGCGTGATGCCCCAGACGATCGAGGCGATCAACCACGCCAACGCGGCGCACGTGCCGATCATCGTCGCCATCAACAAGATCGACAAGCCCGGCGTCAACCCCGACCGCGTCAAGCAGGAGCTGGCGGCGCGCGGGGTACTGCTCGAGGGGTGGGGCGGCGAGGTTCCCGTGGCCATGGTCTCCGCCACCAAGAAGCAGGGCATCGAGGAGTTGCTGGAGGTCATCCTCCTGGTTGCCGAGATGGGCGACTTCAAGGCGGCGCGCGAGGGCATGGCCCGCGGCACCGTCCTGGAGGCCCGCAAGGAGCGCGGGCGCGGCGTCGTCGCCACGGTGCTCGTGCAGCAGGGCACCCTCAAGCAGGGCGACTGCTTCTTCGCCGGCGCCACCTACGGTCGCGTGCGGGCGATGCTGGACACGGCCCGCAAGCCGGTCCGTGCGGCCAAGCCCTCCGACGCGGTCGAGATCATGGGCCTCGAGGACATCCCGGAGGCCGGTGACACCTTCCAGGTCGTCGAGTCCGAGTCCAGAGCCCGTGAGGTGGCCGGTCACCGCCAGTCCAAGCAGCGCGAGGAGCAACTGGCCGGGAGCCGCAAGGTCAGCCTCGAAGGCCTGATGGACAAGATCAAGGCCGACGAGGTGAAGGCCCTCAACGTCGTGCTCAAGGCCGACGTGCAGGGCTCCGTCGAGGTGCTGCGCGACACCCTCGGCAAGCTCTCCACCAGCGAGGTGGCCGTCAACATCCTGCACGCCTCGGTCGGCGCGATCACCGCCAACGACATCCTGCTGGCCTCCGCCTCCCAGGCCGTCGTCATCGGCTTCAACGTCCGTCCGGAACGCTCCGCCAAGGAGCTCGCGGAGCGGGAGCAGGTGGACGTCCGGCTCTACACGGTGATCTACAACCTCACCGAGGAGATCCAGAAGGCCATGGTAGGCATGCTCGCGCCCACCATCAAGGAAGAGGAGCTTGGCCGCGCCGAGGTGCTCCAGGTCTTCCACGTCACCAAGGTCGGCACGGTGGCCGGCTGCATGGTGCGGGAGGGCTCGATCGTCCGCAACTCGCGGATCCGTCTGCTGCGGGACAACGTGGTCATCTGGGAAGGCGGCCTGGCGTCCCTGCGTCGGTTCAAGGACGACGTCTCCGAGGTCAAGTCGGGCTTCGACTGCGGTATCGGCCTCGAGCGCTACCAGGACATCAAGGTCGGCGACTTCATCGAGTCGTTCCGCATGGTCGAGGTGGCCCGCCTCGCGTAGAGGCAGGGGAGAGGATTGAGGGGAGAGGGTAGAGCAGTGTCGGCGAAATCGCCCACCACAAGTGGTGCTACCCGTTCCCCAATGGGCAATGACCCAGGGTTTGCCTGGTCTTGCTCTCCCCTCTCCCCTCTCCCCTCTCCCCCGGGTGGGGGGCGGTGGTGAGCGGCAAGGCTGCGCTCTTCGTGGCGACGGCGGAGGTGGAGCTGCAGTTCCCGGGCGCCCGCAGCCTCAAGGACAAGCGCCAGGACCTGCGGTCGATCATCGAGCGGCTGCGCCACCGGCTGCAGGTGCTGGTCGTGGAGTCGGACTTCCAGGACCTCCACCAGCGGGCCGGACTGGCCATCGCATCGCTCGCCACGGACGCCGAGGCGGCCCGCGGCACGGTCCAGCGGGCTCTCGACGTCGTCAACGAGAGTGGGCTCGGGCTGGTGCTGCACGAGCACGTGCAGGTCCAGCAGGTCCGGTAGGAGAAGCACATGCGCGACGCCCGACTGCGCCACGAGCGCCTCATCCATGCCATCCGCGAGATCCTCTCCGAGCTCCTCCTCAAGGAGGTGAAGGACCCTCGACTGCACGGTGTCGTGATCTCGGCGGTGGAGCTATCCGGCGACACCAAGCTCGCCAGGGCCTTCTTCTCCGTCTACGGCGACGAGGAGCGGGAGCGCCAGGCCCTGGACGGCCTGCGCCAGGCCCACGGCTACCTGCGCCGCGAGATGGCCCGGCGCATGCGCATGCACAGCCCGCCCGACCTGGAGTTCCGGCGCGACCTGGGGTACGAGCGCGCCGATCGTGTGCAGCGTATCCTGGATCAGCTCGATATCCCGCCCGCAGAGGACGACACGCCCTCGCTGGATGCTGGGGTCCGGGGTCCGGGGTCCGGGGTCCGGGAAGAGGATGAAGAGGATGGGTGAGGTCACGTCCGATGCGGCCGTGGCAGCAGGACGGCTGCGTCAGGCGAAGCGGGTGCTGGTGGTCTCGCACACCGCTCCCGACGGGGACGCCATCGGCTCGGCACTGGCCGCCGCCGAGATCGTCCGGATGCTGGGTGGCTCGGCGGTGGTGCTGAGCCACGACCCGTTCCCGTCCTCGCTGGCGTTCCTGCCCGGGCTCGACCGCGTGCTCGTGCAGACCACCATGCCCCGGGACTGGCCCGATGCCTACGACCTCGTGCTCGTGCTCGAGTGCCCGGAGCTGGACCGCACGGGGTTCGAGGCCGAGCTCGGGCGCCACCCGGTCCTGAGCATCGACCACCATGTCACCACCGTGCCCTACGGCGAGATCAACTACCTGGATCCGAAGGCACCGGCCGTGGGAGAGATGCTGCTGCGGGTGGCCGACGCCGCCGGCATCGCGGTGACGCCCGAGGTGGCCACCTGCCTGTACACCGCGCTCGTCACCGACACCGGGGACTTCCGCTACTCCAACTCGACACCCCGGGCGTTCACCGCGGCCGCCCGGCTCGTGGAGGCGGGCGCCAGCCCTCACGCGATCGCCGAGGAGCTGTGGGGCCACACGCCGGCCAGGGTGATCCGGCTCAAGGCGGCCACCCTCTCCACCCTCGAGCTGCTGGCCGGGGGCCGCATCGCGATGATCTCCTGCGATGGGGCCATGCTCGAGCGCACCGGCGCCGCAGCGGCCGAC
This sequence comes from Thermoanaerobaculaceae bacterium, assembly GCA_025456225.1. Lineage (GTDB taxonomy): Bacteria > Acidobacteriota > Thermoanaerobaculia > Thermoanaerobaculales > Thermoanaerobaculaceae > JAAYVZ01. The sequence goes on from JALOLB010000199.1 coordinate 5,491, forward strand.
ACCGAGAACCTCATCAACATCCCGCGCAGCATCGACGGCGTCGAGGTGGCAGTGCTGCTCAAGGACTTCAAGCCCGGTTCGGTGCGCGTGAGCCTGCGTTCCCGCGACCGGGTGGACGTGCAGGCGGTGGCCGCCCGCTTCGGCGGCGGCGGCCACCGGGCTGCGGCCGGCTGCGCGGTGCCTGGCACGCTTGCCCAGGCCCGCGAGACCATCGTCGCCGCCCTCCTGCCCCTGGTGGAGACTCCATGACTCCCTTCGAGCACGGCTTCCTGCTGGTCGACAAGCCGAGCGGGCCGACCTCCCACGACATCGTGCAGACGGCCCGCCGCGCCCTCCACGAGCGCCGCATCGGCCACACCGGCACCCTCGACCCCGCCGCCACGGGGCTGCTGCTGCTCTGCATCGGCCGGGCCACGAGGCTCCAGCAGTTCATGCTGGGCTGGGAGAAGACGTACGAGGGCGAGATCGCCCTCGGCTACGCCACCACCACCTACGACACCGAGGGCGAGATGGTGGGCAAGGCGCGACCTGTCCCGCCCATCGACCCGGACGTGCTGGCGTCCCTCGTGACTCGCTTCTCGGGGACCATCGAGCAGCTCCCGCCCTCGTACTCCGCGAAGAAGCTGGCCGGCCGCAAGCTGTACGAGCTGGCCCGGGCCGGCGAAGAGGTGCCCCGCGAGCCCAAGACGGTGACCATTCACGAGATGGAGCTCCGCGCCGCGGCAGCCGACCGCCTGTGGTTCTCCATGACGTGCTCATCCGGCACCTATGTGCGCTCCCTGGCCCACGACATCGGCGAGATCCTGGGGTGCGGCGGACACCTGGCGTCGCTGCGGCGGATGCGCATCGGCCCGTGGCTGGCCGCCCAGGCCGTCTCGACCGAGGTCCTCGTCGAGCGGCCGGACGAGATCCCTGCCGCGGCCTGGGTGTCCCTTCGCGACGCCCGGTTGCCGTTCGGCGAGGTCCGGCTCAACCCCACAGCCCTGTCCCACTTCGCCCACGGCCAGGAAGTGCTGGTCCGGGAAGTCGATGGGGCCTTCACCCCCGGCTCCCAGGTGGCGGTCCGCGACCGCGACGGCGAGCTTGTGGGGATCGGCACGGCCGTCACCCATCTTCCCCGCGCCCGCACCCTTTCGGTTACGCCCCGCATGGTGCTGGGCGAGGTTGAGAAGGCCTGACATGGGTGCTATCATGACGACGCCTCCTTCGCCCCGGAGGATAGGTTTGGAGCAACGCAATGACTGAGCGTGAGTATGTGGCAGGTAAGGAGCAGGTCATCACGGACTTCCGGCGTCACTCGTGCGACACCGGTTCTCCCGAGGTGCAGGTGGCTTTGCTCACAAAGCGAATCGAGTACCTGACGGAGCACTTCAAGACCCACGTCAAGGACCACCACTCCAGGCGTGGATTGCTGATGCTGGTCGGCCAGCGCCGGCGCCTGCTGGAGTACCTGCGCCAGAAGGATCTGGCGCGCTATCGGTCGCTCATCGAGCGGCTCGGGCTGCGCCGGTAGAGTCCGGCACGCACCCAGGAAGAGAAAATGGAAGTTACCGAGAGAATCGACATTCAAGGCAGAAGTCTGGAGTTCGACGTCGGGAAGATCGCCAAGCAGGCCGATGGGTCCTGCCTGGTTCGTTTCGGGGAGACCTTTGTCCTCGTCACCGCGTGCTACCGCAAGGATGCGCGCGAGGGCGTGGACTTCCTCCCCCTGACCGTCGACTACCGTGAAAACACATATGCCGGGGGCCGCATCCCCGGGGGCTGGTTCAAGCGTGAGGGTCGCCCGACCGAGAAGGAGATCCTCACCAGCCGGCTCATCGACCGTCCCCTGCGCCCGCTCTTCCCCAAGGGCTACACCCAGGAGACGCAGATCGTCGGCAC
>JALOLB010000200.1 GCA_025456225.1 Thermoanaerobaculaceae bacterium
GCACGGCATCGTGCTGCTGGTGGCCGAGATCGTGGCCTGGGTGGTGTACTTCGTCCTGAGCATGATCCCCGGCGTCGGCTGCGTGCTGGTCATCGTCCTGCCGATCATCTGGCTGCTCTTCGTGGTGGTCCGCATCATGTGCATCGTCAAGGGCACCAGCGGCCAGCGGCTGCTGATCCCCGGTATCTCCGAGTTCGCCGACAAGATCTGATGACTCCGACCGTGCCCGGGCTCCCCGCGCCAGACCTGGCGGGGAGCCCGGTGCAGCCGTCCTCCCCCCTCCGGGGCTGCCTTCGGACGTGGCTGCTCGCGTCATCGATCGCTGCCGCAGCGATCGGCTACGATCTCACCCGGCCTCCCCCCCAACAGCTCACAGCTCGTCTTCTCGCTGGCGTCGTGCGCGTCTACCAGGTGGCCATTCCGACCATCAGGCCGCTTCGCGGGCACTGTCGGATGAGCCCCAACTGCAGCGAGTACGCCCGGCGGGTCCTGCACGATCACGGCGCGGTGCGCGGGAGCTGGCTGGCGCTCCGGCGCCTGCTGCGCTGCGGCCCGTGGACCCCGGAGAGGACCAGGGACCTGCCGCCCCCTCCCGCACGGTGATCAGTGATCGGTGGTCGGTGCTCGGAGGAAAGACCAGGGAACTCGCTCCTCCGACCACTGATCACCGACCACCGTCTCTCACGCGAGGAGGCGGCGGTAGAGCGCCTCGTAGCGGTCGACGATGAGGTCGGTGGAGAAGTGCTCGACCGCGCGGCGGCGCGCCAGCTCCTTCTGCCGGAGCAGCTCCGTGCGGTCCTGCAGCAGCGCGATCACCTGGGTGGCCATGGCGTGGGTGTCGCCGACCGGGAACACGAACCCCCCGTCGCCCTGGGCCACCAGCTCGGGCAGCCCGCCGGCGTTCGACGCCACCACCGGCACGCCGCACGACATCGCCTCGAGCGCCGCGAGCCCGAACGACTCCTCCTGGGACGGCAGCAGGAAGACGTCTCCGGCCGCGATCACGCCTTCGACCGGCGTGACGTTACCCAGGAACTCCACCCGGTGGGCGATCCCGGCGTCGCGGGCAAAGCGCTCGGCGCCGGGTCGCTCGGGACCGTCCCCCACCATCGCCAGGTGGCAGGGCACCGTCTCCTGGACCTCGCGGAAGATCTCCAGCACGTCCCGAATGCGTTTCACCGGCCGGAAGTTGGAGGCATGCAGTAGCAGCGGGGCGCCGTCCGGGGCGAGGCGCCGGCGGTGGGCCGCCGCCAGGTCCCGATCGCACCGGGTCACGTCCACGAAGTTGTGAATGACCTCGATGTCCCGCGTGACGCCAAGGATCTCGTGGGTCGCGCGGGCCAGGTCGGCGCTCACCGCGGTCACCGCGTCGGCCCGTTCGATCCCGAGCCGCACGATCGGCAGGAACGAGGGGTCCGCCCCCACCACGGTAATGTCCGTGCCGTGCAGGGTCACCACCAGGCGCGGCACGCCCCCCAGGATCTCCCGGGCCAGGTAGGCCGAGATCGCGTGTGGGATGGCGTAGTGCACGTGCAGCAGCTCGATGCCGTGGGTCCGCACGGCGTCGGCCATCTGCGAGGCGAGCGCCAGCGAGTACGGCGGGTACTGGAAGAGCGGGTAGGCCGGCACCGTCACCTCGTGGAAGGTGACGCCGGGCGGCACGCGCCCCAGCCGGTACGGCAGGGCGTAGCAGATGAAGTGCACGTCGTGGCCGCGGCGGGCCATGGCGAGGCCCAGCTCCGTGGCGACCGTCCCGGACCCGCCCACCGTCGGATAGCACGTCACCCCTATCTTCATGCCCCCTCCCGTTCCGGGGTCCGGGGTCCGGGGTCCGGGGTCCGGACCCCCTCCCTCTCGGCTCGAGACCCAGCTTCATCCCTGGCACCGACAGCACCAACCTGCGGAGCGTCTTGGTAGGCCCGGTCCTCCTGCAAGGCGAAGGCTCGCTGCTCAGCCCTCGCGTCCTGACTTGCAGCACGGACCCCGGACCCCGGACCCCGGACCCCTGTCGTCAGGAGCCAGGCCAGCTCGTCGGCCGGGAGCGCGCCCACGGCCCCGTATCCCTCGCCGTACTCGACCCCGACGAGGTTGCCCGCGGCCCGGTCGCGCCCATCGACGGCCGCCAGGAAGTGCCCGGACGCGAGGTGGGTCGGAGGGCCGGCAGCCGGATCGAACTGGGACCGGTGGGCCGCGCACGCCTCGCGCTTGGCAGCATGACTGGCGGAGACGTCCACCACCAGATCGGGCTCCAGCGCCTGGCGTGGCCCCGGGTAGGTCAGGAGCAGCCGCGGCCTGTGCGGATCGCCGGCCTCCGGGTGCCAGCGGCGCACCCCCGACCAGGTGCACGCCTGCACCACCAGCCGAAATGCCGCACCGTGGTCCGGGTGCGGGTCGTCGCCGTCCGGGAGCAGCACCACCCGCGGCCGGCCGGCGCGCAGGGCCTCGACGATCGCCGCCAGCTGGCCCTCGTCGTCGCCGTGCAACCCCCCGTCGGGCAGCCCGAGGCATGCCCGCCACGCGGCGCCAAGGACGGCGGCGGCGGCCACCGCCTCGCCGCTGCGCTCTCCCACGTCGCCGCGCGTGCCCAGCTCGCCGGCGGTGAGATCGACGATCCCCACCGACCTACCGGACGCGGCCAGACGGGCCAGCAACCCGCCGCATCCCAGCTCGACATCGTCCGGGTGGGCCCCCACCGCCAGCACGTCGCACGGTCTCACCACGGTCCACCGTCCTCCCAGCCCAGCACCTGCATGCCCGGGTGCTCGGGGTCGATGGCGCCGGCGAGCTGCCCCGCAAACCCCACACCCAGCCGCAGCAGCGGCGCCAGTGCCGAGAGGTGCCGCTCCTGGGGCTTGCCGTCGGGGCGCAGGAAGGCGCGCAGGCGGCGCCAGCGCCCGGTCTGCGTCTCGGCCGCCCGCAGCGAGGCGCCTTCGAGCCGCTCCCCCAGCCACGCCAGGGAGCCCTGCATCCGCTTGGCCGTGGCCTCCACATCTCCCACCAGCCCCGGCAGCTCCTCCCGGGCGACGGCGACCAGCGCCGCCAGATCCTGCTCGTTGCCGCCCTGGAGCCGCTGCAGGCGGCGACGCACGCCCCGACCGGGCAGCACCGAGCTCGGCGGGCTCGATCGCAGCACGTCCCCGAGCTCCAGCCCGAGCTGGCGTGCCAGGCGCCGTTCGGCGGGCGACACCACCGTGACGTGGGGACGCAGGCGCCAGGCGGGGCGCCCGACACCAGCCAGCTCCCAACCGGCCGCGGCCTGCAGGTGGTAGGCGAGCTCGGCGCCTCCGAGGACGCTCGTGTGCGTCCCGAGCACCGCGTCGGCGAGCAGCGGCCGCAGCCAGACGTTGGGCAGGAACGCCTCGGGTACGCGGGCGTGGGCGGCCAGCACGTCGTCCGGGCACCGGCCGTCGCGGCTCGCGAGCGGCACCCGCCGGTCACCCTCCCGCCGGAACACCGGCAGCCGGTGGGGCGCGACCCGGATCGGCACGCTCCAACCCCTCCCCGCGAAGGCCTCCGCCTGCCCCTGGAGCCCTGCGGTGACGGCTGGAAGCTGACCCAGGGCGCGCTGCACCACCCCGGCCCCGGCACGGGCCAGCTCCGGCTCCAGGGCGTCCACCAGGACGACGCCGAGACCGGCCAGGAGCCGGCCCAGGAACTGCCCGCACGCCTCGCCGAGGGTCGTCCCCGGCGCGAAGCACGCGCGCGCCAGCTCCACGGCCGGCCCGGCCAGCTCCCCGGAGGCGCCGGCCCCCAGCGAACCGAGCAGCCCGGAGCAGGCGTCGCCGAGCACTGCCAGACCGCCAAGGGCGTCGCCCCGCTCCCACCCCTCCTCGCGGGCCACCAGGAGGGCCTCGCCGGCGGGCAGTCGCGCCCACCGCATCTCCGGCAGGTCATCGTCCGCCGTGGCAAGCCACAGGAAGCCGACGGCCGGCCGGCCAGCCGAGCGGCGGCGCACCACCTCGGCCGCGACGGCACACGCCTTGACCAGCGTGAGCGCCGGCCCACCCAGGAGCCCCGGCTGCTGCCCGGTCACCACCACCTCCGCGCCGCCCAGCCAGGCGGCCAGGTCGGCATCCACGGGGTTGCCCCAGCGGGTGTTGGCGGCGGCCAGCGCCGCGGCCAGCTTCGCGGAGCGGGCAGGGGCTTCGTGGCTGGTCGGGGAAACCGAGATCCCGCCCTCGGACCAGGCGAGGGCGGCCGGGTGCAGGGACGTCCACGCGGCAAGGGGGGCGATCGTGCTCACGGGCCGATTATCCACCACCCTTGCAACACCGGGGTCCTGCCTTTCCATCCAGCGCCACGAACCGTCTCGCCGCCGGGCATCGAAGCGCGCTATCCTGTGCGAGTAACATCGGCGAGGAGGGAAGCCCGGGGTCGCCGGATCGGTGTCGCCCGGGCTTCCCTGCCGACCCTCAGGGAGCCTGTGGCATGAGCATGGAGTACGTGATCGCCCGAGGCCTCGGCAAGGACGAGCTGGAAGGCGAGGTCCGCCGCCTGCTGGTGGATGGGTTCGAGCCCCTGGGCGCGCCGTTCGCGGCCCAGGAGTACACGAGCCCCGGCGCGGGCCAGCCGGCCAGCACGACGTGGTTCTTCTTCCAGGCCATGACCCGCCGCCTCACCGGTATCTCCAGCGAGGAGCCCCTCAGCCAGGAGGCCATGGAGGCGTTGCGCCGCGCCTTCCTCGACCTGCACGAGTCGGGGTACCTGGAGGAGATCCTGCGCAAGGCCGACGAGATCCTCGAAAGTACCTAGTTCTTCGTCCTGACCAGCCACCCGGGGCCGCAGGGCGTCAGCTCGACGCCAAGACGTCTACGAAGCTCGGTCGGATGGTAGTAGGCCTCCCAGATGTCGGCCAGCACCACCGGGCGTCCGTGCTTGTCCGCCTCGGCGATGCGATCCTGGAGCGCCGCCACGGGATCGCCGGTGCCCAGGGCGTCGTCCACTGCGGTCGGCACGACCTGCACGTCCGGTCTGAGCCGTGCCTCCTGCTGCACGAGGCGCAGCACCGCACCCGGGTTGAAGTCGGCCAGGACCACCGCGTCGGGCGGGGCGGCGGCGAGCAGTGCCCGCGCATACCGCTGGGGACCGCTCTCGAAGGACTTGACCGGACACAGGAAGTACCAGGCGTTGGACCGCTCCGGCAGGCGGCGCAGGTGCAGGTCCTCCCGGCCGAGCCGCGCCAGGGCCCAGGGCAGCAGCACCAGCAACCCCGCCTGGGTCGCCAGGTGCAGCCAGCGCGCCAGCCGGCCCAGGTCGGGAGGCCGGACCAGGAGCACGCCAACGACCAGGAACCCGGCCATCCACGGCAACCGGTACGGGACGTAGCCTGTCAGGCCGATCGCGAAGAGCCCCAGCACCGCGCACGCAAGTCGCGGCGATGGATGCGGTGAGGCACCTCGTCGCCACCACACGCCCCGGAGACCTGCCGGCCCCAGGGCGAGTGCCACCACAGCCACCAGCCCTGCTGCTCCCGTCAGCATCGCTGCAGGCCGCAGGAACGTTGCCAGGTGCCACCCGAAGCTCCCACCACCACCCGCCCGGTGACCGGTCAGGGGGTCGACCGGGACACCCAGCACGCCCAGCCAGACCGGTGCCAGACCCAGAACTCCACCGAGCAGCACGGCCCCCCGCCGCCCCCGCTGCGCGGCCAGCCACGGGCCGCTCACCACCAGTGAAAAGAGATGGGCGGCCGCACCCAGGCCGGCCATCGCCCCGGCCACGACTCCAAGCGCCCGTGAGCGCCTCCTGGAGACGAGGCAGCCGGCCAGCCCCAGGGCCAGGGCCGGGGCATAGCTCTCGGCCACGGCCGAGACCCACCAGAGAGGGAGCGCCACGAGCGCCACAGCGGCGGCACCATCGGCCGGCCGGGCCTCACCCGTTGCTTCGCCGACCAGGCGATGCAACAGCGCCACGACAGCCGCTCCAGCCACCGCCGAGAGCAGGTGCAGGCTGAGGACCGGGTCCACTCCGACCGTCAACCTCACCCAGAGCCAGGCCAGCACCGTCCAGCCCGGGTGGTCCCCGGGGTTGAGGCTCGGGACGTACCCGGCGAAGGCGTACACGGTCAGCTTCGACGGGTCGCCCCACATCGGGCCGCGGGCCGCCGACAGGCCGTACAGCACCAGCGCGCCGGCGAAGAACGCCCACGAACGGCGGGGGGATGGCACGCCAGTGATTCTATCCGCACTATGATGGGACGTGCCCATCCACCACCCACCCGGTCGAGAGCCAAGAGTCGAGAGTCTCGTAGGAGGGGCATTCCTGCCCCGACCACACCCGAGCCCGGATCGAGTCAGCCAGTCGCGGCAGGAATGCTGCTCCTACCAATTTCTTCTCCTCACCGAGCTGGGGGGGGCCGGGGGGACGGACCCCGGACCCCGGACCCCGGACCCCGGGAACGACCCGTGGACCTGACCCCCGACTGGGCGTTCGACGAGCGTGACCAGGCGGCCATGACCGCCGCCCTGGACGAAGCGGTGGCGGCCGGCAGGGCGGGAGACGTGCCCGTGGGTGCCGTGCTCCTGGACGCGGCCGGTCGCGAGCTGGCACGCGCCGGCAACCGGCGCGAGCAGGACTCCGACCCGACCGCCCACGCCGAGCTGCTCGCCCTGCGGGCCGGGGCACACGCCCAGGGGAGCTGGCGCCTGGAAGGCTGCACGCTCTATGTGACCCTCGAGCCGTGCGCCATGTGCGCCGCCGCCTGCGTGCAGGCCCGCCTGGGATGCCTCGTCTTTGCCGCCCCGGACCCCAAGGCCGGCTACGCCGGCTCGCTCGGGAACCTCCTCGAGGACCCGCGCCTGAACCACCGTGTCGCCTGGCGCGCCGGACTCCTCCACGACCGGGCGGCATCGCTGCTGGTCGAGTTCTTCGCCGCCCGACGGCATGACCCTGGTTCCCTGAGGACCGCGGACACGAGCTGAGAAGCTGCGAAGGTGTCGGGCGGACACATCTCGACTGGCTCGTGGTCGAGGACGTAGTCGTGGACGTGGACGTGGACCCTTCCCACGCTCGGGTGGCAGCTCGTGCCGAACGTGCCGAGTGCACGGCCGAGACCGCTCTCTGCAGTTTCGATGGCCAACGGCTAGCCGGCGGTGTCCACGACCAGGTCCACGTCGACGTCCACGTCCACGTTGTCAATCGTGTGCGAGCGGCGGGACGTGCCCTCCACGGCATTCCTCCACACGCTCTGACCCCCAGGCCGAGGGTGCTGCCGTGGCCGCGCGCGGCGAGGGCGTTGCGCCAACTCGCGCGCGAGGGTACACTTGGCGGCCCGGTGCGGAGAGGTGCCGGAGTGGTCGATCGGGACGGTCTCGAAAACCGTTGACCCCTCACGGGGTCCGTGGGTTCGAATCCCACCCTCTCCGCCATGTCGTATTGTGTTCTTTGGAAGATCGTGTGGAGAGGTGTCCGAGTGGCTTAAGGAGCACGCTTGGAAAGCGTGTGTACGGGTAACCGTACCGCGGGTTCGAATCCCGCCCTCTCCGCCAGGTACCCTGGCTGAGGGCCGCAGTCCGGCCCCATTTGCCGGCTTCCCCCGTCCTGCCGGCGCGCATCGTGGGAAGCAAGGAGCCCGGGTCCCGCGCGACGACGCCCCCGAACCTGGTCAGGCCCGGAAGGGAGCAGCCATAAGGGGATCACGTCGGGTGCCGCGGTGCCCCCGGGCTCCTTGGTTCGCCACGCTGCAACAAGGGGGTGAGGATGGCAGGCTATCAGGTACTGGCCCGGCGCTGGCGCCCCCAGCGCTTCGAGGACCTGGTGGGCCAGGACGTGGTGGTGCGCACCCTGCGCAACGCGCTGACCTCGGGTCAGATCGGGCATGCCTACCTGTTCTCCGGCCTGCGCGGTGTCGGCAAGACCACGGTCGCCCGGCTGCTCGCCAAGGCGCTGAACTGCGACCAGGGCCCCACCCCCGAGCCGTGCGGGACCTGCGTCGCCTGTCAGGACATCACCAACGGCTCGTCCATGGACGTGCTCGAGCTCGACGCCGCGTCCAACCGCGGCATCGACGACGTGCGTGAGCTCCGCGAGGTGGCCCGGGTGCTGCCGGTACGCGACCGCTACCGGGTCTTCATCCTCGACGAGGCGCATCAGCTCTCGAAGGACGCCTTCGCGGCGCTGCTCAAGATCCTCGAGGAGCCGCCGGCGCATGTGGTGTTCATCCTCGCCTCGACCGAGAAGGACAAGTTCCCGGCAACGATCCTCTCGCGTTGCCTGCAGGTGGACTTCCGCCCCATCCCCGCGGACCTGGTGGCGGCGCGACTCCTGGACGTGGCGAGCGCCGAGGGGTTCGCCGTCTCGACGGCCGCGAGCCAGATGCTGGCCCGGGCCGGCGAGGGCAGCCTGCGCGACGCGCTGTCGCTGCTCGACCGCGTCCACGCGTTCTGCGGTGGCGACGTGGACGAGGACGCGGTGGCGGCGATCCTCGGCCTGCCCCCGTTCGACGTGGTGCTGACCCTCTGGCACGCCCTCGCGGCGGGCGAGGTGGCCGACGCGCTGGCGGTCGTGGAGCGGGAGCAGCACGCCGGCCGGGACCCGGTGGCGCTCTACGAGCAGGTGGTGCAGCTCCTCCACGCCCTGCTGCTGCTCTCCTGCGACGCGGACGCCCCGAGTACCCTCCCGGCCGAGCAGGTGGAGGGCCTGCGCACCGAGGCGCGCCGACTCGGGACACCACTGCTGCTCAGGCTTCTCGGGCTCGCGATGGAGCAGCGCAACCTGCTCGCGGGCGCCGATCACCCGGCGATCGCCGCGGCGGTGGTGGTGGGACGCCTGGCCCTGTGGCCGCGCCTGGTTCGGGTCGAGGCGCTGCTCACCGGCCAGGCAACCCTGGACGAGAGCCCGGCAGCTCCCCCGACACCGGCCCAGCCCGCCCGCCGGACCGCGGGCAACGCCCCCGTGGCCACGCAGCCCGGACCGCCAGTCACGGCAGGGGCATCACCCCGCGAGCGCCTGCTGGCCGCCCTCGAAGAGGACGCGCCGACGATGGCGGGGCGCGTGCGCGGCGCCAGCGACGTGGTCGTGGACGGTGAGGTGCTGCGCCTGCGGTTCACCGGCGTCCCGGCCGCGACGCTCAAGACGCTGCGCGACTGTCTGGGGCAGGTCAAGTCCGCCGCCGAGCGGGCCGGGCTGCCTTCCACCATCGAGGTCGAGGACACGGCCGCCCCGGCCAACGGGGCGCCGACGCTGCGCCAACAGGTCGAGAGCGACGAGGCGGTGCGCCGGGTCCTGCAGGTCTTCGGCGGCCGCATCGAGTCGGCCGAGGAGCGCTCATGAACGTCGCGAAGCTCTTGCAGCAGGCCCAGAAGGCTCAGGCTGACATGCAAAAGGCCCTGTCCGAGCTGGAGGTCGTGGGCTCGGCCGGGGGCGGCCTGGTGAAGGTCCGCCTCAACGGGCTCAAGGACCTCAAGGGGGTCGAGATCGACACCCAGGCGTTGGCCGGCGAGGAGGCGAGCCTGGTGGCCGACCTCGTCATCGTCGCCTGGGAGGATGCCGCTTCCAAGATCGAGTCCCGCCAGCGCGAGATCCTGGGCAAGCTCGGCCTGCCGCCGGGCATGCCGGGCATGCTCTGATGGATCTCCGCCCGCCGACAGTGCGATCGCTCCTCGAGGAGCTCGAGCAGCTCCCGGGGGTCGGCCCCCGCACCGCCACACGCCTCGTGCAGCACCTGCTCCGCAAGCCGGCCGGCGCCCGCCGCCTGGCCGCCGCCGTCGCCACTGCCGCCGAGGCCGTGCACCACTGCCGCGAGTGCTTCCTGCTCGCGGAGGAGGACCCCTGTCGGCTCTGTCAGGACCCGAGTCGCGACCGCGGGGTGCTGTGCGTGGTGGAGGACCCCCTCAACGCCTGGGCCGTGGAGGGCACCGGGGAGTTTGCCGGCCTGTACCACGTCCTGGGTGGCACCCTCGACCCGCTGCACGGGATCGGCCCCGACGAGCTGACGGTGAGCCAGCTCGCCGCCCGGGTGCGCGGGGGCACGGTGCGGGAGGTGATCCTCGCCACCAACCCGACGGTGGAAGGCGAGGCCACCGCCCACTATCTGGCCCGCGTGCTGCGCCCCATCGGCGTCAAGCTGAGCCGCATCGCCTTCGGCCTGCCGGCCGGCGGCGAGATCTCCTATGCCGACCAGGTCACCTTGACACGCGCCCTTTCCGGTCGGCGGGGGATGGATTGACACCCTGCAGGGCGCTATACTCGCGAACGGATGGGCGGAGGCCGTAGGACATGTCAATGATGGGCCATAGCCTTGTTGTCTACGAGGAGGAGTTCGACCGCATCAATTCGATCCTCAGTCGTCTGTGGGTCGATGCGAATGCGAAGATCGTCTTTCTCGTCGACAAGAACGGCCAGCAGATTGCCGCGAAGGGCGATCTCGACAAGGTCGATGCCACCTCCCTCGCCTCCCTCACGGCAGGCAACGTGGCGGCAACCGACGGTCTCGCGCGCCTGATCGGAGAGAAGGAGTTCTCGATTCTCTTCCACGAAGGGGAGAAGGACAACATCCACATCTCCATCGTGGCGCAGCGGCTGATCCTGGTCGTGATCTTCGACGAGCGGTCGTCCCTCGGTCTCGTGCGCTTGCGGGTACGCAAGAGCGCGGCGGAGCTGGAGGAGGTTCTCACCCTGATGGCTTCCAAGGCGGCGCAGGAGGGACAGGCCCAGGCGTCGCCATTCGCTGAGATCACCGACGAAGACATCGACGCACTGTTCTCCGAATGAGCTTCATCAACTACGCCTCGCGCGAGATCAACTGCAAGATCGTGTACTACGGTCCAGGCCTGTGCGGCAAGACCACCAACCTGCAGTTCATCTACGAGAAGACCAACCCGCAGAACAAGGGCCAGCTCATCTCCCTCGCCACCGAGACCGACCGCACCCTGTTCTTCGATTTCCTGCCCCTGGACCTCGGCACGGTGCGCGGCTTCCGCACCCGGTTCCACCTCTACACGGTCCCCGGCCAGGTGTTCTACGACGCCTCCCGCAAGCTCATCCTCAAGGGCGTGGACGGCGTGATCTTCGTCGCCGACTCCCAGGAAGCCCGCCAGGACGCCAACATCGAGTCGCTGGACAATCTGCGCATCAACCTGCGGGAGAACGGCTTCGACCTCATGGGCGTGCCCTACGCGCTGCAGTTCAACAAGCGCGACATGCCCACCGCGATGCCCTACGACCTCATGTTCCGTTCGAGGCCGTGGCCACCAAGGGCGTCGGGGTCTTCGAGACCCTCAAGGCCGTGGCCAAGCAAGTCCTCCACGAGCTCTCCAAGAAGTAGGCGATGCCTGCAGACGGCTTCGGCCCGCGGGTGGTGGCCCTGGGGGGCGGCACCGGTCTGGCGACCTTGCTGCGCGCCGCCAAGCGCCTGCCCCTCGGCACGCTTTCGGCCATCGTCACCGTCTCCGACGACGGCGGCGCCTCCGGACGCCTGCGCCAGGAGTACGACATGCCACCACCGGGCGACGTTCGCAACTGCCTGGTCGCTCTGGCCGAGGACGACGAGCTCCTGACCAAGCTGTTCGCGTTTCGGCTGCCGGGTAACGGCCCCACCGGTGGCCACCCCCTCGGCAACCTCTTCATGACCGCGCTGCACCACCTCACGGGCGATTTCCCCCGTGCCGTCCGCCTGGCCGCAGAGGTGCTGCGCGTGCGGGGCACGGTGCTGCCAGCCACCAGTGAGACCGTCACCCTGTGGGGCGAAGGCCCGGACGGCGAGAAGCTGGTCGGTGAGACCGCCGTCTCGCTTGGCGGGCCGCCCCGGCGGGTGTGGCTGGAACCACCGGAGCCCCGCGCCCTTCCGGAGGCCCTCGCCGCCATCCAGGCCGCCGACGTCGTCCTCGTCGGACCGGGCTCGCTCTACACCAGCCTCATCCCGGGCCTGCTGGTGCCGGCGCTGCGCGAGACCCTGGTGGCGGCACGAGCGCGCAAGATCTACATCGCCAACCTGGTGACCCAACCAGGCGAGACCGACGGCTTCGACCTCGATCACCACCTGACCGAGCTCGCGGCCTACGCGCCGGGGTTCCACCCCGACGTGGTGCTGCTCAACTCGGCACCACTGCCGGCCGCACTGCAGCGACTGTACGCCGCCACCGGAGCCGAGGCGGTGCGGACGCCGGCCTC
>JALOLB010000029.1 GCA_025456225.1 Thermoanaerobaculaceae bacterium
TTATGAATGTGCCTCGGCGAGAAGATGCCATTTGCTGTGCGAGATAGCAGGACCGGGATCCGCGAACTGCTCATAACATCCCGCTCCGCATAGCAGCCCTTATGCAAAGCTGCACATTAGGGCTGTGGGAAACGCGAAGCGTTTTCCAAGCGGCTGTGGGAATCGCGCAGCGATTTCCATAGCCGCGGCAGCTTCCACAGGCGATCCCGGCCGCGCGAGGTGATGACATGGAAGCGGCCATTGCGCCATCCTTGAGCTGTCAAAGGCCGGGTCTTGCGACCCCAGGAGGGCACAATGGCCGTAGCGAGCATGACGCCGATCGAATGGCTGCACAAGAGGCTGGCGGACGGAGGTGAGGATCTCCTGCGTGAGATGTTGACCGTGTTCGCCCAAACCCTGATGCACGCAGAGGCCGACACGCAGTGTGGCGCCGCCTATGCGACGCGGAGCCCCGAGCGCAGCAACCGTCGCAACGGGTATCGGGAGCGCCGGTGGGACACCCGGGCGGGGACGATCCCGCTCGCCATCCCGAAGCTTCGTGAGGGCAGCTACTTCCCCGAGTGGCTGCTGGATCGCCGCCGACGGGCCGAGCAGGCCCTCACCACCGTGGTCGCGGAGAGCTATGTCCTCGGTGTGTCGACCCGTCGGGTCGAGCAACTTGTCCAGTCGATGGGGCTGACGGGAATCTCCAAGTCACAGGTGTCCGAGATGGCGCAGAGCCTCGATCCGATCGTCGAGGACTTCCGCTCTCGCCCCTTGGATGCCGGCCCGTATCGCTACGTGTGGCTGGACGCGCTGGTCATCAAGTGTCGCGAGGGCGGCCGTGTCGTCAACGTCGCCGTGGTCGTCGCCACCGCCGTCAACGCCGAAGGCCACCGCGAGATCCTCGGCGCCGACGTGATCACGCGGGAGGACGGCGCCGGCTGGCTCGCCTTCCTGCGCAGCCTGGTCAGCCGCGGGCTCTCCGGCGTCGAGCTCGTCATCTCCGACGCCCACCAGGGACTCAAGGACGCGGTCGCAGCGACCTTCCCTGGCGCCTCCTGGCAGCGCTGTCGGACGCACTTCATGGTCAATCTCCTGACCCGTGTCCCCAAGGCCGCGGCCAGCTTCGTCGCCACCCTGGTGCGCTCGATCTTTGCCCAGCCTGACACCGACTCCGTCTGGACCCAACACCGTCATGTCGTCGCACAGCTCGAACCACGCTTCGCCCAGGCGGCCACCATGCTTGACGACGCGGCCCATGACCTGCTTGCCTTCACGGCGTTTCCCAAAGCTCACTGGAACCAGATCTGGTCCAACAACCCGCTCGAACGCCTCAACAAGGAGATCCGCCGCCGCACCGACGTCGTTGGGATCTTCCCCAACCGCGACGCGGTTATCCGCCTCGTCGGCGCCGTCCTCGCCGAGCAGCACGACGAGTGGGCCGTGGCCCGCCGCTACATGAGCGCCGAAAGCCTCGCCCAGGTCCAGCCTCTCACCATCCACCAAACCACTCTCCCAAAGGAGGTGAGCCTGTCTGCTATCGCCTGACTCCAACCGGCGCCATGGCCTTCATACACCACTTGACGGGACGTGACCCGAGCCAAGCCGTGGCAGGGTGGTGGGTCTCTCGACTCTCGACTTTCGACTCTCGACCTGTCTCGAGCGATCAGTCGACTGCATACTGTTGAACGATGCGTCATCTTGCCCGGACGAGCGAGGCCGTGGCAGGGTGGTGGGTCTCTCGACTCTCGACTTTCGACTCTCGACCTGTCTCTAAGGGTCAGTCGACGGCGGTGAGGACGAGGGCAAGGCATGAGCCGCCGGCCGCCATGGCCGTGACGAGAGCGCTGTGTGGGCGCGCTGCGAGCGGTCGATAGCCGGCGTCGGTGAGGTGGGGTGCCGGCGACCAGGCCGGCATGACCCGACCGGACATGACGAGCGCGGCGACCAGGGTACGGAGGGTGCTGGCGAACCCTCCCTCGCCGAGACGCTCGTTCAGGCCGAGCACGGCGGGACGGTGGTCCCCGAGCACGTCCTGGAGGGCGGCCAGCTCGAGGCCGCCGAGGTAGGGGATGCCGTTGGCGAGCGACATCACGAGGTCGATGTCGCCGGCAACCATACCGGCGGCACCCAACGCCTGGTGGCACGCCTGCACGAGAGCGTTCGGGTTCTCGGGATACAGCCAGGGCTCGGAGCATGAGCTGGCCATGCCCCAGCCGGCGAGGCGTGCCAGAGACGTGTCGGATGGCATCGGCGACAGCAGGAGCACGGCGGCGCCCTCGCCCAGGCGCATGCCGGCTCGACCGGGGCGGGCCAGTACCCCCAGACGCTCGAACCCGTCGGCGTTGAGCCACTGCGCCTCGTCAACGCCGCACGCCAATACAGCCTCGGCCCGGGAGTGGCCGAGCAGACGGGCCGCCTCGACGACGGCGCGCAGGCCGCTCGCCTGCTTCTCGACGAAGGTCAGGTTGGGTCCGCCGAGCTTCTCCAGGATTCCGAGCTGGCTGGCCGGGGCGTTGGTGATGGAGGAGGGGAACTGGGCCGGTGGGGCTTCCTCGGGGGTGGTCAGGAAGATGGCCTGCAAGACGTCCACCAGGGCAGCGGTTCCCGCGTTCCAGGTGCCGGCCGTGATGCCCACGCGGTCGCGGTCCCACGGCAGGGGGTCGCCGAGCGGTGCCAGTGCTTCCCGGGCCGCCACCGCCAGCATCCTGGCCGGGCGGTCGAGGCGGCGGGCGACGAGCGGGGGCAGGACGTTGCGAGGCGAAAAGTCGCGACAGGTGGCGACCGGGAGCGGCGGGGCGTCCGGTCGCTCGAGGCCGACCGGTGCATCCCACGCGTGGTTCGTCAGGGCTTCGCCCAGGCTCGCGACGCCGGTGCCGGCCGCGGTCACGGCGCCGATGCTGCAGATGAAGACAGGCCTCGCGCTCATGTGCAGCTCCCCAGGACCAGGACGCAGGAGTTGCCGCCGAATCCAAAGGACGATGAGATGGCGTACCGGATGTGCAGCGGGCGGCCCTGGCCGGGCACCGGATCGACCGGGCAGGCCGGATCGGCCTCGGAGAAGCCCACGGTGGGCGGTGCCATCTGGCGCGCCACGGCGAGCGCCGTGATCGCGGCCTCGACACCCCCGGCGTTGCACAGGCAGTGCCCGAGTGCGCCCTTCACGGACGACACGGGCACAGACGCCAGACGCTCGCCGAAGAAGCGCTGATACGCGGCACACTCGGCGGCATCGTTCTGCTCGGTGGCGGTGCCGTGGGCGTTGATGTAGTCGACGGCGTCGGCGGGCAGCCCGGCGGCGGTCAGCGCGGCCTCGATCGTGCGCGTCCAGGCGGCTCCGGAAGGATCGGGCTGGGTCATGTGGAACGCGTCGTTGGTGGCACCGTATCCCAGCACCCGGGCGTAGGGGCGGGCGCCCCGGGAGCGGGCGTGATCGGCGTCCTCGAGCACCAGCACCGCGGCGCCCTCGCCCACCGTCAGGCCCTGCCGGGTGCGGTCGAACGGCCGGCACGGGTTGGGGTCCACGGCGCGCAGGGAGTTGAAGCCCGCGTAGACGAGACGGGAGATGGCGTCGGTGCCGCCTGCGAGCGCCACCGGCGTGACGCCGTCGGTGATCATCTCGGCCGCCATGCCCACGGCGAGCGTCGACGAGGAGCAGGCCGTCGAGATCGTGATACGGGGACCGACCAGGCCGAACCGACGGGCCACCTGGTCCGTGGGCGCGTCCTGGAATAGCTCGAGGAACTCGGTGAGACCGTGGGCCCGCGGACCCTTGCGCAGGCGGCGGGCGACGAAGCTCTCGGTCTCGAAGAGCCCGGCGGCGCCGCCGCCCATCACGAGCGCCCATGGACGCGGCTCGGAGGTCACGGCGAGGTGCGCGTCGGCGAGCGCCTCGGTCGCCGCCACGAGCGCGAACAGCGACGTGCGGCTGGCGTGACGTGGCGGGTCAGAGAGGGGCAGCGAGGCGTCGTCCACCTGAGCGCCGATGTTGGTCCGAAATCCGGTGGGGTCAAAGAGTGTCAACGGCCGAATGCTGCACTCGCCGTCCACAAGCCGTCGCCAGGTGGTCTCGCGGTCGCCTCCGAGGGCGGTCACGATGCCGATTCCGGTGATCCAGACGTCCTTCATGGCGGGGCAGTATAGACCACGTCAGAGAGGGTTACACTCTGGGCATGCGCTCCGCCCTGAGGCTACGGCTTGCGCTGGCACTGGCTGCTGGCCTGCTCGTCGTCATGATCGGCCCGTTGCTGGGGCGTCCGGAGCTCCTGACCTTCGACTGGCGGCAGCGATGGCTGCCGGCCGAGCTGTCGTCGGGTCCACGACTCCTCATCGTCGCCATCGACGACGAGTCGCTGCGGGTCGGGGCCGAGGAGCTGCACCGCTTCCCGTGGCCTCGCTCGGCGTACGCCCGCATCATCCAGGCGCTGGCCCAGGCGCGTCCGGCCGTCATCGGGCTCGACCTGCTGCTCCCCGAGCCCGGACCCGGGGACGAGGAGCTGGTGTCGGTGCTGGTGACGACCCCGGTGGTACTGGCCTGCAACGCCGGTGAGGGAGGGGCGCCGGGAGGTCTGGAGCTTGAGGGGTCGCTGCCGACGAGGGCGCCGCGCTGGGGGGTCCACCAGCCGCCCGCCGGGGCCCTGTCCGTCTCGCCCTTCGCCATGGCCCGGGTGGAGGCCGAGGAGGACGGGGTGACGCGGCGTGTGCCCCTGGTGGCCGACAACGGCGGGCGCGGCCTGAGCTCCATGCCGGCGGCGCTGGCCGTTCGCGCCGGGGCGGGGGTGGTGGCCACCGCGGACGGCGTGCGGGCCGGAGGCCGCCTGGTGACCGGCGCAGATGGCAGCCTCTGGCCGCGGTTCGCGGGGGGCGTCGGGAGCTTCCGGTACCGGGGCGCCTGGGAGCTGCTGCGCGGCTGGCAACTGCTGTCGGACAGCGCGCCCGTCACCGAGGCGTTGCCCTTTTCCGGGGAGATCGAAGGCGCGGTCGTCATCCTCACGGTGACGGCCACAAGCCTGTACGAGCTGCGGACGGTGCCCACGGCGCGTGTCTACCCGGGCGGGGAGCTGATGGCGACGGCGGTGGCAAACCTGCTGGACGGTCGGGGAGTGCGACAGCTCTCCGGATGGGGACAGGCCGGGCTCGCCCTGGGTGCGGCGCTCCTGCTGGGCCTTGCGGCCGCGCCGATCCGGCGTCCGGCCCTGCTCGCCGTGGCCTGGGCCGGCCTGGCGGCGATCTGGGGCGCGACGGCGCTGGCGGTGTGGCAGTGGGCGGACGTCTGGTGGCCGGTGGCGGCTCCCTGGACGGCCATGTCGGTGGCTGCGGGCGCCATCGTGGTCGAGGGGTGGTGGCGGGAGGGGGCCGAGCGCCGGCGGGTGCAGGGGATTTTCGGCCACTACGTGGCGCGCGACATCCTCAAGGTGCTGCTCGAGCACCCGGAGGCGGCGCGGCTGGGGGGCGAGCGCCGGCGCATCACGGTGCTGTTCTCGGACATCCGCAGCTACACGACGCTCTCGGAGAAGCTCTCGCCCGAGGCAGTGGTGGGGTGGCTCAACGAGTACTTCGGCGCCCAGGTGGGTGTCATCCATGCCCACCGCGGCACCGTGGACAAGTTCATCGGCGACGCCGTCATGGCGTTCTGGGGCGCGCCGCTGCCCGAGCCGGAGCAGGAGCGGCTGGCCTCCGCCTGTGCCGCCGAGATGGTGCGCACCTCCCGGCGGATGGCTGCTGACTGGGGCCGGCGGCAGGGTCCGCCCCTGGCGATCGGCGTCGGTATCGCCACGGGCGATGCCGTGGTCGGCAACGTTGGCGCTCCGGAGCTGCGCGCCTACACGGCCATCGGCGACACCGTGAACCTGGCCTCGCGCCTGGAGGGCAAGACCAAGGAGCTCGGGGTGCCGGTGGTGGTCGACGAGGTGACCGCGCACCGGTGCGGGCTGCCGGTGCGGGAGGTGGCCGAGATCATGGTCAAGGGGCGGGCCGCGAGCGTCCGGGTGTTCGCGCTCTCCGAGCTCGATCAGGCGCCGGCTGGGGCAGGGGACGTGCAACGTGATACAGTCAGTGAAGCTCACTGATTAGGAAGGAGATGAGAATGCTCAAGGAGTTCAGAGAGTTCGCGATGAAGGGCAACGTCATGGACATGGCCGTCGGCATCATCATCGGCGGTGCCTTCGGCAAGATCGTGGCGTCGCTGGTCAACGACGTCCTGATGCCGCCGATCGGGATGCTGGTGGGCGGGATGGACTTCACCAAGCTGGCCATCACCCTCAAGGCCGCCCAGGGTGAGGCGCCGGCGGTGCTGCTGAAGTACGGGATGTTCATCCAGCAGACCATCGACTTCATCATCATCGCCTTCGTCATCTTCATGATGATCAAGGGCATGAACAAGCTTCGCCGGAAGCAGGAAGAAGCCCCTGCGGCGCCGCCCGAGCCCCCCAGGCAGGAAGTCCTGCTCGCGGAGATTCGCGACCTCCTGAAGAAGTAGCCTTCCCCCTCCCTTCCAGTCGAGAGTCGCAGGAAGTCGAGAGTCGAGAGTCGAAAGTTCCCCCGCCCCACCGCGGTCTGGTTCGTCCCGGGGGAGGCGAAGGCGCAGTCAAGAGCGCCCGGTTGTGAGGTCTTGTCTTTCACTCTCAACTCTTGACTCTCGACTCTTGACAGGCTCGCTCCTCACACAGGGTTTCCTTCTCGCGTGAAACCCGACGGCGTCTCCATGCGTACACCTCCCCGGTTACCGACCGGTAGGTAACCCTTGACAGGTGGCATGAGAGGGCTTATATACCTACCGGTACGTAGCGGCCGGCTTTCGAGCCGGCGCTCGTGTTCCGGGGAGGGTCGCGAGATGACTGCTGTGGAGACAAGGGTGCTTGGAGACGACTCGGTCCGCGATCGCCTGCTCCTGGCCGCCATCGACATCTTCAACCAGAAGGGGTATGCCTCAACCTCCGTGCGCGAGATCGTGGAGGCGGCGGGAGTCACCAAGCCGGCGCTCTACTACTACTTCCAGAGCAAGGAAGGGATCTACCTGGCGATCCTCGAGGAGGCGCACAAGGAGTTCACGCGCTGTCTCGAGGCGTGCCGGCAGGCGACCGGGACCGTCCGCGAGCGGATCACCGAGCTGTTTGTCACCATCTACGAGCTCATGCGGCTCAACATGGGCGTGGTTCGTCTGATCCACGCCGTCTTCTACGGCCCGCCGCAAGGGGCGCCGGCGTTCGACTTCGAGCGCTTCCACCTGGCGCTCTGGAACGCCATCCGCGACCTGGTGCTGGAGGGCGTCGAGCGGGGCGAGGTTCGGGCCGGGAACATCGAGGTCTTCACACTGGCCTTGCACGGCGCCTCTAACGTCTGCATGGAGGTCGAGCTGGCCCATCCCACGCAGGACCTGGGGGTGGATGTCCTCCGGCAGGTCGTGGACACCGTGTTCACAGGGCTCATGCCGCTGCCCGCGACGGCAGCTTCCTAGGGAGAGTCAAGACATGAAGAAGCTCCAGATCGTGATGCTCACAACTGTCGTGGCAGCGGCGGCAGCAGGCCTGTCCGGCTGCTCCTCCAAGACCGAGGGAACGGAAGGCACGCGCCCCGCCGTGGCGGTTGAGGTGGCCAGTGTGGTCGCCAGCGACCTCACCAACGCCATCGGGGTGGTGGGGACCCTCCAGCCGAAGTTCGCCATCGAGGTGAAGTCCGAGGTCAACGCGACAGTCGCCGAGGTCCTGGTGACCGAGTGGGTGAAGGTCCGGAAAGGCCAACCGCTGGCGCGCCTGGACCGCCGCGAGGCCGAAGCGACGCTCGCCACCGCGAAGGCGAACCTGGCCCAGGCCGTGGCCGGCGAGCAGCGCGCCCGCCGGGAGCTCGAGCGGGTCGAGAAGCTCAAGGCGAACGGGCTCGCCACGGCGCAGAACCTGGACGACGCGCGCACCGCCCTCGAGGCGGCGGCGGGCGCTTCAGAGGCCGCACGGGCGCAGGTCCAGGGGGCCGAGGCCTACCTCTCGAAGACCACCATCACCTCTGCCATGGACGGGGTGGTGGCGTACCGGGGGGTCAGCGCCGGTGACCGCGTCGAGAACATGGGCGGCGGCCCGATGTTCAGGATCGTCGACAACGGTGTGCTGGACCTCAATGTGACGGTGCCGTCGTCGCGCTCGGGCGAGCTCAGGGTCGGCCAGAAGCTGGTCTTCTCCGTCGACGCCGTGCCCGGGAAGGCCTTCGAGGGCGTGGTGCGGTTCATCAACCCGTCGGTCGACCCGACCAGCCGCACCGTCTCGGTCACCGCCGAGGTCCTCAACGAGGGGGACGAGCTCCGGGGCGGCCAGTTCGTCAAGGGGCAGATCGTCGTCGGCACCCGGACGGGCGTGCTGTCGGTGCCGCGCATCGCGCTCGTCACCCAGGACGTGGCCAAGCGCACCGGCGAGGTGTACGTCACGGCCGGGACGTCGGTGGAGCGCCGCTCGATCACCCTCGGCGCCGGCATGGGCGACGCCATCGAGGTCGTGTCCGGCGTCACCGCGGGCGAGCAGGTGGTGACCCGGGGTGGCTTCAACGTCAGACCCGGCGACCCCATCAAGATCGTGACACCCGAAGGGGCGTGACGCATGTTCCTGTCCAACCTCTCGATCAAGCGCCCGGTTTTCGCCACGGTGCTGATGTTGGCCCTGGTGACCGTGGGCATCTTCTCCTACCGCCGCCTGTCCATCGACATGATGCCCGACGTGGAGATCCCGATCCTGTCGATCATCACGGTCTTCCCCGGCGCCTCGCCGGAGACCGTGGAGCGCGAGGTCACCAAGCGCATCGAGGAGGCGGTCAACCCGATCCCCGGTGTGAAGCACGTGATGTCGACGTCGCGTGAGGGCCTGTCGTCGGTCGTGGTGGAGTTCAACCTCGAGGTCAAGATCAACGAGGCGTCCTCCGACGCCCGCGCCAAGATCAACGGCATCACCAACGAGCTGCCGATCGGTATCCAGGAGCCGGTGATCCAGAAGCTGGACTTCGCGGCCATGCCGATCGTCTCCCTGGCGGTCCGGTCGGACACCCTGTCGCCCCGCGACCTGACGACACTCGTGGACCGCAAGGTCAAGCGGCGCCTGGAGAACATCGCTGGCGTCGGCAAGGCCAAGATGGTCGGCGACTCGACGCGCGAGGTGGCGGTGGAGCTCGATCCGGCGAAGCTGCAGGCGCTCGGCATGGGCGTCGACGAGGTGGTGTTCGGGCTGCAGACCGAGAACGTCAACACGCCGCTGGGCCGGCTCAACCGGGGCACCACCGAGACGCCGATGCGGGTGTCGGGCAAGCCGAAGGACGTGGACGAGTACCCGGGGATGGTCATCGCCCGGCGCGGCACCCACCCGGTCACGCTCGGCGACGTGGCGACCGTGGTCGACGGCATCGAGGAGCAGCGCTCCCTGGCGCTGGTCAACGGCGTGTCGGCGGTGGCCGTCGACATCCTCAAGCAGTCCAAGGCCAATACCGTCCAGGTCGTGGATAACGTCAAGGCGGCGGTCGAGAAGCTGCGGGCCGAGATGCCCGCCGGCACCCAGATCGAGATCGTCAGGGACAGCTCGACAATGATCCGGGAGTCGGTGGCCGACGTGAAGACCACCCTCGTCCTGGGCGGCCTGCTCACCGTCTTCATCGTCTTTCTCTTCCTCAACTCGTGGCGCTCCACGGTGATCACCGGCCTGACGCTGCCGATCTCCGTGATCTCCTCGTTCATCGCCATGCACTTCCTGGGAATGACGATCAACACCCTGACCCTGATGGCGCTGTCGCTCGCCATCGGCTTCCTCATCGACGACGCCATCGTGGTGCGGGAGAACATCGTCCGTCACCTCGAGCGCGGCCAGGACCACTTCACTGCCGCCAAGGACGGCACCGCCGAGATCGGTCTCGCGGTGCTGGCGACCTCGATGTCGATCATCGCCGTGTTCGTGCCTGTGGCGTTCATGAAGGGCATCATCGGGCGGTTCTTCTACCAGTTCGGCCTCACCGTGGCGTTCGCGGTCGTGGTGTCGCTGTTCGTCTCGTTCACCCTCGACCCGATGCTGTCGTCACGCTGGTACGACCCCGACATCGAGCGCACCGGGCGGCGTCACTTCATTGCCCGGCTCCTCGACCGCTTCAACGACTGGTTCGACCGTACCGCCGATCGCTACAAGGCGCTCATCGGCTGGGCGCTCGACCACCGCAAGACGGTGCTGGGCGTGGCCACCGCGGCGTTCGCGGCCGGCCTCGTCGTGCTCGCGATGCTGCAGCAGGAGTTCATGCCGCCGTTCGACCGCGGCGAGTTCGTGGTGCGCTTCAAGAGCGCGCCCTCCGCCTCGATCGGTGAGACGACCTCGCGCATGGCCGAGGTGCTCGGCGTCCTCAAGAGGTTCCCCGAGGTCAAGAGTACCTACGCCAGCATCGGCGCCGGCGACCAGGACACGGTGCGCGACGCCATGGTGTACATCAAGCTCACCGAGAAGGCCGAGCGGCAGAGGTCGCAGGAGCAGATCATCTCCGAGGTGCGGGCGCGGCTCGAAGAGATCCCGGGGCTCATCCCCTCGGTGCTGGACGACCCGGACGCCTGGGAGAAGCCGTTCCAGATGAACATCCGCGGCGACGACATCGAGCTCCTCAAGCAGTACGCCGCGGCAGTCAAGCGCTCGCTCTACACGATCGACGGGATCAAGGACGTGGAGGCCACCCTCGAGCTCGAGCTGCCCGAGTACCGGATCCTCGTGGACCGCCAGCGCGCCGCCGCGTCGGGGCTCGGCACGGCCGCCATCACCAGCACGGTGGGGGCGCTGGTCGGCGGGCAGGTCGTCTCCACCTACGAGGACGAGGCCGGCGAGGCCGTCAACGTGCGGGTGCGGCTGCCCCTCGACCTGCGGCAGGACATCACCCAGGTGGGCGACCTGCGCCTGTCGGTGCCCGGGGAGAACGGCGTCTCGCTGGTGCCCCTCGCTGACCTGGTGCAGTTCGAGCGGACCACGTCGCCGTCGGAGATCAACCGCCGCGACCTCGCGCGCCAGGTGGTCGTGAGTGCCAACCTGGACAACCTGCCGCTCGGCACCGCCGGCGAGAAGGCAGTGGCGGCGGCCGGGAAGATCCAGCTCGCCCCCGGCTACTCGATCGCCATGGCCGGCGACACCGAGATCATGGACGAGTCGAACAGGTACCTGGGCGAGGCGCTGTTGCTCGCCATCATCTTCGTCTACCTCATCCTCGCGGCGCAGTTCGAGTCGTTCATCGACCCGCTGTCGATCATGCTCTCGCTGCCGCTCTCGATCGTCGGCATGGCCGGGATGCTCGTCCTCACCGGCGACACCCTCAACATCATGTCGCAGATCGGCCTCATCCTGCTCATGGGCCTGGTGACCAAGAACGCCATTCTGCTGGTGGACTTCACCAAGGTCCTGCGTGGGCGGGGCCTGGAGCGGCGCGAGGCGATCATCACCGCCGGACGCACCAGGCTCCGGCCGATCATGATGACCACCGCCGCCATGATCTTCGGCATGCTGCCGCTGGCGCTGGCCATCGGGCAGGGCGCCGAGATGCGTGCGCCCATGGCCCGGGCCGTCGTGGGCGGCCTCATCACCTCCACCATCCTCACCCTCATCATCGTGCCGGTCGTCTACACCCTGCTCGACGACTTCGCCCAGTGGCTGCACCGGCGCATGGCCGGCGCCCAGTTCGAGGCGCACGAGGCCGCCAAGTCGGCCGCCGCCGTGCTGCTGGTGGTGGCGCTCGCCGGGACGTTCGCAGCGCCGGCTCTCGCGCAGCCGGCCACCTCGGCGCCGGTCAAGGTCATGACCCTCGAGGAGGCGCTGGGGACGGCGCTCGAGAAGAACAAGGACGTGCAGAAGGCCGTCGAGTACCAGAACTGGCTGCGGGGCAAGTACGTCGAGGCGCGCTCATCGGCGTTCCCGCACCTCACCCTCACCGGCGGCGTCATGCGCCAGTACGACAACACGCAGCAGGACTTCCTCAAGGACGTGCCGGAGGAGTTCCAGGGGATCTTCTCGTTCCAGCAGGACGTTGGGACCTGGCAGCTCGGGCTCAACCAGGCGTTGTTCACCTGGGGCCAGGTGGGGGCTGCGATCCGCGGCGCCAAGGTCGGGCTGGCCATGGGCGATGACCAGCTCAGGCGCTACCGCCAGGCGGTGCGTCGCGACGTCACCGCGGCCTACGTCGACGTGCTGCTCGCGAAGGAGCTGGAGGCCATCGCGCTCCGTAATGTCGAGCTCAAGCAGCAGCACCTCGACGAGGCCAGGCGCAAGCTCGAGGCGGGCGTCGCCACCGACTACGACGTGCTGGCGGCCGAGGTCGCGCTCTCGAACGCCAGGCCGGCCGCCATCTCCGTCGCCAACCGGGTGCGCACGGCGCGCCAGAGCCTCGGCTTCCTGCTCGGCGAGGACGCGGTCGAGATCGACGCCACGGGCGCCATCCCGGTGCCCGCGGGGGACATGCCGTCGTACGACGCGATTGTCGAGTCGGCGCTCGTGCACCGGCCCGAGCTGGTGGAGCTCGGGCACCGCCGCGACGTGCAGAAGGAGCTCGTGAAGATCTACGGGGCCGGCGACCGCCCGCGCCTCGATCTGCAGGCCAACTACGGCGGGCGTGACCTCGACACCGGCAGTGCCACCACCGGCGGCAAGACCTGGAGCGCCGGCGTGTTTCTCACGTTCAAGGTCTTCGACGGGCTCGAGACCCGTGGCCAGGTGGCGGCGGCGCGCTCGGAGCTCGCGAGCTACGAGATCGAGCAGCAGAAGCTGCGGCAGGCCATCGCGGTGGAGGCGCGCCTGGCGCTCGACGCGGCGGCGGAGGCGGCCGAGATCACGGCCGCGCTCTCCGGTACCGTGAGCCAGGCGGAGAGGCTGCTGGTCATGGCCGAGAAGGGCTACGAGCTCGGGGTCAAGACCCTGCTCGACGTCGAGGACGCCCAGCTCAACCTCATCGTGGCCCGCGGCAACCTCGCCAAGGCCAGGCGCGACGTCGCCGTCGCCCGCGTCAACGTCGACTGGGTGGCCGGCACGCTCGGGGAGAACGTGAGCTAGCGTCTCTCGGGGGCGCCAGAGACATTGACCGGACGATTCATGGCCGGGCGCGACCGGAATGCAGGTCGCGCCTGGCGTTCTTCTTTGACAGGCGCGTCGGCCGTGTGGTACGAGGGCCGCGGGGGTGAGCCGGTGGGTCCGATCCGACAGGTCTGGCGGTGGCTTCCGCGGGTGGTGCGGCTCTCGCTGCCGCTGATGGCGGCGGACGTGCTGGTGATGGGGCTCTTCCGCCTGGCATTCTGGAAGGTCTTCTCGAACCCGGCCGATCCCGTGCCGGCGGGCGAGCTGGTGCGGGCGTTCCACGTCGGTGCCAGGTTCGACCTGCGCCTGGCCGTGCTGATCTGCCTGCCCCTGCTGGTGCTCGGTGGATTCTCCTGGTTCGATCCGTGGCGCCGCCGCTGGGCGGCCGTCGCCTGGCAGGCTCACTTCGCGTTCTGGACGCTGGTCGTGGTCCTAACCCACTTCGTGGACCTGGGCCACTACGGCTATCTCGAAGCGCGGCTCAACGCCGCGGCAGTGCAGTACATCGAGGATCCCCAGGTGTCGGGCCGCATGATGTGGGAGACCTACCCGGTGGTGTGGGGGCTGGCAGGCCTGCTGCTGGTGGCGGCGGCGGCCTGGTTCGGGGTGCGGGCGCTACTGCGCCACCCCGCATTCGCCACGCCGTGCACGCTGGTCGGATGGCGACGCCGCGTGACGGCCGTGCTGTGCGGCATCGTGGTGGCCGGCGGCCTCTATGGCAAGCTGTCCCACTACCCGCTGCGCTGGTCGGACGCGTACTTCTCCTCGAACGCCTTCGTCTCGGCGCTCGCCCTCAACCCGTTGCTGCTGTTCGCCGACACGCTGGGGCACCGGGGCGAGTCCTTCGACCTCGGCAAGGTCCGGGCGAGCTACCCGCTGGTCGCCGACTACCTGGGCGTCGACCATCCCGACGCCGAGAAGCTGGACTACACCCGGGCCGAGACCCCGGCGGGGATGGTCGGTGGCAAGCGGGTGAACGTCGTGCTCATCCTCGTCGAGTCGCTGGCGACCTACAAGGTCTCCTGCTTCGGCAACCCCATGCACGGCACCCCGGCGTTCGACGCCCTGGCCCGGGACGGCATCCTGTTCCGGCGGTTCTTCGTGCCGGCCCACGGCACGGCCCGCTCGGTCTTCACCCTCGTCACCGGCATCCCCGACGTGGAGGTCAACGAGACCTCCTCCCGCAACCCGCTGGCGGTCAAGCAGCACACCATCATCAACGCCTTCGAGGGGTACGAGAAGCTGTACTTCCTGGGCGGCTCGGCCACCTGGGGCAACGTGCGCGGGCTGCTGTCGGGCAACCTCACCGGGCTGCGGCTGTTCGAGGAGGGAAGCTACGAGGCGCCGCGGGTGGACGTCTGGGGCATCTCGGACCTCAGCCTCTTCGAGGCGGCCAACGAGACCCTCCGGACGGTCGGAGACCGCCCGTTCTTCGCTGTCATCCACACCTCGGGACACCACCGGCCCTACACGATCCCGGACGACAACCGGGGCTTCGAGACGGTGCAGGCCGACGAGGCGGAGCTGCGCCGGGCAGGGTTTGTCTCCCTTCCCGAGCTCAACGCCTTCCGCTTCCTCGACCACAGCCTCGGGTGGTTCTTCGAGCAGGCCCGCAGGGAGGCCTACTTCGCCAACACAGTCTTCGTTCTCCTGGGCGACCACGGCCTGCCCGGGAGCGCCGCCCACCTGCCCTACGGCACCGCCGAGCTGGCGCTGGTGCGGTTCCAGGTGCCGCTGCTGGTCTATGCGCCCGGGCTGCTCGCTCCCCGGAGCGTCGACACGGTGGCCAGCGAGGTGGACGTCCTGCCCACGGTGGCGGGCGTCACCGGCACGCCGTACCGCAACACCACACTGGGGCGTGACCTCCTCGACCCCCGCTTCGACGACCGGCGGTACGCGTTCACCATGACCGACCAGTTCCGGGTGCCGGAGATCGGGCTGCTCGGCGACCGCTTCTACCTGCGCATGCCGCGCGAGGGCGGCACCCCGACCCTGCACGACCTGCAGTCGGCCGACCCCGTGACCGACGTCGCGGGCACCCATCCCGGCGAGACGGCGACCATGCAGGCGCTGTGCCGGGGCCTGTTCGAGACGGCGCGGTACATGCTGGTGCACAACAAGCCCGCGCCCCCGCCCGCCCAGGGGACAGGGGTCAGGGAACAGGGGACGGGTTCCTGAGGACCCGTGAAGGTATCGGGCGGACACGTCGAAACGTGGACGTGGCCGGACGTGCTGTGAGCCTGGCGTTCACCGCAGACCGTCACCGAACTACCTCACGCGACTACTGCTTGCCTCACAACGTCCCGACGCACGAACCCGGGTCCACGACCACGTCCACGTCCACGTTGACGGGGTGAGGACCTTCACCGCCTGGCCAATCGCTCTCTCGCGGCTTCTTCACACGCTCTGAGGCTCCCTCCCCACGGGCAGCCAGGTGTCAGGGCTCCCTGGAAGTGGACCTTCCTCTGCTCCTCAGAATCGTCCTCTTGACCAGCCCCCGCCGCCCGCCCGGTCGAAGGTCAAAGGTCGAAGGGCGAAGGTCGAAGGTCGAGAGTCGAAGGTCAGAGGTAGAAGGTCAAAGGCAATGGGTCCTCGTCCACACCCCCCGCAAGGCAAGGTCGCTGCCCACCGGATTCGCCCGACCTCTTCACCATTCTTGACAGCACGGATTGGTGGACCTTCGACCTTCAACCTTTGACCTTCGACCGGGCGGGAGGGTGGGCGGCCCAGCGGGCGATGGCGCGGGCGAGGTCCGAGAAGATCCGGGCGTGGACGGGGTAGAGGCCCCACCAATAGAGGGCGCCGGCGAGGCCGCGGGGAGCGAAGATCGCGGTCTGTACCAGGCGTGTCCCCCCGGTCTCGGGATGCGCCTCCCACTGCAGCCAGGCCTCGCCGGGCACGCGCATCTCGGCCCGCAGGCGGAGCAGGCGCCCGGGCTCGACCGCCTCGACGCGCCAGAAGTCCACGGCCTCCCCGGGCAGCAGCTCCGTGGGATGACGGCGGCCCCGGCGCAGGCCCGGTCCACCGGTGATGCGGTCAGCGAGGCCGCGCAGCCACCAGGCCCAGCCCCAGCTCAGCCACCCGCGGTCGCCTCCCAGGCTCGAGAACGTGGCGAATACCGACGCTGGAGGCGCCTCCACGTGGCGCGTCCGGATCTCGCGGATCAGCCCTTCCTGGTCGGTGAGCTCGACCGTCGCGGCGGAGCCCAGGGCGCCGCTCCAGCGGGTCTCCACCTCGCTGCGGGCCTCGACCTCGAGGGCCAGCTCCACGGCGCG
This sequence comes from Thermoanaerobaculaceae bacterium, assembly GCA_025456225.1. GTDB lineage: Bacteria > Acidobacteriota > Thermoanaerobaculia > Thermoanaerobaculales > Thermoanaerobaculaceae > JAAYVZ01. Next base: position 16,307 of record JALOLB010000029.1, read on the forward strand.
GCGGTAGGGCAGGGGCGTGATGCCCGGGAAGAGCTCGCGGGCACGGGTGGGGTCGGCGACGATCGGGTGGCTCACCCCCTCGATGAGGGGCACCGCCAGCCGGTTCGGGATGGGTGTGACCAGCCCCACCCAGCGGGCCGCCAGGCCCGGCGCCAGCACCGGGGTCGCGAAGATGTGGCGGCGGAGGCCGCGCACCGACGCGTACTCCAGCATCATCTGCTTGAAGGTGAGAGCCGTGCCGCCGATCTCGACGATGCCGGAAGGGCCCCGCTCGATCGCGGCCACGAGGTACGCCAGTGCGTCGTCCACCGCCACCGGCGACACCGGGTTGGAGATCCAGTGGGGGGTGACCATCACCGGGAGCCGCTCGGTGAGGTAGCGCACCATCTCGAACGAGGCGGAGCCGGAGCCGATCACCGGCCCGGCCCGGAGCTCCGTGGCGGGCAGGCCGGCCCGGAGGATCTCGCCCACCTCGGCGCGGCTCGCCAGGTGCCGGGAGGCGCGGCCCTCGGGGACGAGGCCCCCGAGGTAGACGACGTGGGGCAAGCCCGCTGCGGCGGCCACGAACGCCCGCGCCGCCTGGCGGTCGCGCTCGGCGAAGTCGGAGGCCGAGGTCATGGAGTGCACCAGGAAGTACGCGGCGTCCATCCCGGCGAGAGCCTCGTTCAGACCCTCACCGGTCACCAGGTCGCCGGTGGCCGTCTCGACCTGCGCGAGCCACGGCCGGCCGACGATGCGGCGGGGATCCCGCACCAGCACGCGCACCCGATGGCCCCGCTCGAGCAGGCGCGGCACGAGCCGCCCGCCAATGTACCCCGTCGCCCCGGTGACGAGCACCCGCATCGCGTCCTCCCCTTGCGTCAACACCGGCGCCCTGCAGGACCTTCCGGTGATCGGTGGTCAGTGCCCGGTGATCAGAGGAAGGAGGGCCTTCCGGTGATCGGTGGTCAGTGCCCGGTGATCAGAGCAAGGAGGGTAGTGGCTTCGGACATCGACCGATAGCTGTATACCCTCTGGCCACCGATCACTGACCACCGACCACGGTCTCACGGTTCCTCGGCCAGCTCCAGCAGGTGCTCCCGGTAGCGCCGCGCCAGCTCGCCGGTGAGCGGGCCTGGACGCCCATCCCCGATCGGGTGGCCGTTCACCGCCACGACCGGCATGACCTCGCGACTGGCCGACGTGATGAACGCCTCCCGGCACCGGGGCAGGTCCGCCACCAGCACGGCCTCCTCGCGGACCGGCACGAGGGCTGCCGCAAGTCGCACGACGATGCCGCGCGTCACGCCCAGAAGGATCCCGGTGCCGGCTGTCCGCAGCTCGCCGTCGAGGACGGCGAAGAAGTTGGATGACGACCCTTCGAGCACCCGCCCGCCGCTGTCCACGAGCAGCAGCTCGTGCACTCCCGGGTCGAGGCCGGCCCGCGCCTGGCTGGCCGAAGGGATGAAGTGCGTGGTCTTGGCGCGGGGGTTGTCGCGGGCGAGACCCGAGGAGACGCAGGCAGCGCCGACCGTGTAGAGGTGTTCCGGGTAGGGGGTGAAGGCCTCCAACCCGAAGAGCACGCGGTCGCAGGCCGGCGGCACGGTGATGCGCAACCTCGTCTCGGGGAGGCCGGCTGCAGCCAGCACTTTCCGGAGGCCGACCCGGAGCCACGCGAGATCCAGGGCGCACCCGGCGCCGGTCAGGCGCGCCGACTCCGCGAGTCGCCGGAGGTGGTCGCCGAGGCCGACGATGCGCCGGCCGCCGTAGGTGCGAAGCGTCGTGTAGACGCCCTCCGGCAGCGCCAGGGACTGGGCGTCGAGGCTGACCCAGTGACCTGCGTTCACCGTCAGCCGTTCGGCGGTCCACGTCCAGAGCCGCACGGGCAGGTGCGTCGTCATGGCGGCATCGTAGCGCTGAAAGGCAGGGGAGAGGGGAGAGGAGGACTTGGGCTGGCTTACCCGTTCCCGAGTCCAGACCAAGAATCGACCTGCTCATCGGCTCCGGGACGGTCTCGGAGGAATCTGGAGCAGGTTGGTTGGCATGGAGATCTTCCCGTGTTGAGCACCTCGGTTGAAGTCCAGGTCCAGGTCCAGATCCACGAGCGCCGAAGGTCGGCATCCGGCTTCTTCTTCACTCTCCCCTCTGCCCTCTCCCCTTCTTCCCCCCTGGCATGCGATCGGCTCGGGGAACGTTACACTCCCTCGATGGCATCGTCGCCGGCCGGCCGCACCGTCTGGAGCCGCGAGCAGCGGGCGGTGCTGATCGTCGCGTGCGTGTCCTCGTTCATCACGCCCTACATGGCCTCGGCGCTCAACCTGGCGGTGCCGGCGATCGGCCGCGACCTCCACCTCTCGGCGGTGGCGCTCAACTGGGTGGTGGGCGCGTACCTCGTGGCCGCGGCGGCGTTCCTGCTCCCGGCCGGCCGCCTGGGCGACATCTACGGGCGCAAGCACGTCTTCCTGCTGGGCGTGAGCCTCCACGCGGGGCTCGCCCTCGCCTGCGGCCTGGCTCAAAGCGGCGCCGCGCTGGTGGCGCTGCGGGGGGCGCAGGGGGCGGCCGCCGCCCTCATCTTCGCGACCGCCCCGGCCATCCTCACGTCCGCCTTCCCCCTCGCCCAGCGCGGGCACGTGCTGGGGCTGTCGACCGCCTCGGTGTACCTGGGGCTGTCGGCCGGGCCGGTGCTGGGCGGGCTGCAGACCCACTACCTGGGGTGGCGCTCGGTGTTCGTCGTCGTGGCACTGGCCAGCGTGGGCCTGGCGGTCGGTGTCGTGGCGGCGATCCCGGACGAGTGGCGGGGCGACGGCGGGCGGTTCGATCCGGCCGGGTCGGCGCTGTACGTGGCCAGCGTGGCCGGGCTGGTCGGCGGTGTGTCCGCCTGGCGCGTCACGGCCTGGGGGCCGTGGGTGGTGCTGGCCGGCGCCATCGGCCTGACAGGCTTCGTGCTCCGGGAGGCGCGGGCACCGTTCCCGGCCCTCAAGGTGACACTCTTCCAAAACCCCGGCTTCGCCTTCTCGAACCTGGCGGCGTTGATCCACTACAGCGCCACCTTCGGGGTCGGGTACCTGCTGTCCCTCTACCTCCAGAGCGTGCGGGGGCTCGATGCCCGGCAGGCCGGCCTGGTGCTGCTGGCGCAGCCGATCCTCATGGCGGTCCTCTCCCCGGCTGCGGGGCGGCTCTCGGACCGGGTGCAGCCGCGGCTCGTCGCCTCCGCCGGCATGGCGCTGTCGCTCGCGGCCCTGGTGGTTCTGGCGCTGCTGGGGCCGACCTCGGCGGCGTGGATGGTGGGCCTCGGGCTGGTCCTCATGGGGGTCGGGTTCGGGCTGTTCTCCTCCCCCAACACCAACGCCGTGATGAGCGCGGTGGAGAAGGGAGACCTGGGCCTCGCTGCGGCGGCGCTGGGGACCTCCCGCATGGTGGGGCAGGCGATGTCGATGGCGCTGGTGGCGGTAATCTTCCAGGGGTTCCTGGGCGGCCGGACGCTGGCCGCGGCCGGGACCGGGCCGCTCGTCGCCGCCATGCGCGGGTCGTTCTGGCTGTTTGTCGCCCTCTGCGGCGTCGGCATCGCCGCCTCCCTCGCCCGCTCGTCCCTCGATCGCCGGGACGCCTGATCGGACGGCCGAGCCGGAACGCTCCCGGCGTAGAATCCTGGTGACACCCTTCCGGAGGTCCGCATGGGCGAACCGTCCCGCGGTCGCGTCATCCTGTGGCTGAGCCTGCTGGTGCTGCCGATCGGGGTCAACATCTGGAAGGTGGGTGCGCTGCACTACGGGTTGGCCGAGCTCGCCGGCAACCTCGGCTTCGACCTCGCCGTCGTGGGCCTGCTCCTGGTGATCGGCCTCGTCAACCCGGTGCGGTGGGGCCTCGTGCACCGTGGGCTGTGGGTGGCCCTCGTCGGAAGCTGGCTGATTGCCATGCCGCCCCAGGGGCTCTGGGGGTGGTTCGGCGCCCTCTTCGTGGCGGCCTTCCTGGCGCTTGTCATGCCGCACCTGGGCGCCCTCACCGGGCTCGTCGTGGTGTCGCTGGTGGTGGCGTTCTCGATCATCCGCTTCGCCATGCCCGGGTACGCCCGCGACGAGGTCGCGTCAATCCTGGCCAAGCGGAGTCCCTCGTCGTCGGCCCAGGCGTTCGTGGGCGGGCTCGCCAATCACAGGGTGTTCTCCCTGGCGCGGGAGCGTGCCCGCTGGGCGGTGGACCCCGCGAGCGTGAGCGGCGGCGAGATGCGCCGGCTGCACCGCGACATCTGGAGGCAGTTGCGTCAGCTCAAGGTGTACCACGTCCACTGGGAGCGCCTGGGTGGCGAGCGGATCGGCGGCAGCGGCGACGAGGTCGTGCTGCGGTGCTCCGGGTTGACCGCCGGGCTCCTCCACGACGAGGCGGATCGGGGACCCGGGATGCAGCCTGCGACCACCATCTCCTCGGGACTGCCGACCCTCGGCCTGCGTCTCGGCCCGTTCGAGATCACCGTCCGCCGCGAGCCCGACGGCACCTACCGGGTGGTGAAGGCGCCAGAGACCGTCCCAATCCAGCCGGTGACGGCGCGCTGAGTGCCGGCGATAGGCGAAGCGGTAACCTGTCGCGAGGTATCCTCGCCACGTGTCAACCTCCGACGTGCCCGCACGTCTACTCCGGCATGGCGATGCCCGCAGCCCGGCCGCGACCCCTGGACGACATGGATGAAGGGGAGCTGATCGCCCGCGCCCGGCGCGGTGATGTCGCAGCGGCGGCCGAGCTGCTGTCCCGCCACGACCGGCTGGTCTTCCGCACCTGCCGGAGGCTGCTGCCGGCCGGCGAGGACGTCGAGGCCGCGGCCCAGGAGACGCTCCTGCGGGCGCTTCGCAGCCTCCCGAGCTACACCGGCGCTGGAAGCTTCTCCGGCTGGCTGGTGGCCATTGCCGCGAACTACTGCCGGGATCGGCTCCGGCGGCGCAAGCTGGTGCCGTTCCAGCCGCTGGAGGCCGTGCACGAGGATGATCCGGACCCCATGGCGGTCATCCCTGCAGCCGGTCCGAGCCCCGAGCGCACGAGCATGGCGCGCCAGGCCGTGGCGCTGCTGCACCAGGAGCTGGACCGTCTGCCGGGGCGCCAGAGGGAAGTCTTCTCCCTCCGCTTCTTCGTGGGACTGGACCTCGAGGGCATCGCAACGGCTCTCGGGGTGGACGTGGGGACCGTCAAGACGCACCTGCACCGTGCCGTGCACCGCGTGCGTGCGGCGGTCGAGGAGGCCATGCCATGAGCATCCAACACCTCACCGATGACGAGCTGGAAACCGTGCTCTGTGGCGAGCCGTTGCCGACCGTGCGAGAGGCGCACCTGCACGACTGCCTGGTGTGCCGGCGCCGGCGCGATGCCTTCCTGGAGGTGGTGGAAGCGGACCTGGCGGATGATCCCGACGAGGCAACCCTGGCCGCGATCCGGGAGCGGGCGCTGGCCCGGTGGCAGGGGCGCCCGGTGATCCACTGGTGGCGCTGGGCCGCCGCCGCCGCGGCGGTGGTGCTGCTCGCCCTCGTGCCGGTCCTGCGGGCCCTGCGGCCAGCGGTGCCGGCCATCAACCCCGAGGCCGTGATGGCCGAGGTGGATCGGGCGCTGGCCCAGGACCCTCTCGCTTCCCTGGCCTCGGAGGATGTGGTCAATGAGCTGATGCCGGTGGCGGAGACCACCGGAGAAGGGAGCAACTCATGAGCAGGCAGAGGAACGTGTGTGGGGTGGTGGGCGCCCTCCTGCTGCTCGCAACGGGTGTGCGGGCGGAGGGGGTGGGGGTGATCCCACCGGGGAGGTGGTGGGAGCGGCCGAAGGTCGCCCAGGAGCTCGGGCTCACCGCCGAGCAGAAGCAGAGGCTCGAGGAGACCACCTACGAGTCGGCACGGGTGATGATCGACCTCAAGGCCGCGCTGGACAAGGCCGAGCTGGATCTCAAGGTGGTCGGCGATGCGGAGCCGCTCGACCTCAAACGGGCGCGCGAGGCATTTGCCGCGCTGCAGCAGGCCCGCATGCGGTTGGAGAACGAGCGCTTCGAGCTGCTGCTCAGGGTGCGGCAGGTGCTGCAGCCCGAGCAGTGGCAGCGCCTGCGCGAGATGACCCGCGAGCGTCTGCAGGAGCGGATGGAAGAACGGCGGGGAACCGGAGCGCCGCCGCCGGTCGGCAGGCGCCCGATGGTCCGAAGAGTGAACTGACACGACGAGGCTCGAAAGGAGAGAGACCATGAAGAAGGTACTGCTGGCTGTCCTGACCATCGCTCTGGCCGCGGGCGCGTACGCCCAGGTGCCGGGGCTCGACGAGAACGATCTGGTGATGCAGATCCAGCCGGGGCGGCCGAACGAGACCCCGAACGGCCCCGGTGGGCCCCAGGCGGTGCGCCCCAAGGAGGTCGTGACGCGCTTCCTGGCGCTGACGCCGGAGCAGGTGACAGCGTGGGACACCCTGCTCACCGCCCTCGAGACGACCGTGAAGCCGCTGGCGCAACAGATCGTCGCCAACGACCGGGCGCTCGCCGAGCTGCTCAAGCAGCCCAACCCGGACCCGGCCGCCATCGGCACCCTGATTCTCGCCAACCGGGCGCTGCGCGAGCAGATCCGCGGCGCGCAGGACACCTACGTGACGGCGTTCGAGGCGCTGCTCACCCAGGAGCAGAAGGACAAGCTGGCGTTCATCCGCCGCGCCGAGCGGGCCCAGCCCATCATCCCGGCGTTCAAGGTGTTGGGGTTGCTGCCACCGCCGGAGCCCCAGGAGCAGTAGCCACCTGACAACCGGCCACGAACGAATCGGGGCGACCTCTCGGGGTCGCCCCTTCTTCGTGCCGTGCAAGCAGGCGTGCAGGTGGGTGCCACCTACTGCCGCGTGTAGAGCAGCTCCATGACCTTGAATTCCTTGCCGTCGGGGCCGTTCTCGAACGTCTCGAGACGTCGGGTGTTCTCGTCGAGCTGCTTCTCGACCGAGCGATACGGCTTGTAGGCGTTCGACACCGGGTCGGGCTCCTGGCCGGTGTAGTCGACGGCGCGCGCCTCCTGGTCGCCGGTGCCCTCGGCGGTCATGACCCCGGTCGACATGCTGTCGATCCAGATCGACTGGTAGCGCTTCTTGATGTTGTCGTACCCGACAATGCCGAGGCCGTGAAACGGGCCGTCGGGGGTCGACATCTCGAACTTCTCCATGACGTACCGGCCGCCCATGATCAGGCTGGCCTCCGCCTTGCCCTCGGATACCTCCGGCGGGGCACCCGGGGCCATCCAGAAACGAGCCTGAACCTTCCAGGTCCCGACTCGCCTGGCAAGGCCCTTGTGGGGTGCGCCCACCGCCCCGTACTTCGCGTAGGCCTCCATCATGGCCTGCATGGCGGCCTGCTCCTCCTTGCCGGGCTGCTGGGCGGCGGCCGGTTGGCCGGCGAGCAGCGCCACCGCGCCGACGAGCACGACGAGGGTGACGGTTCCTCGCATCACGACGACTCCCTTCCGGTGCCGGAAGGCACCTCGAGCTCCGTCCGCCTGACCGTGGTCCGGCGGGACGGTTCTCGGCGATGGTAACCGGGAACGGAGGTGTCAGCTTCCAGCTCGCTGCACGAGCAGCGCCACGGCCTCGGTGCGGCGAGCCAGCGAGCCGGCCTTGCCCTGGAAGAGCCGGCCGCTGCCGCCGCCACGGCCATCGAGCATCGTCACGAGCTCCTTCCCGGTGCCCACCACGTCGACAGGCGACGCGTCCCCGGCTGCCAGGACCAGGAGGTGCACCCCCCCGGGCGAGCTGGTGAGCAGCGCGACCTTGGCCGGTGCCGCGGCGACGATCGCCCGGGCGAGGCGCTGCAGGGAGGCGGTGTCGCGCCCCTCGAGGTGCGTCTCGACGAGGACCCCGGGTCGGGCCGCGAGGGCCTCGGCCTGGGCCCCGGCCAGCTCCTCCGCGAGCTGGCGCACCCGCCGGTGGGCGTCCGTGAGCTGCTCGAGCTTGAGCCGGAGGATGTCGGCCAGCTCGTCGTCGCCAGTGCCGGAGATGGTGCGGAGCGTCGCGTTGCGCGCCTCGTGGGCGCCGAGTCGGCGGCGCAGCCGGCCGCCGGCCACGAAGAAGACCCGCGTGCCGCCGCGCATCGGCTCGGTGCCGATGAGCTTGAGGGCCTCGACCTCGGCGAGGCTGCCGACGTGGGTGCCGCCGCAGGTGTTGAGGTCGATGCCGTCGATTTCGACCAGGCGCAGGTCCCCGGAGAACCCCTCGGGCAGCATGCGGGAGCGCACCTGTAACGTCGCCGCCTCCTCCTGAGAGACCCGTCGTGCCCGCACCGGGCGGGCGGCGCGGATCTCGGCGGCGACGACCTCCTCGAGGGCATCGAGCTGCTGCGCGGAGAGCGCCGGCACGTCCAGCTCGATGTCCGACAGCACCGGCCCCAGGTGAAACGCCGTGGTCCGCCACCCCAAGCGGCCCAGGGCGACGGCGGTGAGCAGGTGCTGCCCGGTGTGCTGCTGCATGTGGTCGAACCGCCGCGCCCAGTCGAGGCGCAGCGTCACCGGTCCCACGGCCACCGGTCGGTCCAGGAGGTGTCGCACGGACCCGTCGTGCTTCTGCACGTCCAGCACGGTGGCGTCGCCCAGCCACCCGTGGTCCGCCGGCTGCCCGCCGCCCTCGGGATAGAGGATCGTGTCCGCCAGCACCGCCCAGGGCGTGCCGCCGGTCTCGCCGACCTCAAGGACCGTCGTCTCCAGCTCGGTCAGATACGGGTCGCGCTCGTACGCCGGAATCGTGCTCATGGAGGAATACTACCTCCCCCCTTCAGCCAGTCAGGAGGCCCGGTCACTCGCGTCTGACTGCCGATTCCCAGGCACCCTCTTGACGCAAGGGCCAGGGAAGGTTCTCCTCTTCCCGGACCCCGGACCCCGGACCCCGGACCCCGGACCCCGGACCCCGGACCCCGGACCCCGGACCCCGGACCCCGGACCCCGGACCCCGGACCCCGGACC
>JALOLB010000444.1 GCA_025456225.1 Thermoanaerobaculaceae bacterium
GTACGAGACCGAGAACTGGCCGAAGTCGCCAACCCCCACGCCCCAGACGAGCGAGAGGCCCTTGGATTCCCTGTAGTACTGCTGCACGGAGACCGTCTCGTCGAGGTTCTGCTCCTGGTTGAAGATCGAGGCCCCGATGACCATCCGGCGATCCATGAAGTAGGGCTCGGAGAACGACAGCGCGTAGTTGGACGCGCGCTTGCCGAACGAGGCCGAGAGACCAAGCGTCTCGCCGCGCCCGAGGAAGTTGCGGGTATTGAACATGAACTGGCCGAACAGCCCGTCCAGCTCCGAGTAGCCGGCGCCGAACTGGATGTCGGTGCGCCCGACCTCCTCACCCTTCACGGTCAGATTGACAAGCTTGCCGGCCTCGTCGAACTTGAACTCCAGTGGGTCTTCCTTGAGCTTGAAGTAACCGAGCTGGTTGACCTTGAACACCGAGCGCTTGAGGGTGCTCATGTCCATCCAGTCGCCCTCGAACAGCCGCAGCTCGCGCCGCAGCACCCGGTCCTGCGTCTTGGTGTTGCCGGAAAACTCCAGTCTTCCGAGGCGATAGCGATCGCCTTCGGTGACGTGGACCTTGACGTCGACGACCTGCGCCTCGTCCTTCCGCTCGATGAGCTCGGGAGCCGTGTATGCATAGATGTAGCCACGGGAGTGGTAGAGCGTGCGGACCGCCTCGTTGCCCTGCTCGATCTTGCCGTAGTTGTAGACCTTGCCCGTCTTCGTCTCGTACAGCTTGCTGAGCGACTCGGGCTTGAACACGGTCAGCCCCTCGAGGGTGAGGTTCCCCATGCGGAACTGACGACCCTCCTGCAGGGGGATCGTCACGATCATGCGGAACTTCTTCTCCTTCTGGGTGCGCCCCTCCGGGTTGCGCGCCTGCAGGTCGACCCGCGGCTCCCCGACGATGATGTCCTTGTAGCCGTGGTTCATGTAGAGCTTCTTGATGTTCTCGCCGTCCTCGGCCCAGGACTCGCGGTTCCAGATCAGCTTCTTGCCGAAGGGGTGCAAGAAGATGTTGCGCTCCTTGAGCTTCTTCATCGCGTTGTGCAGCCGCGGGACCGAGAAGACAGTGTTGCCTTCAAACAGGATCTTGCCGATGCGAACCTTGGCGCCCTCGTCGATCTTGAACGCGACCCGCTTCTGGTTGGGCCCGGGTTCGGTGACGACGGGGTCGACGATGGCGCTGGCGTACCCCTCGTTGGCGTAGACGTCGAGGATGGCCTGACGCAGCCGCTGGATCTCGGAGCTTCGCACGCTCGCGAAGGGTGACGATGAGCTTGACCTTGCCAGGCTCCACATCCTCGGCCTCGATCCTGAGGTCCTCGACCAGTCCGGACTCCCAGAGCTTCTTGAAGCCGCGTGCCACCACCTCGGGGTCGTAATCGTCTCCCTCCGCCACACCCAGGTAGTACTCGACAGTCTCGGCGGTTAGACTTACACCTCCGACCACCTCGACGCCCACCAACTCCCCGCCGCCTTGCGCCGCGAGCGGCACGGCACCGCCCAACAGCAACAGGCCCGCAAGGACCGTTCGCGCTGTCACACCGCCTCCCCTTGACCAACCCACCCACCCGGGCCCACCTCTCATGCCGCCTCCAGCCCCACTGCGTTCAGCCGCAGGATGCGGTCGCAACGCCCCGCCAGGCCCGCATTGTGGGTGACAATAACACTGGTCAAACCATGGCTCAAATGGAGGTTCCGCAGCATCTCGAAGACCGCCTCGGCGGTCGCGGAATCCAGGTTTCCCGTCGGCTCGTCGGCCAGCAGGAGATCCGGTCCGGCCACCAGGGCCCGGGCGATCGCCCCGCGTTGCTGCTCACCGCCGGAGAGCTGATCGGGGAAGTGCTCGAGACGATGAGCCAGGTTCACCGCCTCGCCGAGCTCGCGCGCTCGCTCCATTGCCGCGTGCTTCCCGGACCCGGCGATCAGCAGTGGCATTGCCAGGTTCTCCGCGAGCGTGAACTCCCCGAGCAGACCGTGGAACTGGAACACGTAGCCGATGCGGAGGTTCCGCCAGCGTGCCCGCTCGCGCGCCGACAGGGTCCCGATGTCCTGCCCGAACAGCTCGATGCGACCGGCATCCGGCTGGTCGAGCAGGCCCAGCAGGTGCAGGAACGTGCTCTTGCCCACCCCGGAAGGACCGACCAGGGCCAGCATCTCGCCCTGGGCCACCTCGAGATCCACACCGCGCAGCACCTCGACCCGGCGCTCGCCCGCGCCGTAGCCCTTGCGCACACCGTCCACACGCACCGCCACGGGGTGAGGGGTCCCCTCACTCATAGCGCAGACCCTCGACGACACTGCCCCGGGCCACTGCCAGCGCCGGCGGCAGGGACGCTGCCACGGCCGCCAGCATCGAGATGCCCAGGACCACCGCCGCGGCACCCGGGGTCGGCCGGAACGGCACGTGCGAGACGATGAAAACGCCCGCGGGTAGCGGGATCGCATGCGTGAGGTCGAGGATCCACGCACCGAGCGCGCCAAGCACGGTCCCTGCGAGCCCGCCGGCCGCCCCGACCCCGACGCCGAGCCCCAGGAAGAGCTGGCGCAGGCGCGCCGGCTCCAGGCCCATCGCCTGCAGGAGTGCGGTGTCGAGACGCTTCTCCGCCGCCAGCAGGGCAAGGTTGCACAGCAGGTTGAGGGCTGCAACGACCATGATGAGGGCGACCCCGAAGCCGATCATGACGCGCTCCAGCGCCAGGGCGGCCAGCAACGGACGGTTGAGCTCCCGGAAGGACACGACCTCCACGTCATCGGGCAGATCACCTTGCACACGCGATGCCACATCCCACGCCAGGGCCGGGTCCGGGGACCGCACCTCGACGCGACGAGGGCCCTGGGGGCCCAGAAGCACCTCGCCCAGCGACCGTGGGACCCGCAGCACTGCCCGCTCCTCGCCGGGTCGCGGCGCCGTGACGGCCGCCACCTCGAGCGTCCGGCGCACCGGGGCGAACCCCAGGGGCGTCAGCACCAGACGTGGGCTCGCAACGGCAAGCTGCGAGCCGGCGCCGGCTCCCAGGCGGGCCGCCAGCACCCGGTTGACCTCGACCCGGGACAGGGTGTCCACCACCTCCAGCTCGGCCGGGGTCGCCTCGCCGTCGACGGTGCACCAGACGGCGCCGCCCGAGAGCGCCCGCAGCTCCAGCTCCGGGTGTCGCTGCCGCAGGCGCGGCAGCCAGTCTCCGGCCGGCAGGCTGGTGCCCGACCGCGGGCGCAGCTCGGCGTGCACGCCGCGCTCGGTCAACTGGCGCCGGAT
>JALOLB010000201.1 GCA_025456225.1 Thermoanaerobaculaceae bacterium
AACGCCGGGAAGACCTTCCCCCGCTCGGCCCGGCGGCGGAACGCCGCGAGCGCCCGGCCGCTGCCCCACCCGAGGCCCAGGGCGAGGCGCGCCAGCACCCGCGGATCGGTCTCGCGGACGAGGCGGCGAAGGAAGCCCGCCGTCACGGCCGGACCTCCGGGGCGGGCCGCTGGCGCAGCAGCTCCGCCTGCTGCCGCCGCGCCTGCAGGGTCGCATAGGGGTCCTGGCCGAGCAGCTCCTGGCTGTACTGGCGGATGCGCGCCTGGACCGCCTCCTCGTCAGCCACCTCGCTGCCGTCGAACGGCGGCTCGTCGTGCCTGGGGAAGATGATGGCGGCGGCCGGGCAGATGCGCGCGCAGGCCGGGCAGCCGGTCTTGCAGCCGCGGGGGTTGGTGACGGTCACGTCGCCCCCGGCGTCGCGGCTGTAGACCCCGAACAGGCAGAAGCTGGCACACTGGCCGCAGCGCGTGCAGCGCGCCCGGTCGATGGCCGGGAACCAGGGCACCCAGGAGGGCTCGTCCGGTGCGACCGCGGTCGCCGGAGCATGCCAGAGCTCCGGGCGGCCATCGAGCGCCGCGAGCGCGGCCCGGGGCTCGGAGGCTCGCAGGTCGAGGATCTCGACCGCCTCGGCGGCATCATCGAGCCCGGCGAAGCGCAGCACCGCGCGCACCGACCGCGGCCGGCACGCGATCGCCACGAGCGGTCGCCGTGCCGCCCAGGCCGCGAGCGCCGGGTCACGCCGCGCCGCGGCGCCGCACAGGTCGGGGATCTCGAGGACCGCCACGCCGCGGTCGCGGAGCAGGTCCGCCGTCTCGGCAGCGCGGTCACGCTGGATCGCCGGCCCCGCCTGACAGGCGCAGAGCAGGACGGCGGGGGAGGCGGCGTCCGCCCCCTGGCAGCAGGGACGGACGCCGACACCGGTGGGCGTGCAGCAGGAGGTCGTGGCCATGGCCTCAGACCTTCGGCTCGACGCAGACCACCTCGCCGAAGTTGTCGCGCACGAAGATGCGCCCCTCGGCGAATGCGGGGTTGGTCCAGCAGGCGCGGAGGTTGTCGCGGTCGGCCGCCTCCGGCGGGGTGATGTTGATGGCGCGCAGCCGCGTCAGCTCGCGGTACGCCTTCGGAGAGGCTTCCGCCAGCACCATGTCGCCGTCGCCGTCGATGACGACGAGGATGTCGTTGACCGCAATGAGCGATCCCCAGGCCCCCAGGTCGCGGCTCCACTTGAGCGCCCCGGTGGCGACCTCGACGCTCTGCAGCACCTGGTCCTGGCCGGCGCGGCCGAACCCGTACGCGTGTCCGCCCAGCACCACGGCCGACTGGAAGGAGCCGGCGAGGTTGGGGTTGCTCCAGACCGGCTGCGGCGCCTGCCCCTGGGTCTGCAGGAGGGCGGAGCCGTTGGCGCGGCCGCCGCCGGTGAGCAGCACCTGGTCGCCGAGCACGGCCGGGTCGGCGTCCGACTGCCAGGGATGCGACCACTGGACCTTGCCGGTGGCGACCTCGACCACGTTGACCGCCCCGCGGCCGCCGATCGCAGCCAGCCGCTTGCCGTCCCGCTCGAAGACCACCGGGCTCGGCAGCCCGCCCGTCTGGGGCTCGCTGGCCCAGGCCACCTTGCCGGTGCGCGTGTCCAGGGCGACGCCCGCCCGGCCGGCGTTGAGCAGCAGCAGGTTGCCCTCGACCACCGGCGAGGCGCAGAACCCCCAGTTCGGGCGCTGCGCGAGCCGCTCGTCGACCAGGTGGCGCTTCCACACCACCACGCCCGTGGCGGCGTCGAAGCAGGTCACCTCGCCGCGTCGGCCGGTGGCGTAGAGGTAGGCGCCGTCCAGCACCGGCGTGGACGCCGGGCCCGGCCAGTCCTGCTCCACGGTGCGGTAGGCGTAGCGCCAGATCTCCCGGCCGGTCCTGGCGGAAAGGCAGTAGACGATCTCCTCGGCGACCTTCTCGCTTCCCGAGGAGTTGACCTGGTACCCCATGGTGTAGAGGCGGTCGCCACGGACCGTGACGGCAGAGTGGCCGTGGCCGACGTTGGTGCGCCAGGCGACCCGCAGGGGGCCTGCAAAGGACTGGGCCTTCCAGCCCTCCTGCGTGGTGGTGGAGGTGGCGGCGGGTCCCCGCCAGCGGCTCCACTCGACGCTGGTGTCGCCGGCCATGACAAGGCCGGGCAGGAGCAAGGCAAAGCCTGAGAAACGGGCGATCTTCATCGTCATCCTCCGAGTCGTTCAGCGCGCGGCGGGAGCGGCGGCCGTCGCCGTCGCCCCCGCAAAGAGCGCAACCACCTTGTCGTGACCGGCATCCGCCGCCAGCTCGGCCGCGGTCTTGCCGTCGGTGTCCTTGACGCGGGGGTCGGCCCCCCGCGCGAGCATCTGCTGCACCAGCTCGGTCATCCCCCGGGCCGCCGCCAGGTGCAGGGGGGTCCGTCCGTCCCGGTCCGCGAGGGACGTCGCGGCGCCCTTGCTGACGAGCAGCGTGGCGTTCTCGGGCCGGAACATGAGGACCGCCAGGTGCAGTGGCGTCTGCTTGAGGGTGTTCGCCGCGTTGATCTGCGCGCCCCGACCCAGCAGCGTGGTGACGACCTCCAGGTTGTCCCAGGCCTTGACGGCGCAGTGCAGCGGCGTGTCGCCCTGGTCCGAGCGGGCGTCCAGGGCGCTCCCGCGGGACAGCAGCAACGCCACCATCTCCGGGTGCCGGCCGAACGCCGCGCGGTGCAGCGGCAGCTCCCCGCCCGCGACCTTGACGTCGGCGCCGGCGCCCCAGGCCAGCAGCACCTCGACGGTGTCCTGGTTCCCGGCCTCGACGGCGAGTTGGAGCGGGGCCAGCCCGTCGGCGTCCTGGACCCCCGGGGAGGCGCCGCGAGCCAGCACCTGCCGGGCAACGCCCCGGGCGTTGCTCTTCGCCGCGAGGTGGAGCGGCGTCTCCTGGAGCGAGGTGCGGGCGTCCACCCTGGCGGCGCGGGCGAGCAGGAGGCGGGCCACGTCGTCGTGACCACCCCTGGCGGCCCGGTGCAGGGCGGTGAGGCCGTCGCCGTCGGCGGCCTCGACCGACGCGCCCTTCTCGAGCAGGAGGCGGGCCACGTCCGTGCGGCCGGCCGCCGCGGCGAGCAGGAGCGGCGTCGTGCCCTGGCCGTCCGTGGCATCGACCGCGGACCCACGCTCGATGAGCGTCGCGGCGAGCTCGACCAGCCCGCCGGTTGCTGCAGAGTGGAGGAGCGTGCCGCCGTCCGTGCTGGTGGTGGCGAGGTCGGCGCCATCCCTGACCATCAGGTCGACGAGCTCCTTGTACCCCAGCGCGGCGGCGTGGTGAAGCAGGGTCTGACCGGCCTCGCCCTTCGTCTCGACCCTGGCGCCTCGCTGCACCAGGAAGTCCACCACCTCCCTGGCGCTGCGGTCGACGGCCTCCTCGATGGCCTTGCGTCCCGCGGGCCCCGGGGCGTTGACGTCGGCTCCCCGGGTCACGAGCGTCCGGACGACATCGAGGTTGCCCGTCCCGGCGGCCCGGGTGAGGGCGGTCTCCCCTCCGGCGGTGCGCGCATCCACGGCGACCCCCCGGCCCAGGAGCAGCTCCACGACCTCAGCGTTGCGCCCCCAGATCGCGGCGTGGACCGTGGTCTCGCCGCGCTCGGTGACCTTCAGCGGGTCGCACCCCTTGTCGAGCAGGAGCTTCACCACCGGCATCGAGCCCCGGCGGGCCGCGTAGTGGAGCGGGTTGTGCCCGGTGTTGTTCGTGTCGTCCACCACCGCGCCGGCGGCGATGAGGACCTCGGCCGCCTCGAGACGACCGGCGTCGGCGGCCCAGTAGAGCGGCGTGTCGCCGTCGGCGTCGCGGACCGTCAGGTCGGCGCCGTGGGCGATCAGGAACCGTATCACCTCCACTTGCCCCTGATCGCTGGCGAAGTGGATCGGCGCGCAGTTGCGGGGGTCCTTGACGTTGACCTGGGTGGCGTCGGCGGCGACCAGCTCCTTGACGCGAGCGAGGTTGCCGGCCCGGGAGGCCTGCCAGATGTCCTGGGCCCGGGCGGGCAGCGCCGCCAGCGCGAGGACGAGGCAGAGCATCACGGCGTGTCGTGCGTGCATCGTGGTGGTCCTCCTTCTCGAACGATCCCGCCGCCGGAGCGCGGGTGCGTCCGGCGAGGGCGTGTCGTCGGTGCGGGTGGGGTGTGGCGCGAGGCGAGGCGCTGTCCGGGCGTGGGCTGCGGGGGCGATCTCGCCTGACCGGTGCTGGTGTGTCATGGGCCGGGATACGTCGCCCGGCCAGGCCGGTTCTACAGAAACCTGTACGTTTTACAACTTGTCACAATCCCGGCACCAAACTTCACAGGTTGGGAGGTGCGGCCGGGGTCTCGCCTGCCGCTGCGGGTGGCCGGGGGTCGCGCTTCTCGACGCGGTCGCGCACGTGGTCGGCGGCGAACGAGAAGTGCTGTTGCATCATCACCCAGCGGCCTTCGCGCTGCTCGAGCACACCGGTCCAGCGGGTGTCCTGCCAGCACACCTTCCGGCCGCCGTACTCGCCGCAGTCGTCGAGGATGGCCGAGAACCACGCCACCTCCCCGGACGGGTGAATGTGGATCCGCAGGTCCCGGATCCCGTGACTGAGGTACCTCGCGTCGGCAGCACGGAAGATGGCCGACCGCTCCCGTGACTGCTGGATGCCCTTCACCGTGCCGCGGGACTCGGGCTGGAAGACGAAGTAGTCCGGGTCGTCGGCGAGGGTGGAGAAGAGCAGGTCGAAGTCCTTGGTGGCAAACCAGCCGATGCTGGCGTCGACGGCCCTGGCGATGGCGGCCGTCTCCGCCCCGACGTCGACGGCTGCATCCGACGTCGGGGTGATCGTGGCGAGCACGAGCGCTCCGGCGAGGACCGCGGAGGTCAGTCGGGTCATGGTGGCTCCTTTCCTGCCGGACGGCCCGGGCCGTCGTGGAGGCGTCCAGACCCCCGGCGCCCGGGTCCGGGATGGGAGACGGGACGCTACTTCGCCGGGCTCGGCTTGGGCTCCTGCCGCTGGAGCTCCTCGCGCACGCGCTTCTCGACGCGGTCGCGCACGTGGTCGGCGGCGAACGAGAAGTGCTGCTGCATCATCACCCAGCGGCCGTCACGCTGCTCGAGCACACCGGTCCAGCGCGTGTCCTTCCAGCACCCTTTCTGGCCGCTGTACTCGCCGCAGTCCTCGAGGATCGCGGAGAACCATGCCACCTCACCCGACGGGTGAAGGTGGATCCGGAGCTCGCGGACCTCGTGGCTGACGTACTTCGACCCCGGGTCGCGCCAGATGGCGGACAGCTTCCGGAAGGCCTCGATGCCGTGGACCGTGCCCTGGGAATCGGGGCTGAAGAAGAAGAGGTCGGGATCGTCTGCCATGGTCCGGAACAGCAGGTCGAAGTCCTTGTTGGCGAACCAGCCGATGCTGGCGTCCACGGCCTTGGCGATGGCCGCCTTCTCGGCCTCGATGTCGACGGCGGCGAGGGAAGGTGAGCCCGCCAGCAGGAGCGCGGCGGCCACGAGGAAGGTGATGGTTCGGGTCATGGTGCGAGTCCTTTCTCGATCCGTCTCGCGACGGCCCGTAAGTGGGCGCGCGCGAGGATGCTGCCGGCCGGGCAGGGGCCACTGCCTTCTACGGTCCGCGCGGCCCGAGGTTCGGCCGGCCCTGGCCGGACCCCGGGTGGATGGCCTCTACCCCGCGAGGCAGTCCGCGGGGTGGCGGCGAGCCGACGAGCGCGGTGTGCATCGCCGCCGACGAGACAGAGGTGGCGAGGCGCTCCTGGCCGTTTCGGGATGCGTTGTCCGCAGGGAGATGAGATACTCCTGTCTGACAATCGCTGCTGCTCGCACCGACATCGGTACGATGAAACGTGCGATGGAGGGTCTCGCATGTGCTACTGGCGGGCGGGTTTGAAAGTCGTCGCGGTCGTCCTGCTTGGTCTCGCTGGATTGAGCTGCTCTTCGGCGATCCGCGTTCCACCCCAGCGCGAGTCGGAGCGGTACTACCTTGCGGCCGGCGCCACGGTGTGGGAGTGCGCTCTCCAAGCCTGCACACAACTGGGATGGGCGGTCGTGGACGCCAGTCGCGAGCGAGGTGTCGTCACCGCGCGTCCGCGGGTGGGTGACAACACGGCGCAGCAGCCCGAGATCCGCATTGTCATCACCAATGGCTTCGAAGGTGGAACGGAGGTCAAGCTCGCCGGGGCGCCGGGATCCAAGCTGAGCCTTGACGACCTGCGAGCGCGAGCACGGGACTACTTCGGGGTCATGGAGTCTCTGACGGGCGAGTCAGGTCTGGCCGAGTGGGGCCAGCCCCGTCCCCGCGCATCGAGTTGACTCCCCTGCGGGCAGGAGACGCCTCTGCTCGAGCGGGCGCCGGCACCAGGCGAGACGGCCGGCGTGGCCGCCGCTACCTCGCGGCGTCCTTCGCGCAGCGGAAGCCGACGGCGAAGTCGACCCAGTACGGCTTGAGGGCGGTGCGGCTGATCACGTCGGAGCACATCTTGCCGCCCATCCAGCCGCCCCCGCGCACGACGCAGAACGCGCCCTTCTCGGGGCCCTTCGGGTTCTCCTTCGGGCTCACGGCGTAGTAGTCGTCGTCGTAGAAGTCCATCACCCACTCGGCGACGTTTCCCGCCATGTCATACAGGTCGTAGCCGTTGGGCAGGTACTTGCCGACCCGCTCGGGCCCGGAGCCCCCGAAGTTGGCCTCCTCCTTGGTCAGGTCGTCACCGGTGGGGAATCGTGCCCCCACCAGGCCGCCGCGTGCCGCGTACTCCCACTCCGCCTCGGTGGGCAGCCGCTTGCCGGCCCAGGCGGCGTACGCGACCGCGTCGTGCCAGGTCACGCCCACCACCGGGTGGTCCGGGAAGTCGGCGCCCGAGCGGAACTCCCGCATCCCCCAGAAGAACGGCAGCTTGTGGCCGGTGGCCCGGCAGAACGCCAGGTACTCGGCGTTCGTCACCTCGCGGGTGTCGAGCCAGAAGGCGTCGAGCCGCACCGTGTGCGGCGGCGACAGGTGGCCGGCATCCGCCTTCCCCATCAGGAGCTCGCCCGCCGGGATCAGCGCCATCGGCGGGATCGCCGCCGGGGCATCTGCGGCGAGCGTCAGGGACGCCAGGGCCATGAGCACACTTGCGACCACACCAGTCACGACGGACTTTCGTGTCACGCGGACCTCCTTGTCGGGTTGCACCCGGGGCATGCCCGGGTGATAGCAATGGGCGTGCCCACATCGAGCGCAGGCGGGGTCCCCCTGCGCCGGCTCCCCGCCGGAATGGCG
>JALOLB010000202.1 GCA_025456225.1 Thermoanaerobaculaceae bacterium
CCGTGGCACGGCCGCCCTCGGCCGCGATTCACATCCCCAGCAGGCCGAAGTCATGGCAGGCAGGAGTGCCTGCCCCACAGGCTGGGTGGGGGATCTCCCGTGTAGCGGCCGGTGGTCACCGGCCGCGGGTGGGTGGGGGTTCCGGATGTAGCCGCAGGCTTCAGCCTGGGTCCTGGCCGAGCGGGCCTGGAGACCCGCGGTCTGAAGCCTTGAGCCCGGGTGGGGGGAGCTGAACCGCTGATCCCCTGATCCGCTGGGGCCGGGCGTCTCCCCGTTTCGTCCTCTTCTCGTCCATAATCCCCGGCGATGGCTGGGCGAGCGATGGAGGCAGGTATGTCCATTGGGTGGAGCGGTCGGGTCCTGGGTGCGGTCGCGGCAGGCATCGGCGTGCTGCTGCTGACACCGATGGCGGCGGCGCAGACCGTCGTGGCCGTGGCGGGGAATCAGATCACCGTCTCGGTCGGGTCGCGGGACGGCGTGCGGGAGGGGATGACCGGGAAGGTGACCTCGACGGAGAGCATCGGCGGCAAGCTGACGACCCTCGAGGTGGCGTACTTCCGGGTGACCCGCGCCGACGCCACGACCGCCCAGGCGGTGCTCACCGAGGTGGGTCCTGGAGCGCGCATCACCACCGGCATGGGTGTGGTGTTCAACCAGCCCCTGACGCGGCCCACGGCCGGGCCGCCGCCGACCGAGCGCCCGCGGCCCACGCCGACGCCACGCATCCCGAGCGACCCGGCCGAGCTGGACCGGCTGGCCACCGCGGCCTACCAGGCCGGGCGGTGGGGGGAGGCGATCGAGCTGTACCGGGCTTTGCTCGTGAAGGTGCCGGGGGAGCCGCTGGCCACCCGCCGCCTCGGTGAGGCGACCGCCAAGCTGGAGGCCGAGCGGGCGGCGGCCGAGGACGCATCGCGCCGCGCCGCCGAGAACGCCCGCCGCCGCGAGGAGGTGCAGCGCAAGCTCGCCAATGCCGACTACCTGCTGGGCAAGGGCGACCAGATGCTGGCGGCAGGCGAGTGGGAGCTGGCAGCGCAGTACTACGGCCAGGTCGCCGACGTCGACCCCTCGTACCAGGACGCCGGCCTCAAGCGCCTCCTGGCGCGCGGCCGCCTGGCGGTCGCCAGCCGCGACACCACCGCGGCCCAGGACATCGCCCGGCAGCTTGACGGCCTGTCCATTCCGTACGCCCTCGCCGACCAGGCGCGCGCCCTGCGGGCCGCGATGGCGGCGTTGGCCCCCGCGGCCGGCGAGAAGCGTCGTTTCGGTCCGGCGGGGACGGAGCGGGCGTATATTCCGGCTGGCAGCTTCACGATGGGGTGTGTGAGCGCAGACAGCCAGTGTGGGAGCGACGAGAAGCCTTCGCACCGGGTGACGATTTCGCGGGGCTTCTGGATGGACGTGAGCGAGGTGACGGTGGGGTCGTACCGGACGTTCACGCAGGCGACGGGGCGGAGCGCGCCGCCGTCGCCGAGCTTTGCGCAGGGGGATGCCCATCCGGTGGTGAACGTGAGCTGGGAGGATGCGAGCGCCTTCTGCGGGTGGGCGGGGGGCCGATTGCCGAGCGAGGCGGAGTGGGAGTACGCGGCACGGGGAGGTCGGGAGGGGATGATCTACCCATGGGGAGATCGCCTGAGCCACGAGGAGGCGAACTACGGGAAGGACTCGTGCTGCGGGGGCCTGGCGCAGGGACGAGATCAATGGGAGCACACCTCGCCAGTTGGTTCGTTCGCGGCGAACGGGTTTGGTTTGGTGGACATGGCGGGGAACGTGTGGGAGTGGGTGGGGGATTGGTACGACGGCAGCTACTACGGAAGCTCGCCAGGGACGGATCCAACAGGGCCAGCGTCTGGCACGCACCGGGTGCTTCGCGGTGGGTCGTGGTTCAGCTATCCTGACAAACTCCGGGTCTCGTGCCGCGACCTCCACGACCCGTCCTACCTCCTCAACTACATCTGCTTCGGGTGGGCTGGGGATGAGGGTGGGGGGCGGGTCCCTTGACCCTTTTCTCTTTTCCCTTGACAAGGGTGGGTGGGGGATTGTCCTCCCGCGTAGCGGCCGGTGGTCACCGGCCGCGGGTGGGTGGGGGCCTCCCGGGGTCCAGGGGCGGAGCCCCTGGTCGCTCCCGATCAGTCGGCCGCTTTCGGACCGCGGGGCTCCAGCCCCGCCGGGTGGGTGGGGGATTGTGCTCCCGCGTAGCGGCCGGTGGTCACCGGCCGCGGGTGGGCGGGGATGGCCCCGGGAGCGGGCCTGGAGCGCCGTGGTCCGCTGGGTCCGCCCAACTGAGAGCTGGTAGCTGGTGACGATCGACGGCTCCCAGCCTGCGGCCACGGCCACCAGCGCCCAGCCGGCCGTCGTCGTCGGCAAGGCGTACGATCTCGCCCTCTGGCTGCTCCCCAAGATCGAGAAGCTCCCCCGCTCGTACCGCTTCTCGGTCGGCGAGCGCATCACCTCCGCCATGCTCGACGTCCTCACCGACCTCGTCGAGGCCGCCTACACCCGCGACCGCAGCGAGCTCCTCCGCCACGCCTCCCGCCGCCTCAACGCCCTCCGCCTGCTCGTGCGCCTGGCCAAGGACCTCCACCTGCTTTCCCTGTCGGCCTACGAGCTCACATCCGAGCACCTGGACGAGGTGGGCCGCATGACCGGCGGCTGGCTGCGCGCCGAGGAGCGCCGCGCCTGAGCCGCGTCGACGGGCTGTGGCCGCAGGTGGTCGCGTGGGGCAACCTCGCCGCCGCGGCGCGCACGGCGGCGCGAGGCAAGCGCACCCGCCCCGACGTGGCGGCGTTCCTCCTCGACCTGGAAGGCCAGGTGTGTGCCCTGCGCCGCGAGCTGCTCGACGGCAGCTACCGGCCCGGCGGCTACCGGACGTTCGTGGTCCGGGAGCCCAAGCGCCGGCTGATCTCGGCCGCGGCGTTCCGCGACCGCGTCGTGCACCACGCCCTCACCCGGGTGCTGGAGCCGGTCTTCGAGCGCCGCTTCTCGTCGCGGTCGTTCGCCTGCCGCAAGGGCTTCGGCACCCACGCGGCGCTCGGCGAGGTGCGCAGGGCGTGCCGCCGGTTCCGCTACGTCCTGCGCTGCGACGTGATGAAGTACTTCGCCTCGATCGACCACGCCATCCTGCTCGGGCTGCTGCGGCGGGTCATCGCCTGCGAGCGCACCCTCGACCTGGCGTCGCGCATCATCGCCGGGTCGAACCCCCAGGAGCCGATGCCGGCCTATTTCCCCGGGGACGATCTCTTCACCCCGTTCGAGCGCCGGCGCGGATTGCCACTGGGCAACCAGACCTCCCAGTTCTTCGCCAATGTGTATCTCGACCCGCTCGACCAGCTCGTCGCCCGCCGCCTGCGGCCCGGTGCCTACGCGCGCTACTGCGACGACTTCGTGCTCTTCGCCGACGACAAGGTCGCGCTGGCGGCAATGCGCGACGACGTGGTCGCCTGCCTTGGAAGCCTCCGGTTGCGTCTCCACCCCCGCAAGAGCCGCGTCTACCGTACGGCGGACGGCGTCACGTGGCTGGGGTTCCGGGTCTTCCCCGGCCATGTGCGACTGGTTCGGGCGAATGTGGTGAAAGCGCGGCGCCGGCTGCGCTGGCTGCGGGAGGCATACGCCCAGTGGCGCCTCGACTGGCCGGACGTGCGCTGCAGGGTGCGCGCCTGGATCGCGCACGCCGCGCACGGCAACACCTGGCGGCTTCGGTCCGAGGTGCTGGGATCGGCTATCTTTGTGCGTGGGGGTGTGGCCTGATGCACCGGGTGCTTCGCGGTGGGTCGTGGAACAACAATCCGGACAACCTCCGGGTCTCGAACCGCAACCACAACGACCCGTCCAACCGCAACAACAACATCGGCTTCCGGTGCGCTGGGGACGACGGCCGGACGGTGGGTCCGGGGTGGCGGCCGGCGCCCGGGCGATCACGGTCGCCCGGGGTGTGCCGCAGCCCTCATCCGGGCCGCGCTCCCGGTCCCGCGCCGGCGGGACCGAAGAGACCCGCGACCCCGGCCCTCGGCGGCGCCTGCCGCCCCGGCCGGGGTGCTCTTTGCACCGAAGGACTGGAATGACAGGGAGCTGGGCGAGGGTGATGCGGGCGCTGCTGGTCGCGGCGGCGATGGCCGTGGCCGCGTCTGCCTTGGCACAGACCGTGGTCGGCGTGTCGGGGAGCCAGATCACGGTGTCGGTCGGGTCGCGGGACGGCGTGCGGGAAGGGATGACGGGGAAGGTGACGACGACGGAGAGCGTCGGAGGGCGGCTCGAGACCCTCGATGTGGCGTACTTCAGGGTGACCCGCGCCGACGCGACGAGCGCCCAGGCGGTGCTGACCGAGGTGGGACCGGGGGTGCGAATCACCACTGGCATGGATGTCGTCTTCAATCAGCCGCTGGTGCGTCCGACTGCCGGACCGTCGCCCACCGAGCGTCCGCGCCCTTCGCCCACGCTGCCGCCCGACCCGGTGGAGCTGCTGCGGCAGGGCAACGCGGCGTGGGACGCGGGCGACTGGGAGCGCGCCGCGTCGCGCTACGAGCGCCTGCTCGAGGTGGTGCCGGGAAACCCGATCGCGGCAGGTCGGGCCCCTGCCGCACGGGCCAGGGCCGAGCAGTTCCGCAGGGAGGTCGAGGAGCGAGACCGCCGCGAGCGCGAGGTCCGGGAGGCAGCCGAGCTGGGGCGGCGCAATCTGCCCCTGTATCGCGAGACGGTGGCGACGCTTCTCGAGGGAGCTGACTGGGGAGGCACGATCGACTCCCTGGGCAAGCTCAGCACAGTCGTCCCCCTCGATCCCTACGTGGCGGAGGTGGCGACCAGGGTCGTCGCCGAGGCCACGCGGCTCCATTCGGAGCGGCAGTACCAGTCCGCCGGCCGGCTCTGCTCCCGACTCGACGGCGTGCTCGCGGCCGCCCAGCGGGAGGATCTGGGCGCGGCATGCCGGAAGCTGTCCCGTGACGCCGGGGTCGAGCGCCTCCTGGGGGAGGTCCGGAGTGCGCTGCGGAGCCAGGGAGCCGAGCGGGCCTGCAGCATGCTGGCAGACTCCCCGGTGTGGCCCGAGTCCGGTGAGCTGGTCACGGAGGCCGCAGCTCTGCAAGCGCAGGTCGAGGCCGCAATTCCAAGGAGCCTGCGCACGGTCGGATCTCAGGCCATCGAGCTCCCGGCGGCCGTGTTCAACAGGGTCGAGGTCTCCCCGCAGGGCGAGCTCGCCCTGGTGTTCGCCCGGGGCGACAAAGCGCTGCTCTTCGTCGTCGACCTGCTAGCCGGGCGTGTCGGGGAGGTCCCGTTCGAGAAGGGAGCAGTCTCCACCACCCACGTTTCCTTTCACGGAGACTCGCGCGCGGTGCTGCTTCTCACCTCGAGAACCCTGCGGCGCCTCGGGACCGCCGACCTGAAGGTCGAAGAGCTCGGGGAGTTCCAGGACTACTCCCGGATCCTGGCGTCGCCGGCGGGCGATTTTTTCGTCGGGCTGCACGACAACGAGATCGAAATGTGGTCCCTCGCGGGAGCCAGCCCGAAGAAGCTCGCGGACGTCGGCTCGGAGTTCACCTGCCACATCGCGTTCTCGCCGGACGGCCGCCTGTTTGGCACCGATGTCCGCGAGCGGCACGCCAAGGCTGGCCTGCAGCAGCACGTGAGGCTGTACGACCCGAAGACCATGAGCCTGCTTGCCAGGTACTCGAGCGAGAAGGGGTCGGGAAGCTGCTCCACCGGTGCCATGACCTTCTCGCCGGACAGCAAGGAGGTCTTGATCGGCAACGGTGGCGCGACCCGAGTGTGGTCGTCGCAAGGTCTCAGCCCGCGGCCCGTCCTGCCGGGCATGTGCCGGGCTCTCCCTGGGGCTGGTGTGCTCGTCGAGTCGGTGCCCGGCGCGGCGGAGGAGATCACCGCCGGAGGCGAGCGTGTCAGCATCGAGATGCCTGCCCCTGGATGGAGCTGCTCGGAGAACCTCCGGGCATGCGCCACAGTCGACGGGTCGGTCCTGCGGGTCGTCCGGCGCGAGGTGCGCCCAGCCACCTGCCGCCCAACAGCGGGCGCCAGGTAGGACGGCCGGCTGCCAATGATCCCGGCACGTACGTTCCCGCCAAGGCTCGAGACGCTGCCAATCAGGGAGCTGGTGACCACTCTGCGGGCCTGGCCTCCGGTTCCGGGTGGATCGCAGGCTCCCCATTTGGCACCGGGCTTCCGGGGAAGGACCACATGAGTCGAGGCAAGCTCCACGCGCCCAGCATCGCGATCCTGACCTGCCTGGCGCTCGCCCCTCCGGTCGCGGCGCAAACCGTCGTGGGTGTGGCGGGGAACCAGATCACCATGTCGGCAGGTGCCCGGGACGGCGTGCGCGAGGGGATGACCGGTAAGGTGACCTCGACC
This sequence comes from Thermoanaerobaculaceae bacterium, assembly GCA_025456225.1. Classification (GTDB taxonomy): domain Bacteria; phylum Acidobacteriota; class Thermoanaerobaculia; order Thermoanaerobaculales; family Thermoanaerobaculaceae; genus JAAYVZ01. Next base: position 6,349 of record JALOLB010000202.1, read on the forward strand.
GAGACCATCGGCGGCAAGCTGACGACCCTTGATGTGGCGTACTTCCGGGTGACCCGGGTGGACGCGGCGAGTGCCCAGGCGGTGCTCACCGAGGTCGGCAGCGGGGCGCGGATCACCGCCGGGATGGGGGTGACGTTCAACCAGCCGCTGGTGCGCCCGACCGCCGCACCGCCCCCCACCGAGCGCCCGCGGCCGACCTCGACCCTGCCGTCCGATCCGGTGGAACTCTTGCGCCAGGGCAACGCCGCCTGGGACGCGGGCGACTGGGAGCGCGCCGCGTCGCGCTACGAGCGCCTGCTGGAGCTGGCGCCTGGCCACCCGATCGCGACCGAGCGCAGCGCAGTTGCGCGTCTTCGCGCCGAGCGGGCGCGCCGGGATGCAGAGCAACATGCGGCATGGGAGTCGACGGAGCGCGGACGCCTTGCTCAGGGGCGGCGGGACCTCCCGCTCTACCGCGAGACGGCCCGAACCTATCTGGAGGCCGGACAGTGGGACCAGGCCGTGGAGTGGCTGCGCAAGATCGCTTCGGTGGACGCGAGCGATCCGTACCTCCGGGGTGTCCTCGACGGCAAGGACGGCAAGCTCCCCGCCGCGGAGCGGGCGCTGGTCGCCGGGCAGCTCGACGAGGCACTGCGGCTGTGCGACCAGGCGCTGGCGGTGGAGTCGGCCGGCGCTGGCGTGGCGCTCCGGGAGCGCGTGGTGCGGGCGCAGCAGGCGGCGGCGCAGGCGCGCCTGGAGGCGCGGCTCGCAGAGGGGGATCGGCTGCTGCTTTCGGGTGACCCGGTTTCCGCACGGCGGGTCTGGCTCGAGCTCAAGACGGGTGCGCCCGAGCTTGCAGGTCTCGCGGAGCGCTTGACATCGGTCACGCCCAAGCCTGGCGAGAAGCGGAGCTTCGGCCCGACGACT
>JALOLB010000203.1 GCA_025456225.1 Thermoanaerobaculaceae bacterium
GATGGTGGACATCCTGGTGCGGCGCCGCAAGAACAACCCGATCCTGGTGGGCGAGGCCGGCGTCGGCAAGACGGCGCTGGTCGAGGGCCTGGCGCTGCGGCTGGTCGCCGACGACGTGCCCGGTCCGCTCAAGGGCACCCGCATCCTCAACCTCGACCTCGGGCTCCTGCAGGCCGGCGCCGGGGTCAAGGGCGAGTTCGAGAACCGGCTCAAGTCGGTGATTGCCGAGATCAACGACGCCAAGGCGGCCGGCGAGAAGATCATCACCTTCATCGACGAGGCGCACACGCTGATCGGGGCCGGAGGGCCGGCGGGCGGGGGGGACGCGGCCAACCTGCTCAAGCCCGCCCTGGCGAGGGGCGAGCTGCGCACCATCGCCGCCACCACGTGGTCCGAGTACAAGAAGTACTTCGAGAAGGACGCGGCCCTGGCGCGGCGCTTCCAGCTCGTGAAGGTGGACGAGCCCGACGAGGGGCGGGCGATCACGATGCTGCGGGGCGTGCGCCCCAAGTTCGAGGAGTCTCACAACGTGCGCATCCTGGACAGCGCCGTGGTGGCTGCGGTGCAGCTCTCCCAGCGGTACATCTCGGGGCGGCAGCTCCCCGACAAGTGCGTCGACGTGATGGACACGGCGTCCTCGCGGGTCAAGGTGGGGCTCGACGCCAAGCCGGCCGCGATGGACCGCATCGAGCGGCGGATCATGTACGCCGAGATGGCGCTCGCAGCACGGAAACGGGACGTGGAGGGCGGCACCTACAGGGACGACGGGGAGATCGGCCGGCTCGAGACCGGGATCGCCACGGCCCGCGAGGAGCTGGCGGCGATCACGGCGGTCTGGGAGCGCGAGAAGGAGGCGGTGGCCAGGGTCGAGGCGGCGCGCGGCGAGGGCGGCACCCCGGAGGCGCTGCAGACGGCGCTCGCCGAGCTGGCGGTGGTCCAGGGCACGAGCCCCCTCATCCCGCTGGAGGTCACGCCGGACGTCGTCGCCTCGGTGGTCGCGGACTGGACCGGCATCCCGGTGGGCAAGATGGTGCGCGACCAGGCCGGCATCGTGCTCGAGCTCGAGAAGCACCTGCAGTCGCGGATCATCGGTCAGGACCACGCCCTCGCCGTGCTGGGCGAGCGCATCCGCGCCGCCCGGGCCGGGCTCGGCAACCCCAACGCGCCCCAGGGGGTCTTTCTGATGGTCGGGCCGTCGGGCGTCGGCAAGACCGAGACGGGGCTGGCGCTGGCGGACCTCCTCTACGGCGGCGAGCGGTTTCTCACCACCGTGAACATGTCGGAGTATCAGGAGGCCCACACGGTGTCGCGGCTCATCGGCTCGCCGCCGGGGTACGTGGGCTACGGCGAGGGCGGCGTCCTGACCGAGGCGGTGCGGCAGCGCCCCTACTCCGTGGTGCTCCTGGACGAGGTCGAGAAGTCCCACGCCGACGTCATGAACCTCTTCTATCAGGTGTTCGACAAGGGCATGCTCTCCGACGGCGAGGGCCGGGAGATCGACTTCAAGAACACGCTGCTGATCCTCACCTCGAACCTGGCGTCCGACGCGATCATGGAGATGACCGCCGGCGGCGCGTCGGCGGAGGACCTGGTCGAGGGGATCCGGCCGGCGCTCCGTGAGCGCTTCAAGCCGGCGCTGCTGGCGCGCATGACGATCGTGCCGTACTTCCCGATCAGCCCCGAGAACATGCGCCGCATCGTCGACCTCAAGCTCGCCAAGGTGGCCGAACGTCTGCAGGCCAACGCCCGCGTCACCCTCGTGACCACGCCGGCGCTCGCGGACTGGATTGCCGAGCGTTGCACGGTGGAGGAGACCGGCGCGCGCAACGTGGACCAGATCATCTCGGGGCAGGTGCTGCCCCGCATCTCCACCGAGATCCTCTCGCGCATGGCCAGGGACGAGCCGGTGGGCAGCGTCAAGGCGGACGTCGGCGAGGACGGCGGGTTGACGTTCGTCTTCGAGTAGCAGGGGACGCGATGGCAGATCCACCGGGAAAGGGCGACCGTGACTTCTTCGTGGAGGGCATGAAGAAGGCGCTCGGGGTAACCAGCATCACGCTCACCAACGGCCACCCCTCGGCGGACGACCTGCGGGGGTACTTCAAGACTCTGGCCACTGACCCGTACGAGTCGTGGAAGCAGTACGATCGGTACGCGCAAGCGTTCTACGTCCACATCGACATGCTCCCGGCCACCACGGCCGCCATCAACTGGCGTCCGGATCAGGGTCAGGTGCCGCTGGGCCTGAAGACCTGCGACTCCTGGGGCCAGATCACGAGCCGCACACGCATGGGCGACGGGAGCAACCGGCGCATCATCGACTGCCGGGGCTTCTCCTTCATCGCCGCCGACCTGCTGGGCGCGGCGGACTGGGAGGTCAAGGGGTACCGGACCTTCTTCGTGCCCGGGCGCCGGGACATCCCCTGGCACGTGGCCATCGAGCTGCACTGGACAAAGTCCCAGGGCATGAACGACATGCTGGTCGGCACGCAGCAGGCGTCGAATGGCGGGTATCCCGAGGAAAAAGCGAGGGGCTACGTCAACCACTCCGAGGTCATCGGCTCGGTGATCGTGACAGACCCCCCGAGCGCCACCCAGGCGCAGGCGTTCCAGGCGGCGCTGAGCAAGGACCCGCAGCCGGGCGACCCCAGGCTGGCTGCCGTGGGACCTTTCCCGGCCCGACAGGCGGCCGGGTCGTTCCCGCCCCGCTTCGTGCCTGGATCGCGGTGGGGGTAGCGAATGACCAGGTTGTTGCAGTGGCAGCGATCTGACAGCGTCCAGCTCGAGAGGCGGTGAGCATGGCGGAGATACCTTCGAACGTGGCCCAGTACTCCTGCAAGATCGGCGGGCAGACCTTCCAGGTCCTCGGGATGCAGGGGTACGAGGAGATCTCCCAGCTCTTCCGGTTCAGCCTCATGCTGTGGCTGGACGATTCGGCAGTCGACATCGCCGGGCTCATCCGCAAGACGGCCGAGATCAAGATCACGTGGGGCGACAAGGAGAAGAAGTACTTCGGCATCGTGTCCTCGATGACCCAGACCGGCGCCGGCAAGCCTGGGCTCGGCGGCGTGGAGCAGGAGTGGGGGGAGTACTCGGTGGAGGTGGTGCCCACCCTCTGGCTGCTGGCGCAGAAAACCAACTCGCGCATCTTCCAGGAGAAGTCGGCCAAGGACATCATCACGAAGGTGCTCGATGAGCGGGGCATGGCCGGGAAGTACGAGCTGCGGCTCTCCAAGGGCTACCCGGTGCGCGAGTACTGCGTGCAGTATCGCGAGAACGACATGGCGTTCATCTGCCGGCTCATGGAGGAGGAGGGGATCTTCTACTTCTTCACCCATGACGGCAGCGAGCTGATGGTGATTGGGGACTCCACCTCGGCCTACGGCGAGTGCGCACCGGACGCGGAGGTCAAGCACAAGAGCGGCTCGGGGGAGCTGTCGACCTCCGAGGAGTACCTGTCCGACCTCCGCTACAGCGAGAACGCCTACATCGGCAAGGTCGTGTTCAAGGACTTCGACTACCGCGACCCGGACAAGTCGCTCAAGGTGGACAAGTCGGCCCCCAAGAACACCGACCTCCAGATCTACGACTACCACCCGGACCGCTACCGGGACGACGGGCGCGGGCGGGACCTGGCGCAGGTGCTCGTCGAGGCCGAGTCGGTGTGGCGGAAGACCCTGGCGGCATCGGGCACGTACAGGTCGGCGTCGCCGGGGTGCAAGATGACGCTGTCCGGGGCGTACCGGAGCGACCTCGACGGGTCATGGCTGGTGGTCCAGGTCCAGCACTCCGCAACCCAGCGGGGCGACACCGGGGTGCAGTACGGCGTGTCGCTCTACGCCATCCCGGCGGACATGGTGCCCCGCATCGTGCCGCGCACCCCCAAGCCGGCGCTCAACCCGCAGACCGCCACGGTGGTGGGACCGTCCGGCGAGCAGATCTTCATGGACGACCACGGGCGCGCCAAGGTCCAGTTCCACTGGGACCTGGAGGGCAAGAAGGACGAGAACAGCTCGTGCTGGATCCGGGTCGCCCAGCCCTACGCCGGGATCGACCGGGACACCCAGAAGAAGCACGGTTTCCAGTGGCACCCGCTCATCGGCGACGAGGTCGTCGTGGACTTCCTCGAGGGCGACCCCGACCGGCCGCTGATCGTGGGGTCCGTCTTCAACTACGTCAACGTGCAGCCGATCAAGCCCGACGAGCTGATCCGCAACGTCGTCCTCACCCGCTACCAGCACCGCCTGCTCATGGACGACAAGAACACCGCGATCACCCTCAACACCGGGGGAGGCGAGCGCATCTTCCTGGAGGACGGGGACAGGAGCAGGAGCGACTACGGCAACAACATCAAGTACTCGACCGCCGACGGCCACGTCATCCACTTCGCCGAGGGCCAGGGGGCGCGAGGGATCCTCCTCGAGTCGGCGGCGGGCCACCAGGTGGTGCTCGACGACAAGGAGGAGCGCATCCGCGCCAGGTCGAAGGACGGTCACCTGCTCGAGCTCGACGATGCCAACAAGCGGATTCTCATCACGAGCAGCGGGGGGCACGTCATCCAGATCGACGACAATGCCAACACGATCACGGTGCGGGACAACTCGTCCTCCCACTCCCTGACCATCGACGCGGCCGGCTCGAGCATCAGCGTGCAGACCTCGGGGTCCCTGAGCATGACCGTGGGGACGAACATGTCCCTCACCGTGGGCGGCTCGCTGTCGGTGAGCGTGGGGGGCAACACCTCGCTGACCTACGGGGCGAACCTCAACGAGACGGTCGGCGGGAGCGAGACGCACATGACGGGAGTCAACCTTGTGACCCTGATCGGGGGATCCGAGGTGCACAACGTGGGCGGCTCCCAGAAGGAGAAGATCGGCGGCAAGCGGCAGACCCAGGTGGCGAGCTCCGACACGACCCTGGTGGGGACCAGCCGTACCCTCAAGGTGGGCAGCAAGAACACGGAGCAGTCGGGGAGCACCCACAAGATCAAGGCGTCCTCGCTGGACGTCCAGGCCGGGAAGGTGACGGTGAAGGGCACCACGATCAAGCTGTCGGCGATGAAGGTGGAGATCACGGGCACCATGATCTCGGTGAAGGCGGCGGGTATCACGACCGTCAAGGGCGCGCTGGTGAAGATCAATTGAGCGAGGTTCGAGGTCGCTTCTGCTCGTTCGAGGTCCCCGAGGCGTGGCTGCCCGACCCGCCGTGCGGGGCGGGCGAGCCCCTACCCGGGGACGAGCGCGCGACCGTGCTGGCCTTCGAGCGCTTTCTGCCCCGTCCTTCGAGCCCGGCGGAGGCCGCCCGGGAGCTGCTGCGGGGCCTGCCCGACCTCTTCGAGGAGTGCCAGCTCCTGAGTCAAGGCCCTGCCGTGCTCGCCGAAGGGCGAGAAGGCTTCGCGCTCGCGTTCCGCTACCGGGACGAGGAGGGCGACCTGCGGCGGCAGCGCCGGGTCTACAGCACGTCCGGACTCTACGTCTGTGAGCTGGTGGCCGAGCTGCCGGATGGGAGCACGTCCTGTCCCGAGCACTGGCTCGACGCGATCGTCGGCTCGCTGCGGCTCCGCGGCGTCGAGTTCTGTGCCGGGGCCCGGCCTCTCGACCTCGGACGACTTGACGAGCCTGTTGGAGATGCGGGAGGGCCGCGGCAGGACTACCCGTTCCTCGGCCGGAGCCTGGTCGTGCCGACCGGCTGGGAGGTCGCCGACGGGGGCGACGGCGTGCTCGTCCGTGGCCGGGGAGCCGAGCTCGGGGTGCAACGGGTGATGGGCTGTGATGGCGACGCCTCCGAGTGGTTCGCCGCCCGCATGGCGGAGGCGGCGACAACCGGCGAGCTCGTGCTCGGGAGCAGTCAGTGGGAGGACGACGCGGGTCGGGAGCTGGCGTCGATCCTCCTCGACGACCGAACCCGGCGGACCTGGCAGAGCGGGGCGCGGCGGCAGTCTCTCGAGGTCTTCACCGGCGAGCCGGTACCCGCGGTCTTCCGGCTCATGGCCGAGCCGGCGCGCATGGATGAGGCCCGGCCGGCCCTCCTGGCACTGATCGGCGCAAGTCGTCCCCTGCCTCCGGAGCAGTGGCGGACGCGTGCGGCCGAAGGATGGCTGGACCTGGTCCTGGCCGGGGGCTGGCACAACCCGGCCCGTGGTGCCTACTTGCTGATCGCAGACCGGGTCGTGACGCTCAGCCTGCTGGCCCAGCCGACGCCATCTCCCCTGGCCGTGCTGGCGGGTGCCCTGCAACGAGGCGCCCGACAGGGGCTCAGTCGGCTCGACGAGGAGACTGCCGCCAGGGGTCCGCTGCGCGGGATCGAGGCCCTCTCGGTGCGACTGACAGGGGTCGGCCACATGGGTGATGCAGTCGTGGTGCAGGGGCTCTGGCTGGTCGCGGGCGACGTCCTGTACACCTGCCTCACGCAGGGGGCCGACCTCGACCTCGTCGACAGGATGCAGGCCGATGCCGCAGCCGGGCTGAGGCTGCCGGGAATGGAGCACTGATGGTCTTCACCCTGCGCCGCGAGCACGTCAAGGCGCTCGACCGCTACATGGCCGAGAGCTTCGAGGCGCGGGCCATTGTCCACCTGCAGCGGTGCTTTCCAGAGGTCGTCGGAGAGGCGTCCGACGAGCAGATGCGCGAGCTCGTCGCGTACGGCATCGAACGCTCTCGCTCGTACGGCATCGACATCGAGCGCGACGTGCTCCGGTACATCGACCTGATGTGCGTGTTCGGCGTCGACTTCGACCGCGACCCGGCCCAGCCGTGGGCGGCGCGGGTGCTGACAGACCCCCGTACGGAGGGCTCGACGCTCCGCACCAACACCCTCATGGCCGCAGCCAAGGAATCCCTCGACGACGAGAGGGCCGCCCGGGGACGGAGGTAGGCGGTGGGATGGGTCGTTCCGCTGATCGCCCTCGCACTCGTGGTCATCGGGCTTTCTGGCTGCCACCGGAGGCTCGGGGAGGCCGAGGCCGACGCCGACGCGAGCACGGGGACGAACCCGGTGGCAACTGCAACGCAAAGCTGCGGCGTCGACGGCTGCGACGACTTCCTCAACCAGGTGAACGACCTCCTGGACGATTCGGCGACGGGGCGCGAGGCGCTGGACTACCTTCGCGACAACAACGTGCGCGTGGTGGTCGTCGACGACGGCCAGGGCTCGCGGTACTCGACGTCCGACAACCGGATCTACCTCGACCGGCGGGACGGCGTCGAGCGGGCCGCCCTCGCGCTCGTCCACGAGAGGACCCACAAGGGCCGCG
>JALOLB010000204.1 GCA_025456225.1 Thermoanaerobaculaceae bacterium
TCCGGCAAGAGGCTGCTCACTATTCCCCGAAAGTCAAGCGGTCCGTGCTACCGACCGCGTGTGGTCCGACCCGCAGATCCCTTGTGAAGATTGTGTTCAAGACCCGAGATGATCCACGTTGAGTGAGAGTCTTGTGCATCCAACACGGACCCCGGACCCCGGACCTCGGACCCCGCGGGTGGGCGGGCGGTATGGTAGGCTCGGAGGGTGGGGGAGCCGATGCCCGAGAACGAGCGTTACCTGCTGACCGATGCCCAGTTGCGCGCCGAGCTGGAGCGCTGTGAGTCGTGTGCCGAGAAGCCCTGCCAGGTCGCCTGCCCGGCCGACTGCTCGCCGGCCGACTTCATCATGGCGGCGCGGGTGGGGGAGCCTGCCGACTACCGCCGTGCGGCCGCCATGATCCTCTCCAAGAACCCCCTGGGTGGCATCTGCGGCTGGGTGTGCCCCGACACCCACTGCCAGCGGGCGTGCTCGCGCCGCACCTTCGACCGCGCCATCGAGATCCCGGCCATCCAGGCCACTCTCATCGACAAGGCGCGCCGCTCGGAGTGGGTACCCGACTACCAGCAAGCCCCGCTTTCCGGCAGGCGAGTTGCGGTGGTCGGGGCGGGCCCGGCCGGCTACGGCGCTGCCGCGGTCCTCGCCCAGCACGGCCACGCCGTGGAGCTCTTCGAGACGGCCGGTCGCGCCGGCGGCATGGCGGCCCTCATCCCCGAGCTCCGCCTCGACCACGAGGTGCTGGCCGCGGACCTGGCGTTCGTGGAGACCCTGGGGGCGGTTTCGGTGCGTCGGGGGGAGCACGTCGGTACCCCGGAGGCGCTGCTGCGCCAGGGCTTCGACGCCGTCGTCGTGACGACCGGCCTCGGCGAGCCGCTCCGCCTCAAGATTCCGGGCGAGGAGGCGACGATCCCGGGCCTCGAGTTCCTGGCGGCCCCCGAAGAGCACCCGGCAGCGGGCCGACGGGTGGCAGTGATCGGCGGCGGCGCCGTCGCCGCCGACTGCGCCGAGACCGCCCGCGCCCGGGGCGCAGCCCACGTCGAGATGCTGGCCCTCGAGAGCCTTGCCGAGATGCCCCTCACAACCCGGGAGCTGCGCGGGGTGATGGCGGCCGGCGTGCATGTCTCCGGACGGACCCGCGTCACCGCCATCCTGGTCTGCGACCGTGTGGTCATCGGCCTCGACACCTGCAAGGTCCGCCTGCCGGACGGCGTGCCGTTCCACCCGCGGCACGTCAGGGACCTCCCGGGCACGGAGCAGACCCGCCCCGAGTTCGACCTCGTGGTCGTGGCGATCGGGGCGCGGCCCACCGATCGCCCGGCACCCGCACCCGGGGTGTTCCTCGCGGGCGACCTCGAGAACGGCCCCACCACCGTGGTGGAGGCGGTGGCCGCTGGCAAGAACGCGGCACTCCACGTGGACGCGTTCCTGCGGAGCTCCTCTCCGCCGGCCATCGAGAAGCCGGTCAAGAGCTTCGTCGTCCTGCCCGGGTTCAGGGCGCTGCCGGTGCCCCTCGACTGCGACTTCTTCGGGCGGCCGATCCTCTCGCCGTTCCTGCTCTCCGCCGCGCCGCCCTCGGACGGCTACGAGCAGATGCGCCGCGCCTACGAGGCGGGGTGGGCCGGCGGCGTCATGAAGACGGCGTTCGACAACGTCCCCATCCACATCCCGGCGCGTTACATGTTCGCCTTCACCCCCTCCACCTACGCCAACTGCGACAACGTGTCCGGGCACCCCCTGGACCGGGTCTGCCGCGAGGTGGAGCGCCTGGTCCGGGAGTTCCCGGACCGCCTCACCCTGGCCTCCACCGGCGGGCCCGTCACCGGGCACCCGGAGCTGGATGCGAAGGGTTGGCAGTCGAACACGCTGATGCTGGAGCGTGCGGGCGTGCACGGGATCGAGTACTCCCTCTCCTGCCCCCAGGGCGGGGACGGCACCAGGGGCGACATCGTCTCCCAGGACCCGGAGCTGACGGCCGCCATCGTCGACTGGGTCATGCAGGTCTCCGACCCCGAGGTCCCCAAGCTCTTCAAGCTCACCGCCGCCGTGACGGCCATCTACCCGATCATCGCGGCGATCCGGGAGGTCTTCGCCCGCCACCCGCACAAGAAGGCCGGCGTGACCCTCGCCAACACCTTCCCGACCCTGGCGTTCCGCCCCGGCCCGAAGCCCGGGTGGGAGGAGGGCATCGTCGTCGGCATGTCGGGCGAGGGGGTCATCCCGATCTCCAACCTCACCCTGGCCAACGTCTCGCGCTTCGGCGTGGTGGTGTCTGGCAACGGCGGCCCGATGGACTACAGGTCTGCCGCCAACTTCCTCGCCCTGGGCGCGAGGACCGTGCAGTTCTGCACCGTGGTCATGAAGTATGGCTACCCCGTCGTGGCGGAGCTGCACTCCGGGTTGTCGCACCTCATGGCCGATCGGGGGATAGCCTCCGTGAGCGAGCTCATCGGCCGGGCGCTGCCCGACCCGATCCGGGGCTTCATGGAGCTGCCGTCGACCAAGCCCGTCTCGGCCGTCGACGAGGAGCTGTGCCAGCACTGCGGCAACTGCACCCGCTGCCCGTACCTGGCCATCACCCTGGACGAGCGCAAGGTGCCGCGCACCGACCCGGCGCGCTGCATCGGTTGCTCGATCTGCGCCCAGAAGTGCTTCTCCGGGGCGCTCTCCATGCGCGAGCGCACGGCCGAGGAGCTGGCCGCGCTGACGGAGGCCTGACATGTCCACCACCCCCAGTCGACTGGTCATCGACGGCGGCGTCATTGCAACCCTGGGTGAGCCCAACCGGGTGCTGGAGGGCCACGCCCTGCTCGTCGAGGGCGACCGCATCGCGGCCCTCGCTCCCCGCACCGAGGTGAATCGCGACGGTGCCGAGGTCATCGACGCCACCGGCAAGCTGGTGCTGCCCGGGTTCATCAACGCCCACATGCACTTCTACTCGACACTGGTGCGCGGGCTGGGCAAGGCGCGGCCGTCCGCGAGCTTCAACGAGGTGCTGCAGCACCTGTGGTGGCGCCTGGACCGACAGCTCACCCTCGAGGACTGCCACATCTCGGCCCTGGTCGCCCTGATCGCGGCCATCCGGCATGGCACCACGACGCTCATCGACCACCACGCGAGCCCTCACGCGGTGCGCGGGTCGCTGGACGCGATCGCCCGCGCCGTGCGGGAGTCTGGCCTGCGCGCCAGCCTCTGCTACGAGCTCTCGGACCGCGACGGCGGCACCGTCGCCCGTGAGGGGATCGAGGAGAACGTGGCGTGGATCCGCGCGTGCCGCGCCGACCGGGACGAGCAGCTCAAGGCGCTGTTCGGCCTGCACGCGTCGTTCACGATCGGCGATGCCACCCTCGAGGAGGCGGCCCGCGCCGGCCACGACCTCGGGGTGGGTTTTCACGTCCACACCGCCGAGGCGGCCTCGGACCAGGAAGCCTGCCAACACGAGCACGGCTCGCGGGTGGTCGAGCGCTTCGCCCGCTTCGGCATCCTGGGCGACCGAACGATCTGCGCCCACGGCGTCCACCTCTCCGAGCGCGAGCTCGAGATGCTCGCCGAGACGCGCACCGCCGTGGTGCACAACCCCCAGTCCAACATGAACAACGCCGTCGGCGTCGCGGACCCGCCGTGGTGCACAACCCCCAGTCCAACATGAACAACGCCGTCGGCGTCGCGGACGTGCCGGCCATGCTGCGCGCCGGGGTGCTGGTGGGGCTGGGCACCGATGCCATGACCACCAACATGCTGGAGGAGCTGCGCGTCGGGCTGTGGGTGCGGCACCTGGCGGCGCGCAACCCCTCGATCGGCTTCATGGAGACGGTGGGGCTGCTCGTCGGCGGCAATGCGCGCATCGCCAACCGCTCCTGGAAGACACCCCTCGGGGTGCTGGCTCCCGGCGCGGCAGCCGACGTGGTGCTCCTCGACTACGACCCGCCGACGCCACTCGACGAGAGCACCTTCCTGGGGCACCTAGTGTTCGGGGTCTCCCAGTCGCAGGTCAACACCACGATCTGTCGGGGCCGCGTGCTCATGCACGACAAGACGCTGCGGCTGGACCTCGACGAGGCCGCCGTGGCGGCGCGCGCCCGTGAGCTGGCTACGGCTCTGTGGCACCGATTCTGAGGGGAAGTTGAGAGTTGAGAGTCCTCGGCCGGAGTCGAGAGTCAAGAGTTGAGAGTCGAGAGTTCCCCCACCCTCCCAGCATCAGGGAAGGGGGGACACACAGGTCTTTCTGGATCACATCCTGTGCCTCTCGACTCTTGACTCTCGACTCTTGACTCTTGACTCTTGACGGGAGGGAGGGGGAGATGGCCCTGCTGATCGCCAACGGCCTCGTCCACACCGGGGACGGTGTCGTGGCGGGTGACGTCCTGGTGCGGCGCGGACGGGTCGCGGCCGTGGGAGCGGACCTCGCGCCCCTCGCGGCCGGCGCGCGGGTCATCGACGCCGGCGGGCTTCCCGTGGTCCCGGGGCTCATCGACTTCCACGTCCACGCCGACGACGAGATCGGCCCGTTCACGCTCGCCGACGACCTCGCATCGGCCTCGCGGGTGGCGATCGCCAACGGCATCACGACGATCGTCGCCTTCGCCACCCAGCGCACCGGCGAGTCGTTGGCCGACACCGCGGCCCGCTATCTCGCCAAGGTGCCGGATCGGAGCTGGTGCGACGTCGCCTTCCACCTCACGCCGACCGGTGACGACTGGGACTGGGCCGCGCTCGCCCGGCTGCCGGCGAGGGGGTTCCGCACCATCAAGCTCTACACCACCTACCGGCAGGCCGGCCTGTACAGCTCCTGGGACCGGCTTGCCGCGATCATGCCGCGCCTCGCCGAGCTCGGCTTGCGGCTGCTCCTGCACTGCGAGGACGACGCGCTGCTGGCGGCCGTCGACCCGGGCCAGGTCGACCTCTGCGACCCCTTCTCCCACACGCTCATGCGCCCGCCCCGGGCAGAGGTCGCCGCCATCGAGCACGCCATCGCCCTGGCCCGCGACACGGGGTGTCCGCTCCACGTCGTCCACGTCTCCACCCCCGACGGCGCGTCGGCGATCGCTGCGGCCCGGCGGCACCACGAGGTCTCGGGCGAGACCTGCCCCCAGTACCTGCTGCTCTCCGACCAGAGCCTGCGGCTGCCGGGAGGCCACCGCCTGCTCTGCTCGCCGCCCCTGCGCGCCGAGGCCGACCGCGCCCGGCTCGAGGCGATGACCGGCGCGGGCGCCCTCGATGTCCTCGCCACCGACCACTGCCCGTTCCGCCGCACCGAGAAGGACCGGTTCAACGGCGACTACCGGTCGGTGCCCAACGGCGTCCCGGGGCTGGGGGCGCTGGTGCCGCTCATGCACGGGCTGTGGGTCGACCGCCACGGCCGGCCTCTCGAGGACCTCGTGCGACTCCTGGCCATCAACCCGGCGCGGCTTGCCGGCCTGGGGCCGCGCAAGGGCGTCATCCGCGAGGGTGCCGACGCCGATCTCGTGGTGCTCGACCCCTCTGGTCCCGAGCGGCCAGTGTGCAGCACCCTGGCCGACGCCCACGACCCCTGGTCCGGCCGCACCACGCGCCTGAGCTGCCGCCACGTGCTCCTGCGCGGCGTCGAGGTGGTCCGGGACGGCGTGCTGCTCGACGCACCAGCCCGGGGCCGCGCCTGCCAGGGACCCGGTGATCAGTGACCGGTGACCGGTGATCCGGCGGTGTCGTTGGAGATCTTCCGATCGGCCCGCCAGAGGCGCAGGTTATCGAGCGGCGGGAAGTCGCGCCACCGCCAGAGACGCTCGGGATGGTGGTCGGGATCGATGCGGGCCGAGTAGGCATCGGCGCGGTACGGGCTGACGAGCAGCCCGGCGGCGTGAAATGCCACCGACACACCAAGCAGGGGCCACACCAGTACCAGAGCCACGCGGCGCCAACCGATGTTGCGCTCGCGCAGCCGGACCGCGGCCGCGGCGACCACGAGTCCCCAGAACGGCAGCGTGTCCGCCAGGTATCGCGGGCCGTAGGTGTAGCCCCCCGCCCACTCCTTCCACGTGGCCGCACTCAGGATGTTGATAGTCACGGCCAGCAGCGCCGGTGGCAGGACCGCTGCGGTGTCTGACAGGTGGCCTCCGGTCGGCCGGAAACAGCCGCAAGCGCTCCGGCGCGCCACCACCCAGCTCCCCACCAGGACCAGAAGAGCCCACAGGAGAACCGGCGAGTACACGAAGAGGCCGCGCCCAGGCGACGCCAGCAGGCCGGCCAGGGCTGCCAGCGGATCCCAGCTCACGGCCCGGGAGGCACCACTCGCGAACCGGTACCGCCCGATGATGATCTGCCCGAACAGGAAGGGGCTCCCGAAGACGAGCCAGTTGTAAGCGAGGGTTGCCACCACCCCCGGCGCCAGTCCGGCGCAGAATGGCCAGGTCGACGTCCGGCCGCCCCGTCGCAGCCACCACCACCACGGCACGGCGTAGACGAAGCTGGTGGCCCGCACCAGGACAGCCAGGCCCACGAGGGCGCCGGCCAGCCCCATCCGGCCACGACCGGGGGGCTGCGTGCCACGCAGCACCACCGCCATCGCCAGGGCCTGCAGGGCCACCACGAAGGTGTGCTGCCAGGGCTCCCGCGACAGCACCGAGAGCACCGACGAGCCGAGGCCGAAGGCAAGCGTGGCAAGCCAGGCTGCCGTGGGGTCAGCGATCCGGCGCACCGCCACCCAGAACGCCACCACCGCCACCGCACAGAACAGCGCCGCGATGAGCTGGTTGTACGGTGCCGAGAGCACCAGCAGAGGTCCGGCGCCAAGCGCCCGCGCGACGGCGTAGAACGGTGCCAGCAGCAGGGCGGCACCGATCCCCGTGCCGCCCACCGCGCGCCCTTCGCCCACCTCGATGACCGTGCTGCGCACCCCCAGATCGGCCGACGCCCAGTAGGGCCGGAGCTGGTCGATGAAGCCCCACTCGCCGCGCACCAGGGACAGGGCGGTCAGACAGTGGGCGTGGTTGTCGCCGCTCTGCACGGGGTTGGGCGAAACCAGGTAGACGGCGAACAGCAGGGCGAGCCCTAGGCCGACCGCCCACACCCGGCGCGCGGCATGATCGGGATTACCCGGCGAGCCCGGCTTCACGGGGCCATTGTAGCCGCGGGGCCCTCACCCGCCGGACGGACTCAGTGCGCCGGGCGGATGCCGTCGCCCGGGCTCTCGGCGAAGAACAGCCGCCCGTCGCGCAGCCCGGCGCCGCGGAAGGCGTGCGCCACCACCTCGTCGAGGTGGTCGACCGCGAGGATCTCGAGGCGGGCCCGCACCTCGGGCTGCACGTCCTCCAGGTCCGGCCGGTTGGCGGCCGGCAGGAGGATGCTCGTGATGCCGGCGCGCACCGCGCCCAGCACCTTCTCTTTGACGCCGCCGATCGGCAGTACGCGCCCGGAGAGGGTGATCTCGCCGGTCATCGCCAGGTCGTGACGGGCCGAGCGGCCGGTGAGGGCGGACACCAGCGCCACGGCCATGGTCACGCCCGCCGACGGCCCGTCCTTGGGGATGGCGCCCGCCGGCACGTGGATGTGCAGGTCGTGCTGGAACGCCGCGCGGTCGATCTGCCAGGCCTCGGCGTGGGCCCGGGCGTAGGTCCAGGCGGCCCGGGCGGACTCCTTCATGACGTCGCCGAGCTGGCCGGTGAGCACCAGCTCGCCCTTGCCGGGCATGATGGACGCCTCCACGAACATGATGTCGCCGCCCACGGGCGTGTAGAACATCCCGGTGGCGACGCCCACCTGGTCCACAGCGGCAGCGCGCTCGGGGTGCACCTTGGGGCGGCCGAGCAGGCCACCCACGTCGTCGCGGCCCAGCTCCACCCGGCTCGTCTCGCCGCCCGCGATACGCCGCGCCACCTTGCGGGCGAGCCGTCCGATCTCCCGCTCGAGCTGCCGCACTCCGGCCTCCCGGGTGTACCCGGAGACGACCTCGAGCACGGCCTCGTCGGTGATGGCGAGCTGGGTGTCGCCAAGCCCGGTCTCGTCGAGCTGCCGCGGCACCAGGTAGCGCCGGGCGATCTGCAGCTTCTCGCGCTCGGTGTAGCCGGAGAACTCCACCATCTCCATACGGTCGAGCAGCGGACCCGGGATGCCCTGCAGGAAGTTGGCGGTGGCGATGAAGAGCACCTCCGAGAGGTCGAAGGGGACCCCCAGGTAGTGGTCGGTGAAGGAGTCGTTCTGGGCCGGGTCGAGGACCTCCAGCAACGCCGAGGCGGGGTCACCCTGGAACGAGACACCGAGCTTGTCCACCTCGTCGAGCAGGAACACCGGGTTGCGAGTGCCCGCCTGCTTGACACCCTGGATGATGCGGCCCGGCATGGCGCCCACGTAGGTGCGCCGGTGGCCGCGAATGTCCGCCTCGTCGCGCACCCCGCCGAGGGAGATGCGCACGTACTCGCGACCCATGGCGCGGGCGATCGAGCGGGCCACCGACGTCTTGCCGACCCCCGGCGGTCCGATGAACAGCAGGATGGGCGCGCGTCCCGTGTCGTCGGGCCTCTTCCTCGCCGGGGCGGCGCTGGTCGGCAGCTCGGTCTCCCCTGGAGTCTCCGGGTTTCTGGCCCGCAGCACCCGCACGGCCAGGAACTCCAGGATCCGGTCCTTGACGTCGCCCAGGCCGTAGTGGTCCTCCTCGAGGATGGCGGCGGCCCGGCCGAGGTCGAGGCTCTCCTCGCTGCGCCGGTTCCAGGGCAGCTCGGCAACGGTCTCGAGGAAGGTGCGGATGACCTGGCCCTCCGCGGACTCGCCGCTGGTGCGCTCGAGACGGCCGAGCTCCCGGTCCACCTCCTTGCGCACCGCCGCAGGGAGCTCGAGGGCCTCCAGCTTGCGACGCAGCTCCTCCTGCTCGGTGCGGCGCCCCTCGTCCTCGCCCAGCTCCTTGCGGATGGCCTTGAGCTGCTCGCGCAGGTACATCTCCTTCTGGCGGTCCTGCAGCTCCTCCTGGACCTTCGACTTGATCTCCGCCTGGGCGTCCAGCACCGCGATCTGCCTGAGCATCTGGACCAGCACCCGGTGGAGGCGCTCCTGCACCGGCAGGACCTCCAGCAGCATCTGGCGCTCGCCGGACGTGACCTCCAGGTGCGCCGCCACCAGGTCCGCGAGGCGCCCGGGCTCGTCGACGTCCGTCAGGAACCGCTCCACCATGCCGTCAGCCAGGCCCGACTTGCCAGCCAGCTCGATGGCGCGCTGCCGCACCTCGCGCGTCAGCGCCTCGAACTGGGGACTGCCCGGGTCGGCGGGGAGCTCGTCGGTCAGCTCGCGGACTGCTGCCGCGAGATAGCTGTCCTCGCTGGCGTAGCGCACCGCCACGCCACGCCGCAGGCCCTGCAGCGCGAGCTGCATGCCGCTGCTGCCCCGCTTCACCTGGGCGATGCGCGCCACCGTGCCGAACAGATGCAACCCCTCCGGGGTCACATCCTCGGTGTTCTCCCGCTGGGCGACCACGAACGCCAGCTTGCCGGTCTCGGCCAGGGCGGCCTCGATGGCGGCCAGGGTGCCCTTGCGCCCCGCCCCGATCGGCATGGTGATGCCGGGAAACAGCACAGCCTCCCGCAGCGGGATGACCGGCAAGGTGCGAATGTCTGGCATCTTTCGGTTGGCCGACCGGCGTCACCCTGCCCTCGCACCCACCCAGCCGCCCGGCCTCCTCCTGGTCAGACAAAGCCCCGGCGATCGCCGGGCATTCCGGGAAGGGTGACCCCCACCCAACCGGGCCTCAGACCTCGGGCCTCAGGCCCCGGCTCCACCACCCGCCCATGGCTCGAGGCTTCAGGCTCAAGGCTCAAGATCCCCCACCCTGCCAAGCCTGAGAGGATCGTTCTCCTGGCGGGCTCTTCATGAGCGGGGCTCTCCGGTCAGTGCTCGATCCAGCTCACTGAAACGTCCTGGCATCGAGGCTGGCCGGGTGGGAGGTGGAAGGGTGATGGGCTGTGATATGTTGCGGCGCATGGCGCTGCATGTGCTCTCCCATCCGCTGGTTGAGGACACCTTCGCGGGCCTGCGGGACCGCCACACGCCCTGTGACGAGTTTCGCCGCCTGGCGCACCGGGTCACGTTGCTCCTGGTCGCCGAGGCGACGCGTGACCTTCCGACGACCGAGGCAGCCGTCGAGACTCCGCTCGAGACCACCACGGTGCGCCGCCTCGCGACCCGCGTCGTGGCCGTCCCGGTGCTGCGCGCGGGTCTCGGCATGCTGGACGCCTTCCTGGCCCTCGTACCGGAAGCGCAGGTGGGATACTTCGGCCTCGAGCGCAACGAGGAGACGGCGGTCGCGCGCCGCTACTACGAGAAGGTCCCACCCAACCTCCAGGACGCGGTCGTGTTCCTGCTCGACCCGATGCTCGCCACCGGGGGCTCGGCCGTGCTGGCCGTGGATGGCCTGCGGGGTCTGGGAGCGCAGCGCGTGCGATTCCTGTCGGTAATCGCGGCCCCGGAAGGGGTCGCCGCCCTCTCGGCCGCCGCCCCCGACGCCGAGATCTACACCGCCGCCCTCGACCGCCAGCTCAACGATCGCAAGTACATCCTGCCGGGCCTCGGAGACTTCGGCGACCGCCTCTTCGGAACGTAAGCCTCCTCCCAGCCGCCCGGCCTCAGGTCTTCCACCCACCCCACCACCCGGCCTCAGGCCTCAGTGGAGACAGACCTCAGGTTCTCCAACACCCAGCCGCCCGGCCTCAGGCCTCAGCTCCCCCACCCACCCAGCTCTGTCTCGTACTACCTGAGGCCTGAGGTCTGAGGCCTGAGAGCGTGTGAAGAAATCGGGAGGTGTCTCAGACTGGCTCCATACCGCGGCGGACGCCCGCCTGGGCCACTTGACCCCTCATCTGCACT
>JALOLB010000030.1 GCA_025456225.1 Thermoanaerobaculaceae bacterium
CGTGGACGACTCCCACGCCTCGGGGTTCATCGGCAAGACCGGGCGCGGCGTGCACGAGCACTGCGGCGTCGTGGGCAAGATCGACATCATCACCACGACGCTCGGCAAGGCGCTCGGCGGGGCGTCCGGCGGCTGCGTCTCCGGGCGGCGCGAGCTTGTCGAGCTGTGCCGCCAGCGGGCCCGGCCGTACCTCTTCTCCAACTCGGTGGCGCCGGTGATCGTTGCGGGCGCGCTCAAGGTCATGGAGCTTGTCTCGGCCTCCACGGCGCGGCGCGACAAGCTGGAGGAGAACACGGTCTTCTGGCGCCAGGGGCTCAAGGCGATCGGCCTGGACATCAAGGAAGGCGACAGCCCGATCGTCCCGGTCATGCTCTACAACGCGAAGCTGGCGCAGGACTTCGCCCGCGACCTGTTCGGCGAGGGGATCTACGCGGTGGGGTTCTTCTTCCCCGTCGTGCCCAAGGCGCAGGCGCGCATCCGCACCCAGCTCTCCGCCGCCCACGACCGGCACCACCTGGAGAAGGCCCTCGAGGCGTTCCGGAAGATCGGCGCCAAGTACGGCATCCTCGGGTTGACCAAGAACCAGATCATCGAGAAGTACGGCCTGTAGCCCCCGCCCGGCCGGTCGGCGTCGGTAGGGGCGGGGCTTGCCCCGCCCGCGGGTCGGGATCGACTGAGTGCAGGGAGGGGCAAGCCCCAGGGAGGGGCAAGCCCCTCCCCTACGTGTGTATGCGGTGTGGGAGGGTGAGGGTTGTGGTGGGGGTGTCTCCCCTGGTTCGGTCGTAGGGGCGGGGCTTGCCCCGCCCGCGGTTCGGGAACTGGGTGCGCAAGAAGGGAGGGGCAAGCCCCTCCCCTACGTGTCGAGGCGGCCCCGCAGGAATCCCTCGAGGCCGGCGCGCACGATGGTGGGGTTCTCGCGCAGGCGGCGCACCGAGTAGGGGTACCAGTGGGTGCCGAACGGCACGTACACGCGCAGCCTGTGGCCGCCCCCAACGATGATGCGGCGCAGCTCGGGGTCGACGCCGAGCAGCATCTGGAACTCGTACTGGTCGGGGCGCAGCCCGAGGTCGGCGACGACCGCGAGGGACTGCTCCACGAGCCACTCGTCGTGGGTGGCGATGCCCACGTACGAGCCGGCGCGCAGGAGCACGCGCAGCGCCGAGACGAAGGCGTTGCGGATGATGTCCCGCTCCTCGTAGGCGACCGGCCGCGGCTCCAGGTAGATGCCCTTGCACAGCCGGATGTTGGCCCGCTCGGCGCCGAGCGCCGCGGCGTCGGCGAGGGTGCGGCGCAGGCGGGACTGCAGCACCACGCCGGTGCGGCCGGGGAACCGGGCGGCGATGTCGCGAAAGACGCGCAGGGTGGCGTCGGTGGTGGGCGAGTCCTCCATGTCGATGCGGACGAAGCCGCCCAGCCCGGCGGCCTTCTCGACAATCCGCGAGATGTTGTCGCGGCAGAAGCCCTCGTCGATGGCGAGCCCGAGCTGCGTGGGCTTGAGGGAGACGTTGGGCTCGATCCCGGCGGCGGGGATGGCGTCCAGCATCCGGAGGTACTCGTCGCGCGCCGCCTCGGCCTGGGCGCGCTCGGCGACGCTCTCGCCCAGCACGTCGAGGGTGGCGCAGCACCCCTGCCCGGCGAGCCGCCGGACGGTCGCCACGGCCTGCTCGAACGTCGTGCCGGCCACGTAGCGACGGGCGAAGAAGCGGATGATCGGCCGCGGCGCCAGCGGCAGGGTGGTGCGGACGAAGGCGTTGAACAGGCTCATGCGAGGCTCCTCGGGTCGGGTGTGCGGGCCAGGGTCAGGATGCGGACCTCGGCCGCGCCAGAGCGGACCAGGGCGCGGGTGCACGCCGCCGCGGTCGCTCCTGTGGTGAGAACGTCATCCACCAGCAGTATGCTTCCGTGCACCGGGCGGCGGGTCGAGAAGCCGCCGGAGGGGAGCCTCAGGCGCTCGCTGCGGGAGCGCCCGACCTGCGGCGAGCCGCCATGCCGCCGCAGGAGCGGCCGCATCGGTGCGCGCAGGAGCGTCGCCAGCGCGCCGGTGAGCAGCTCGGCCTGGTTGAAGCCCCGCCGCCACCGGCGCCACCAGTGCATGGGGGCGGGGATCACGGCGTCCGGGAGCGGCCAGCCGCGTCGTCTCCAGGTGCCGACCAGGAGGTGGGCCAACGGGAAGGCCAGCTCGTCCCGCTTGCCCATCTTGAGCAGCAGGATGAGGTCCCGGAGCGCGCCGTCGTACGGGCCGAGGCTGGCGGCCGCGGTCCACACCGGCGGGGTGTCCCGGCACGCGAGGCACGGTCCCGCCTCGCCGAGCTCCGGCCGACCGCAGGCCGGGCACATCGCGCCGCCATGGGGGAGGATCGCGTCCCAACAGGCCCGGCACACACTGGCGCGATGACCGGCGCCAAGGGCGAGCCCGCACCGCCCGCAGGCGGCCGGCAGGAAGGTGCTGGCCAGCGCGTCCCCCCAGCTCGGCATTCCAAGAGTCTATCCCACCCACCCGGGCCTCAGGCCTCGGGCCTCAGACCTCAGGAAGGACAGGCCTCGGGCCTTGGGAGAGACAGGCCTCAGACCTCAGGCCTCAGGAACTGCAAGAGGGTGTAGCGAGGTCAGGGAGTGGTATTCGCCGTTCCTGAGGCCTGAGGCCGGGCGGCGGGTTGGGTGGAGAACCTGAGGCCGGGTGGTGGGTGGGGTCCCCTGGGGGCAACGGGATGGGGCGGGACGGCCGTATACTCTCGGCGAGGAGGAGCCTATGCGGTGGCTGGTGGCAGTGGCGTTGCTGTTGGCGGTGGTGGGGACGGCCCAGGGGCAGGCGCTCTGGGTCGGGGCCAGCGCCGGCACGACCTGGGAGTACCAGGCAGAGACGGCTCCGGACAGCACCTGGAAGCACTGGAGCGACGCGTCCCCCAGGCTCTTCCTGTCCCTTCCCATCGAGGACGCGACGCTCGTCCGGTTCCAGGCGGCGGACATGCCGTATGGACTGCGCCTGATGACGGGCGACGCCGAGTGCACCTTGCGGGCCTACACCATCGGGGTCGACTACCTGCTCGACAGCCCGATGGGGGAGGTGATCTTCTCGGCCGGTCTGGGCGGGTACGAGCTGACGATCGACAAGGGCGAGGCGCCGGAGGACACGGAGTCGATGGAGTTCGGCTACTACGTGGGCGTCGGGGACTGGTACATGCTGAACCGCCGGCTGCGCCTCACCGGTGAGCTGACGATGCACCGCGCGGAGAACGTCGGGAAGCCGATTCTGGTGACGGCCACGGTCGGCCTGGCGTTCTCCTTCTAGCCATGCCCCACGTCATCAGGGCCGGCCGCGCGGACCTGGAGGCGGCGTGGCGGAGCCTCCCGGTGGGACCCTGGCGCTGGGGAGGCGTCGTGGCGCGGCTGGAGGGGGCGTTTCTCGGGCGCGACGAGCACTCCCTCCTGCTGGCCGCGGTGGTGGTGGAGTTCGGGCGCCCGATCCACGCCCTCGTGCTGGTCACGGTGCGCCAGGACGAGACCGCCATCCGCCTGTGGCCGCCGCATCAGATCGAGCGCACCGAAGCCGTCAAGCGGATCATCGTGCAGATCGCCGCCGAGCTGTGCGCCTTCGGGGCCGGCGAGGTGCGCACGACCAACCTCGCCGACCTGCTCTGACCGCCCCTCCGCCCGGTCGAGAGTCGAGGGTCAACAGTCGAGAGTTGAGAGTCAAGAGTCGAGAAGTTCCCCCTCCCAACCGCAGCGGCCGGTAAGGGGGGCCTTCGCCCTCGACTCTCGACTCTCGACTCTCAACCGGGTGGGCGGGGGCCGGCTATTCCCGGGAGGGATCGGTCTCGAGCTTGCGCTGGTTGGTCGAGTTCTGGATGTTCTGGATCTGGTCCCGGAGGCCGCTCACGGCGTCGGGTGGGCGGTTTGTGACCGTGGACACGGCCGCGCTGTCGAGGTGGCGGCGTGCCGCGGCCCGGTGCGGGTCGTCGATCCCCGGGCCAGCGGCCAGGAGCTCCAGGGCGGCGCTGCGCAGGCTCACGGCGATGTGATTGTCTGCGGTTCCGGGGCGGGTCCCGGCGGCCCAGGCGGCGCCGGTCTGGGCGGCCTCCTGCAGCTCGGCGGTGGGGAGGGTGGGCGCGTCGAGAAGGCTGCGGAGGCGGTCGAGCATGGCGCGGGCCGCGTCGGCCTCGAGGGGTCTGCCGCCGGTCGTGTCCTGCATCGAGAGGCTCACCGTCCTGACTTCCTGGATGTCCTTCTTCGCCTGGTGGCCGAAGAGGTACATGATGATGGCGACGGCAATCAGGAGGCTCACGAGCCCCAGGGACGACCGCATGACCCACCTCCGGCGCAAGAGTACACCGCCCGGAGGGGAGGAGGCTGTCCTCTGGGAAGGACGACCGTGCCTGGGGGGCTGGGGTCCGGGGTCCGGGGTCCGGGGTCCGGTCCGCCCCCCCAACCCGCGGGGTGGCGGCCACGGTCGCGGTGGTCCAGGGCGGTGGATCCCCCGACAAACCCTTCAGGCGAATGATGATCTGCGACGAAGAAGCTCTGGCAGTGCCGGATCCCGGACCCCGGACCCCGGACCCCAGCCCCCGTGGCACAGGGGTTGCTTTCTCTGCCGGCAGGAGGTGGGCCATGAATCGCAAGCTTCTCGTCCTGGTGGTGGCGGTGCTGATGGCGACGGTCGTGCAGGCCAGGGAGCTGACCTGGAGCTACGTCGTCCCGGCGGTCGCCAACAAGGAGGGGGCCCAGGGCACGGACTGGCACACCGACCTCACCATCTACAACCCCCAGGACTACAACTTGCCGCTGGTCATCCAGTTCCTGCAGGCGGGCCGGGACAACTCGAGCGGTGTGCCGACCATCGACAACTTCGAGATCTTCCCGTGGGAGACCCTCTCCTTGTGGGATGTGCTCGGACCGGATGGCTTCGACAAGCGCGGCCAGACCGGCTCACTGCTCGTCTTCGTGGACGACCTCAAGCGCACCTGCACCGGGCACGAGTGCGACATCGCCGTCTTCGCGCGCACCTACACCCTCAACCCGAATGGCAGCTCCGGGGAGTTCGGACAGGCCATCCCGGGATGCCCGACCAACCTGGGGCTCGACAGGTCGGTCATCGCGTTCATGCCGCAGCTCATGGATGACAGCGACTTCCGCACCAACGCCGGGGTCGTGTCGTTGACCAACGCTGTCGTCACCGTTCGCTTCGAGCTGCAGGACAAGGACGGCAAGGTCATCCTCCGGGTCGACAAGGTGTTGCTGCCATACGGACACACCCAGTGGGGGCTCAACAAGACCGTGACCGGAGGGACGCTGGCCGCGTTCATCCTGGCCGGCCCGAACGACGCCATGGTGATGCCGTACGCCTCGGTGGTGAACAACGCCACCGGGGACCCGGTCAACATCGAGGCGCACATGACTCCCGTCGGGGCTCCGGCTCAAGGACTGGCGGTGCAGGGCGTGTCCAGCCGCACTGCCGGCAGCTTTCCGGCCCGGCAGCCGGTGGCCGGTGTGGAGATGGTCCGCCAGCAGCGCGCGCCTCTCCGCTGAACGCGGTGAGCCGGCCGGGCGGAGAACGCCCGGTCGGCTTTGCTAAGATGCGTCCGTGCTGTGCCCGACCTCGCCCACAGAGAGAAAGGTGCTGGTGGCCATTGCCGAGCGTGCCACCCGCGAGCAGGTGCTGGCCGCCATCGCCGGGTACGTCAGTCCTTCCGCCGTGAGGCTCGAGGAGGATCTCGACGACCTGACGGCGGTCCTCGCCGAGCAGCAACCGGAACTGGTGATCGTGGATGCCGCCCTGCCCGGGTACCGCCCCGACACCGTGGAGCTGCTCCGCGAGACTCAGGGCGGCGAGGGGCTGTGCGTGGTGGTCCTGGCGGGTGCCGCCCAGCTTGGCGAGCTGCTGGCCAAGGCGAAGTACTGCGCCGACGACCTGCTGGTCGTGCCGCTCCAGCCCGTCGAGCTGCAGGCGCGGATACACCTGGCGTTCGGCCGCGTTCAGGCCCGCCACCAGCGACGGGTCCAGGCACGGCAGCTCGAGGACCTGACCCACCGGCAGCGCGAGTTCCTGTCGGTGGTCTCCCACGAGATCCGGACCCCGCTGTCGGCCATCATGTCCTCGGCCAACATCCTCAGGCGGTACGGCCGGGAGCGTCCAGACTCGGTGGAGAAGTTCTCGACCGTCATCCAGCAGGAGGGGCGCCGGCTCACCCGCCTCATCAACAACCTGCTGGACCTGGCGAAGATCGAGGCCGGCGAGGTGGAGTGGCGTCTCCTGCCCACTCCCCTGGGCGAGGTGCTCGACCTGCTTCGCGACTCGTTTGCCGCCGTCGTGGGCGAGCGCCGGCTGGAGCTGGCCGTGGAGGCCCCTGGCGCCCCCGGAGATGTCGTGCTGGATCGCGACAAGATCATCCAGGTGCTCGTCAACCTGCTTTCCAACGCGGTGAAGCACTCGCCGGAAGGCTCCACCGTCACCCTCCGGTGCCTGCTCCCCGATGCCGGTGGCCTGCGCTTCGAGGTGGAGGACCAGGGCCCGGGGATCCCGGCAGGAGACGAGGAGCGCATATTCGAACGGTTCCAGCAGCTCGACGGGGTCGAGGACCGGACCGGCACGGGGCTCGGCCTGACCATCTCCCGGGAGATCGTGGAGCGGCACGGGGGCCGGATCTGGGTTGAGGCCGGGCGCCTTGGCGGTGCCCTGTTCGCGGTCGAGCTTCCGGCTGCACCTCTGGCGGGGGAGGCCCATGGTTCAGTTTGACAACCAGTACCGCCAGGTGAAGCTGAAGGTCGTCTACTACGGCCCTGGCCTGTGCGGCAAGACGACCTGCCTGCAGTACATCCACCGCGTCACCGACCCACAGCGGCGGACCAAGCTCTACGCCCTCAACACGGCCTCCGACCGCACCCTCTTCTTCGACCTGCTCTCCCTGGATCTCGGCCGGGTGCGGGGCTACCGCGTCACCCTCCAGCTCTACACGGTGCCCGGGCAGGTGCAGTACAACGCCACCCGCCGGGCAGTGCTGGCGGGGGCCGACGGGGTCGTGTTCGTCGTCGACTCCCAGCGCAGCAAGGCAAGGGAGAACCAGGACAGCCTCGCCAACCTGGCGGAGAACCTCCGCGCCAACGGCCTCGACCCCGACACGATCCCGATCGTGCTGCACTACAACAAGCGGGATCTGCCGGAGGTGTTGTCGCGGCCGGAGCTGGACCAGCTCGTCAATCGGCAGGGTCTGCGGGTGTTCGAGACCGTGGCGACCCAGGGTACGGGAGTGGTCGAGGGGTTCGCCGCGATCACCGAGTCCACGGTGCTGTCGGTGGCCGATCGGCTGGGGCTGTCGGGGCAGCAGGAGACGCTCCAGCGGCTCGTGGGGAACGTGCGGACGGCGCTGCAGCCGCTGCTGCCCCGCGCCACCCAGCCGGTCGTGGAGGGTCCGGTCGTCATCCGGCCGCCCGGGCAGGCCGACGCCCTCACGCCGGACGAGCTGGTGGCCGACGCGGTGCGGGCCAACGTCGCCATGGGCGAGCTCTCGACCCGCCTCGACAGCCTCTCCACTGAGCTCGCGCGACGCGTCTCCAACCTTCATTCGATCAACGAGTTCGGGCATCTCATGTCGCTTGCCCGGGAGCCCGAGGACGTCACGGGGAGCTTCTTCGAGCGGTTCCTGCGGGAGCTGCGGGTGAGCTGTGGCACCCTCATGGTGGTGCGCGACGGGGGGGAGCTCTACGAGGTCATGCGCAAGGGCCTGGCCTCCGACCCGATGGGTGAGACCGACTCCCACGGGGAGGTGCCGGCCCGCACCGTGATCACCTCCAGGCAGCCCTTCCTGGCCCAGCTCGAGGAGCTGGAGCCCGCCCAGGTGCTGGCCTCCCCGTGGCTCGACGAGCTGCGGGGGCTGGGCTTCATCTCGGCGCTGGCGGTGCCGCTCATCGCCCAGGATCGCCCGGTGGGGCTGGTGACAGCCTACGCGGACACGACCCGCGGTCCGTTCGAGGACGAGGAGCTGGAGCTCGCCACCGTGATGTCCTCGACGGCGGCCGTGGCGCTCGCCAACGCCCGCGCCTGGCGGTCGATCGAGCAGATCAACCGCAACCTCGAAGGGGCGGTGGCAGAGCGGACCCGCGACCTCCAGGAGGCGCTGGGGAGAGTGCAGGCGCTGGCGACCCAGGTGGAGGACCGCAACCTGGAGCTCGAGGCGGCCAACCGCCAGCTTCGCGACCTGGAGCGGCTCAAGGGTGATCTGCTGAGCCGCGTCGCCCACGAGCTCAACACCCCGGTCACGGCCATCCAGACCTCGGCACGCATCCTCGGCCGGTACGGCGAGGTGCCGCCGGACAAGGCCGCCAAGTTCGTGGAGATCATCACCCAGGAGGCCGGGCGCCTGGCCGACCTGATCGCCTCGGCCCTGCAGGCGGCGGTGCTGGGGTTCCCCGAGGGACGGCCCCAGGGCCAGACCCTCCCCCTCGCGGACCTCCTCAAGCGCGCCCTCGCGCCGCTGCGCACCGAGCTCTCGGAACGCAAGCTGACCCTGCAGGTCAAGATCGCGGCCGGCCTCGAGAAGCTGTGGGGCGACGGCGAGCAGCTCGAGGCGGCGGTGCGGGCCATCGTCAGGAACGCCGTGGAGTTCAACCGGGAGGGTGGCAGCGTGACGATCATCGCCCGGCCGGCGCGGCGGGGCGGCGTCGCCCTCGTGGAGCTGCGGATCGAGGACACGGGCCCCGGCATCCCGGCGGACGACCTCCCGCACGTCACCGAGGTCTTCTGGCAGGGCGGCAACGTCCTGACGAGCAAGCCGCGCGGGCTGGGCCTGGGCCTCGCGGTGGCGCGGCGGGTGGCCGAGAACCACCGTGGTGCCCTGGACATCAGCTCCGAGGTCGGCAAGGGCACGGTGGTCAGCCTGTTCCTCCCGGCCCAGGAGGGATGAGGGTCCGTGAACGACCCTCGCCAGGCCGCACCGGTGAGCTCGTCGCCCCGAGGTGGAAACCTGGACCTGGACCTCGACCTGGACCAGGGCGCGAGCCTCGGTCTCGAGCATCGCTCGGTGGGGACGGCAGGAATGCCAGGGAGGCTGCAGGCCGGGGCCGCCTCTCACGCAACACCTGCACCCAGGATCTGGACCGGGTCCAGGACCACGTCCAAGTCCAAGTTGGCGATGAGGGCTCGGGAGGCCACGTCCCCGCTGCATCGTGTCGTCTTCCCAGGCTGGGAGGTTGTCCCCGCATGAGTGCGGACCGCCCCCTGGTTCTGCTCGTGGACGACGAGCCCAACATCCGGGAGACACTCTCCTTCATGCTGGAGATGGAGGGCTTCGCCGTGGCGGCGGCGGAGGACGGCCGGCAGGGGCTCGAAATGGCGCAGCGCCTGCGGCCGCCGGTGATGCTCCTCGACGCGATGCTCCCCCAGCTCGACGGCTTCTCGGTGTGCCGCCAGCTCAAGAGTGAGCCGGCCACCGCCTCGACCCACATCATCATGCTCACCGCCCTCGGCCAGCGCGCCGACCGGGAGCGCGCCCTGGGTGCCGGCGCCGACTACTACCTCTCCAAGCCCTTCGACGAGGACGAGCTGCTGGCGCTGCTGCGCCGGCTCACGGCCTGAGAGAGGTGGGACAGCCCGTGCGACTCGCCGTCCTGACCGCCAAGCCGGACCTCGAGATCCACCGCGAGCTGGAGGCCGCTGCCGCGAGGCAGGGGCACTCGCTGGTCGTGCTGGACGCCCTCGCGGTGGCGGCCCAGTCCCACCCGCCGGTGATCTGGCAGCGGGGCGAGCACTGGCCGCTGGAGAGTCTCGCCGCGGTGCTGCCGCGGGTCGGCAACTGGCGACCGGACTCGGTGCTGGCCGTGTTGTCGACGCTCCAGGCCGCCGGGGTGCCGAGCCTCAACCCACCTTCGGCGATCCGCCGCGGGCGCGACCACTGGCGCACCGGGTGTGCCCTCTCGGTGGCCGGGTTGCCCCACCCCGAGACGGTGGCCGGCTCCGAGCCCGAGGCGCTGGCGGCGGCCGCCGACGCGGCCTGCGGCTTCCCGTGCGTGGTCAAGCAGCGCCGCTCCCGGCAGGGTATCGGCGTGATCCGGTGCGGCTCCCGGGCCGAGCTGGAGGCGGTCCTCGACTCCCTGTGGCGGGTCGGCGACGAGGTGGTCGTGCAGCGGTTCTGCCCGCCCGGGGGCATCAGCCGGCGGGTGCTGGTCCTCGACGGTGAGGTGCTGGGCGCCACCGAGCACCGGGCCGCGGCCGGCGAGTTCCGGGCCAACGCCGCGCGGGGCGCCGGGGTGACGGCCGTGGAGCTGCCCCCGGAGCAGGCCGACCTGGCCCTCGCGGCGGCCTCGGTGCTGGGGCTCGGGTTCTCCGGCGTGGACCTGCTGCCGGACGGCGATCGGTGGGTGGTGGGAGAGGTGAACCCCACGCCCGGGTGGAGCCACTTCGCGGCCGCGACCGGCCTGCCGGTGGCCGAGCTGGTCGTCCGGGCGCTGGTCCGGAGGGGCGGCTCCCGGTGAGCGACCCCTTCGCCGTGGCGGGTCGGGTGCGTCTCCAGCCGGGGCGCGAGCGCTCCCTGGTGCGCCGGCACCCCTGGCTCTACCGGGGCGCCCTGGCCGGGGAGCTGCCGGCGGGGGAGGGGCCGGTGGAGGTCTGCGACAGCCGGGGCGTGCCCCAGGGGATCGCCCTGGTCGGCGGGTCGGGAGGGTCGCTGGCACTGCGCATGCTGACCTTCGGGGATGCCCGCTGGGACGAGGCGGCGCTGCGGGCGCGCCTGGAGGGCGCCCTGGCGCTGCGCCGCCGCCTGGGGATCGACAGCGACGCCTGGCGCCTGGTGCACGCCGAGGGGGACGAGCTGCCCGGTCTCGTCATCGACCGCTACGGCGCGGTGGCCGTGGTGGAGCCGTTCGAGCCGGCCTGGGACCCGTACCTCGGCCTGATCGCCGGTTTCCTGACCGCCGAGGCCGGGATCGATACGGTGCTGCAACGGGCCGGTAGCGCCCGCCGCACCCCGGTGCAGGCCATCGTGGGGGCCGTCCCGGGTTCCCCGGTCGTGATCCGCGAAGGCCGCGCGCGGTTCCCGGTGGATCTCCAGGCCGGGCAGAAGACCGGGTTCTTTCTCGATCAGCGGGACAACCGGAGGCGGCTCGGCGAGCTGGCGGGGGAGCGGACGGTCCTGAACCTCTTCTCCTACAGCGGCGCCTTCGCGGTGGCCGCGCTGGTGGCCGGGGCGCGCCGGGGCGTCAACGTGGACGAGTCGGCCCCGGCCCTCGCCCTGGCCCGGGAGGCGTACGGGCTCAACGGCCTGACGGTCTCCGACGAGGACTTCCTCCCTGCCGACGCCTTCGATGCGACGCGCCGCATGATCGCCGCCGGCGGGCGCTTCGACGTGGTGGTCGTCGACCCGCCCGCCTTCGCCAAGCGCCGGGCCGAGCTGCCGGCCGGGCTGCGCGGGTACCGCGACATCAACCTGCAGGCCCTCAGGCTCGTCGCCCCCGGCGGTGTGCTGCTGTCCTGCTCCTGCTCCGCCCTGGTGGACGAGTCGAGCTTCCTGGGGGCCCTGCACGGCGCCGCCCTGGACGCCCGTCGGCGGGTGCGGGTCCTGGAGCGGCGGGGAGCGGCGCCGGACCACCCGCTCTCGCTGTTCTGCCTTGAGAGTCGCCACCTGCAAGCCTGGTTGTGTGCGGTAGAATGAGGCCGTCGCAGCCCGGAGGAAGGTAATGAGCCGGCAGCAGGCCAGCACGTGGACGTGGGTGTCCGGCCGCACAGCGTCCGGTGGCACCTGTTCCCATGTGTCGCAGTTTTCGCGTCACGTTCCTGAGGAGGTGGATATGCAGGTCGTTCGGGCAGGTCCAACTGCGAGTGCCCTTGAGGTTGACCGATCTGGCACGGGGGTTGCTCATACTGGCGCCGTGGTCAGTGTGACTGCTGCCGGGACGTTAGGACGCCAACGGGGATTCTCCCTGATGGAGCTCCTGGTCGTCGTGGCGTTGCTCGGTCTGATCGCCACGGCGGTGGTGCTGCCGGTCAACGCCTACTACCAGCGATCGCGCGTCGAAGGGGCCGCCAACGACGTGCGCAACTTCCTGGTGAGCGCCGAGACCCTGGCCCTCAGCACCAACAGCCGGGTGACGGTGGAGGTGCAGCAAACCGGAGGCCTGTGGACCTTTTCGCTTGTGCCGGCCAACCCTCCCCCGGCCGGCTCCTCCGCGGCCACGATGAGGACCCAGCTCGAGCTGCCCGCCTACATCGTGGTGAACGGTCTGTGGCTCGGCGCCGGCAGTGACTGGCCGGTGGACTCGGGGATCCCAAAGCTGGTCTGCGACACCATGTCCCGCACGCTCAACCCGGTCACCGGTCAGCAGCTCACGGCGTCCGCAACCGTGCGGCTGACCCATATCTCCATCGCCCAGGGCCGGCTGTCGCCGCCGATGGTCTACGAGGTGCGGGTCGCCCCCCTGTGGAGCGTCGCAACCGTGAAGAGGAGGCGCTAGTCATGAGGAAATCCATGCGTTGCCCCGGTTCCCGGCGCGGCCAGCGCGGCCTCTCGCTGATCGAGGTCCTGGTCGCGTTCTTCATCCTCTTCGTGGTCACCCTGGCGATCCTCGAGATGTTCTCGATGGCGTTTTTGGTCAACAAGAACGCCGAGATGCGCTCCGAGCTGTCATTCAAGGCCGAGCAGGTGATCGAGCAGGTACGGGTACAGGTCGCACTCCAGGGCCCGGGCGGCCCGGCCAACGCCTGCTGCCCAATTGTTCTCGGGACGACCTTCGAGGTCACCCGGGACGCGGCGAACACCAGCTCCTGCGCCTACGGCTATTGGGGGCCCTATGGAGCCAACATCGTCGAGCCCAACCCGCGCTACGAGATCCGCTACAACATCACGGCCGGTACCAGCGGCCGCAACGTGCTGACAGTGGAGGCCGTGCCGACGACCATCCCCGGCTTCCGCTACGTCGGGCAGCAGGGCAGCACGGCGGCAGGGAAGGTGGTGCGCTATGTCGCGCAGCTCTAGGGGCGCCGCGGCCGGGTTCTCGCTCATCGAGATGCTCGTGGTGGTGGCGTGCCTGGGGATGATCTTCTGGATCTCTGCGCAACTGCTCTTCCCCATGCGCACGGCCTCCGAGCGGCAGCGTCTGCAGGTCGAGGCGCGCCAGACGGCGCGCGCTGCCGCCGACTACATGACCTACGTGCTGCGGGGTGCGACCGACGCGAGCCCGCTCATCACCATGAACAATGGCCGCAACCCCCTGGCGGTGATGACCTGGGTGGTCACCAAGGTGACCGGCAGCGGCACGATCCAGCCCGGCTGCCCGGGGGACAACGACTGCGCCCAGCTCTCCTACAACAATGTCACGGCCGCGAGCAACTTCGGCGACCCGGGCACCGACGTGATCACGGTGGGGCAGTTCGAGGAGCCCATCGTCATGCTGAACTCCCGCTGGCCGGGGTTCACGAGCGGCTCCCCCTCGGCGTGGTTCTTCGAGCAGGGGTGCAGCGCCTACACGCCGCCGGGGCTGCCGGCCGGCGACGACGCGGAGAACATGCGCCTCTTCGAGGAGATCACCGGCCGCGGCACCGACTCGGCCCACGCCGACTGGTCCAAGGTGATGATGGCCTACGATGCGGAAGGCAGGTGGGGGTTCTTCCAGATCACCAGCTACCAGGACAGCGACAACTCCGACACCTGCACGAGCCCGGACCCCAACGAGTGCCTGATCGCCGGCGAGGTCCGCCCCTGCTTCCGGGTGATCGCCAACCCCGGTAACGACGCCGTCAACTCCCCGGGCGGACACCGCACCCTGTGCGGCACCTGCGACAAGTTCCTCACGTCGGGCGTGCGGTTCATGAGCTTCCGGGTGTGCAACGGCTGGTTGCAGCAGAAGAACGGCCTGTTCAACCCAGACACCGACAACAACTGCCAGCCCGGCGGGAACGGCCAGACGGCCAACTGGACCCCGCTCCTGCCCAACGTCGAGGACATGCAGATCGCCTACATCTTCCGCAACGGCCAGGTCTTCAACTCGGCCCAGCAGACGTTGAGCGGCAGTGACGGGTCGTGTGACGTCAATGCCGGCGTGCCCTGCCAGGGGTGGCACATCCTGGGCAACAACACCTATGACGCCACCAACATCCTCGGCTTCCGCGTCACCGTCGTCGCCCGCTCGGGCGACCTCCTGATGGGGACCCCACCGATCGGCCTACCGCTCTCGGCGGAGGACCACATCATTCCAAACACCACGACCCGGGATCGCATCCGCCGGCACCTCGTGTCGGCCAATGCCCTGATCCGCAATCGGGCACCGATGACATGAGAGGCATGACCATGCAACGATCACGCAGCCGAGAGCAGGGCGTCGCCCTCCTCACCGTCGTGCTCATCCTGCTGGTGCTGACGGTGCTGGGGATGACGGCCACCATGATGATGACCCAGGAGGACCGGCTCTCCTCGCGCCAGGAGATGCTCAAGGAGGCGTTCTACGCCGCAGAGGCCGGGCTCCGCCAGGGTGAGACGATCTGCACGCACACCGAGTTCACCGCGGCACGGCTCACCGGCCTGCTGCGGCAGACGTTCACGCCGATGCCGTCCTGCCCCGCGACCAACCCGTCCACGCCGGTACACCCTGCGGTGGGCCGCGACAGCCGCAACTGGACGATCCAGGCGCTCGGGAACTACCTTGCGGACGGCGCTCCCATCGTCAACCACGAGGTCGAGCTGGCCTCTCTCGCGGGTGTCGGGCGGACCCGGCGCGCCTACTACACGCTGTACATCCGCAACAACCCCGAGGACATGGGCAACACGGTCGTCCCGCCGATGAACCAGGACCCGGACAACAAGCTGCGACTGGTGTCGGTGGGGTTCATCACCGACGGCGACGGCGTGAACCCGACGACGTACGCCGCGAACATCCTGGCGGTGCGCGTCCTCGAGGAGGAGCTACAGTGGCGCACCGGCGTGGCCGACGCCGGGTCGCAGGTGATCAAGAACTCCGGCGGGACCGGCTCGGGTCTCATCGACGGGACCGACCTGGGCGTCATCGGCGACACCGGCGGGGGAACCTGGACGGGTGGCACGGGATCTTGAGGTGAGCTTTGGAGCGGTCGGCCGAGGCTGTGAGAGATGTCGATGTTGAAGAGGACGAGGAGGCGGGTATGACGAACGGAATCTGGCGAGCACGGGTGAGCGGGTGGGTGACCGGCGCAGTGGCGCTGGGCATCGCCGTGTGGGTGGCGGCCGCCATCGACCCGAACGAGAAGTACAACCTCATGCGCCAGGTCACGACCCAGCAGTCGAAGGCCAACCTGCTCATCGTCCTGGACATCTCGGGCTCCATGCGCAAGGACATCAACGGGGTGACGGTCGGGGTCGACAGCACCGGCACGGCCCCGGTCGGCGAGTGGACCCGCACCTCCGAGGACTGCCTGTGCACCTCCACCGGCACTGGCCTCCGAGGCAACTACTTCAACTGGGACGTGAACGGTGTCACGAGAGACAACTTCACCAGCACCGCTCCGGTCGTCTCGACCGTGCAGACAGTCGGCTTCAACTGGGGCACCGCAAGCCCGGCCGCGGGCATCAACGCCGACCGCTTCGCCGTCGAGTGGGAGGGGAGCTTCGTCCCTCCCACGACCGGCCCGTACCAGCTCAGGTTCACCGGCGACGACGGCTTCCGGGTCTTCGTCATCATCCCTCCGGCCACGACCTACCAGGAGGTGACGAGCGGCTTCTGGCGGGACCAGGGCGCCACCACCTGGACCTCGGAGGTCTGGGACCTGGACGGGTGCGTCGAGTACGCGATCAAGATCCAGTACTACGAGAACACCGGCGGGGCCGTCGCCCGGCTCGAGTGGGTGCTCCCGAGCGGGACGACCGAGGTCATCCCGGCGGAGTGGCTCTATCCGGCCCCGGCACCCACCCTCGCCACCCCGACCCCGACCCCGACGGTCACGGCCACCATGACCCTGGCCCCCACCCGCACGGCGACGCGGACCACGACCCGCACTCCCACGCTGGCTGCGACCTTGACCGCCACCCGCACCCCGACACGGGCGGCGACGGCCACGACCACGATCACCCCCACCCCGGCAGCCACGCTCACCGCGACCCGGACATCCACCAGGACGGCAACGGCGGCCTCGACGGCGACGAGGACGAGGACCTCCACTCCCGGGCCCACCCTCAGCCCGACTCGCACCATGACGCCGGCGCCCACCCTCAGCCCGACCCGCACCATGACGCCGGGGCCCACCCTCAGCCCGACCCGCACCGCCACCCTGCGGGCCACCAGGACCTCGACCCGCACCCCCACCGGGGCGCCCACGCTGGCCCCCACCAACACCCCCGTGTCAACGGCGACCGCGCCGCCGACCTTGTCTCCCACGCGCACCCGGACCCTGGCGGCCACGTCGACCGCCACCCGGACGCCAACCCAGGCGGCGACGGCGACCACTACCCGGACCCCGACCCTGGCGGCCACGGCCACCTCAACGCGGACCGCGACACGGACCTCGACCCCCACGCCGACCAACACGCCCCGGGCGGGCTACGGCATGAGCTCGGCCTCGGTCCTCCTGGCCCAGGCCACCCCGTCCAGCAACTGCCTGGTCTGGCGCTACACCCTGACGGTGCGGCAGAACCTGCCCAGCCGCATGGCCACGGTCAAGAACGCGCTGGGCAGCGCGGTGAGCATCTACACCCCCTGGGTGCCTCCCGACACCTGGCCCGCCCTCAGTGCACCCTGGCTGGCGGCGGCGAACGTCGAGGTGCAGGACGCAGTCGTGTCCGTCGAGGAGCGCGGATACGACGACTACGCCGGTGACCCTTCGGCCGTTCCACCCGTCCCGGGCATCGAGACGGGTATCCGTCACGAGATCGTCTACACGACGGTCTGGAGCAAGACCTGGGTCGCCACCTTCGCCACCCACACCCCGGACCCGGGCAGGCCCTTCGAGGTCCTGGACGCCAATGGCATGCCGACGGTCGGCACCGGTGGGGTCGAGGAGTCCCCGCGGCTCGTCATCGAGGGCAGCGCCAAGAAGGTCAACTGGGGCATGATGGTGTACTCCGTCGACATCGACCAGGCCGGCGACCAGTACCAGATCATCCAGGTGAGCGACACCAGCGACTCGGAGGACGTCACGGCGATCCTCGCCGCGCTGCGCCTGCGCAAGAACGGCGGCGTCGACGCCTACTGGGAGACCCCGACCCGGGGCGGCCTGGCCTTCGCGAACAACGTGATGAAGGTGGTCGCCGAGGGTGGGTCGCTCAGCGACGACGTGGCCTACTCGAACAGTATTGGCCCCGACCCGAAGCTCAAGTGCGACCGGCTGTACGGCAACATCCTGGTGACCGACGGCACCTCGAACACCGGCAACCCGGGCGGCCTCTGCAAGCCTGACGGCGCCAACTGGGCCGACCCGTGCCTGGCCTGCGCCGACCCGGCGGTGTGCGCGGGTGTGAACGGCGGGCCGGGGTGCCCGGACGGGGGACCGACGTCCGGGGGCAAGACCATCTGCCCCGACAACTACCAGTCATTCGCAGCCGGACGGGCCCAGGAGGGCTGGAACCTGCTGGTCAAGGACGAGGACAACGAGGACTACAACCTGCGCCTCCGCACCTTCGTCGTCGGCCTGTCCAGCAACGTGAGCCCGTGCGAGCTCAACGTCACGGCCTACCGCGGCCGCAGCGACGCCAGCGCCGTAGCCGGAGATATCGGCCAGGACGTCGACGCCGACATCTACCTCCCCGACCCCGACCTGCCGGACGACGACGCCTCCCAGCGGGTGTTCGACAACCCCAACGATCCTGCCAACCCCTACTGCAACCGCTCCGTCGCGCCGTGCGACAGCCGGGAGCCGTGCCACGGGCACTACGCGTTCTTCGCCAACAACGCCACTGTCCTGGCAGATGCCATCAAGAAGATTGTCGGCAGCGCCGGCATCGGCGATTACTCGACCTCCGGCCCGACGATCTCGAACGTCGGCATGACGAGCGGCGGCGTCGGCATCATCACCTCCGCCCAGTTCCCGCGCTGGCTCGGCCACGTCTACGCCTACGATGTCGGCCACCCGATCAGGTGCGGCGGCAGCGAGCCGCCGTGCCCCGCCCCCGCCCTCTGCGTCCCCGAGGACCCGGCGAACCCGAGCGGGCTCTCCTACTGCGGGCCGCCGTACACGTTCCCGGAGCTGTGGGACGCCGGTCAGATCCTCTCGAGCAGCGACAACAACGGGTTCGCCCGCCGCATCTACACCTGGGACCCGCGCTCGGCGGCTCCGCCGACCTACACCGACCCGATTCCCGTCACCACCGCCACCCTGGCGACCCTCAATACCCTCTGCAACGGCTGCGGGATCACCGCCGAGGTGGTCGACTTCATCGAGGGCAACGATGGCGCGGGCACCCCGCGCCCCTGGAAGCTGGGCGCCATCATGAACTCGACCCCCGCCATCGTCGCGGACCCCGACAAGTGGTCCAAGGCGCTCAACCACGACAGCTTCGAGGGGGTCTTCTCGGAGCGGCGCTCACTCATCTGGCTCGGCAGCTCCGACGGCATGCTCCACGCCTTCGACGCGCTGGACGGCACGGAGATCATCGCGCTCATCCCGCCCGACCTGCTGGCGATGCAGGTGAAGCGATACGAGAGCTACCGGGCCAATCCAGTCGACAACCCCACCGGGCAGTTCCTCGACTCCGACAAGTTCGTTTATGGCGTCGCGAACTCACCGCGGTTCGCGGACATCTGGGATCCCTCGATGGACGCCACCTCGACCGGTGACGGGTTCCGGACCGTCATGTACGTCGGCCTCGGGCCGGGGGGAACCTCGCTCCACGCCATCGACGTCACCCACCCCTCACCGGCCCGCGACATGAACGGGGACGGCGACACCGACGACATCGAGGATCTCGATCCGGATCCCTGCTACGGCTCCTTCGACGCACCTACCTCTTCCAACCCGTGCCCGACAACCCCTCCCGCCAACCCGCAACCGGTCAAGATCCTCTGGAGTCGCACCGGGACCGCCGTGCCCCTGGGCCAGACCCAGATCGTCCCGCTGCTGAGCACCCTCGGGCAGACCTGGAACATTCCCGCGGTGGGCCTCGCCGACGACGGCACCAAGGCCTTCGAGCTGGTGGGCGGCAACGGCTACGTGCCGTACAACCCGGCAGCGGCGAGCGGTGCGGGGAGCCCCACCCAGGACGGCTTCTTCTACCGGATGGATCCCCTCACAGGGGCGCTGCGCGAGAACGGTGCTGGGGCGCTGGCACCCTACACGCTGACCCACATCACCACGCCGGCTCCGCTGGTGCGCAACCAGGGGTTCGCCCCGAGTACCATCTGGCAGACCAGCTCCGCGAGCTGGCAGCCGGACAACACGGTGACCGAGGCGCTCCAGCCGGACCTCCACGGCCAGCTCTGGCTGTTCAAGAGGCAGTCCAGTGGGACCTGGGCGGCGTCGCGGCTCGCCGATCCGGGAGGCCAGCTCATCAACCAGCCGCTGTACTACAACACGCCGGTGGCGGGCTACCCGACCACGACGCCCACCCACAACCTCATGACCATGATCTCGGGGTCGTTCTACGAGGAGAGCACCTACGTCACGGGCAACCAGGTGGGTGCCGCCCCCTACTTCCAGCCCAAGATCTTCCTGGTGAGCCGGGAGCTGTCGACCGGGGCGGTCACGATGTACAGCTCCCCCATTGCCGGGATGAACGTGACCGACGACGACGACAATGTCATTCGGCAGCTCGGGCGCTACACCCAGGCCACCGCGTATCCCATGATCTTCACGCCCACGGTGGCCGTCGGAGCCGAGGCCCTCGCGGTGTTCCTGGTCTACGACCCGACGCTGCTGGCGGGCGAGTGCGTGGGCCACGCGTACATCATCTACGTCAAGTTCAACCCGACCACCCTGTCGATGCCCTCGGTCGAGGTGGCGGATGCGGGGATGGGCGCCGCCTCGGGCCTCGCGGTCGGGGCCGGGGGCCCGCTCGCCGCCCACTCCTTTGCCGGCGCGGGCGGGAAGGCCCACTTCGTGAGGACCAAGGTCAAGATGGACCTCAGCAACGCGAGGAACGCCCAGGTCAACTGGTGGCGTGAGCTCACCTAGACCGGGCGAGAGCAGTTCTTTCCACGGGGCGGGCCGCACGGCCCGCCCCTTCTGCTTGGCCCGGCGATACTTGACGGTCCGTGAGCACGTGGGGTACAGTACCCGTCCCGGTTCGCCGGGATGCTCTTTGGCAGTCACAGAAGGGGACGAGGACGGGCCACAAGCGTCTGGTGTGCCAGGCCGCCCGTCGGCAGCCCGCGAAGCAGGCGCGTAGCTCAGCTTGGTTAGAGCGCTACCTTGACACGGTAGAGGTCTGCGGTTCGAGTCCGCACGCGCCTACCATCTTGCTTCGCCACGATTTGATGCAGGCGCGTAGCTCAGTTGGTAGAGCGCATCCCTCACACGGATGAGGTCTGCGGTTCGAGCCCGCACGCGCCTACCACTCCACTGCCGGCCGTCCCCTCGAAGGACGGCCTTTTTCGTTGGCCCGGCGGGCGGTGGCGCGGCCCCCGGTCGGGCGGTACGGCATCCGCGCCGGGTGGAGGACACCATGAGCGAGCACCACATCGAGCTTCGCCTTCCCGACGGATCCTGCAAGCAGGTCCCGGTGGGGACGACTCCGCTCACGGTGGCCCAGGGGATCGGCCCGCGCCTGGCGGCGGCCGCCATCGCCGGCGAGCTGGACGGCCAGCTCGTGGACCTGCGGGCGCCGCTGCAGCAGTCCGGGCGCTTCCGCCTCCTCACCACCCGCGACCCCGAGGCCGCCGAGGTGATCCGGCACTCCGCCGAGCACGTGCTGGCCGACGCCGTGGAGCGGCTGTACCCCGGCACGATCATCGACGCCGGCCGCCAGGACCACTCGGAGAAGTTCCAGTACGACTTCCGGTTTCCGCGCGGCTTCACCCCCGAGGACCTCGAGCGCATCGAGGGCGAGATGGCGCGCATCGTCGCCGCGGCCCAGGCGTTCGAGCGCCAGGAGGTGAGCCGGGACGAGGCGGCCGGGATCTTCTCGGCCCGCGGCGAGGAGCTCAAGCTCACGCGGTTGCAGGACATCCCGGAAGGCGAGCGGATCACCCTGTTCCGCCACGGTGAGTTCGTCGACCTCTGCCGCGGCCCGCACGTGCAGCGCACCGACCAGATCGGCGCCTTCAGGCTCATCGAGACCTCCGGCGCCTACTTCAAGGGCGACGAGCGCAACGAGATGCTCCAGCGCATCTACGGCACGGCGTTCGCGAGCCGCGAGGAGCTGGACGCCTACTTCGCGAGGATCGAGGAGGCGCGGCGGCGCGACCACCGGCGGCTGGGCCGGGACCTCGACCTCTTTTCGTTCTCGCCGCTCGCGCCGGCGTCGCCGTTCTTCCATGCCCGCGGGGCCGTCGTCTACAACCAGCTCGTGGCGTTCATGCGGTTCCTCTACAAGGAGTTCGGCCACGACGAGGTGGTCACGCCGCAGCTCTTCGACGTCGAGCTGTGGAAGCGCTCGGGGCACTACGCCGCGTACCGGGAGAACATGTTCTTCTCCGAGGTGGACGAGCGCGAGTTCTCCCTCAAGCCCATGAACTGCCCGTCCCACTGCCTGATCTACGGGACCCGCGGCCACTCCTACCGGGACCTGCCGGTGCGCATGGCCGACTTCGGGCGGCTCCACCGCTACGAGCGCTCGGGCGTCGTGCAGGGGCTGACGCGGGTGCGGACGTTCTCCCAGGACGACGCCCACATCTTCTGCACCCCCGGACAGATCGGGCAGGAGATCTCGGCGCTGTTCCGGCTCATGTTCCGGGTGTACGACACCTTCGGCTTCCAGCAGCCGACGATCTACTTCTCCACCAAGCCGGCCAAGGCGATCGGCGACCCGGGGCTGTGGGAGCACGCCGAGCGCACCCTCGAGCAGTGCCTGGGCGAGCAGAAGGTCGAGTTCGTCCACAACCCCGGCGAAGGCGCCTTCTACGGCCCCAAGATCGACTTCGTGGTCCACGACGCGATCGGGCGCGAGTGGCAGCTCGGGACCATCCAGCTCGACTTCGTGCTGCCCGGCCGCTTCGACCTGTCCTACGTGGCCGAGGACGGCACCGAGCAGCGCCCGGTGATGATCCACCGCGCGGTCATGGGCTCCATCGAGCGCTTCTTCGGCGTCATGCTCGAGCACTTCGCCGGCGACCTGCCGCTGTGGCTGGCGCCCGAGCAGGTGCGGGTGCTGCCGGTGTCCGACCGCTTCCTCGAGGCGGCGCGCACGGTCCAGGCGGCGCTGGGCGAGGCGGACCTGCGGGCCGAGGTGGACGAGCGCTCCGAGAAGCTGGGCGCCAAGATCCGCGACGGCGAGCTCCAGAAGGTGCCGGTGCTGCTCATCATCGGCGGCCGCGAGGCCGAGTCCGGTGGCGCCTCGGTGCGCCTGCGGCACCGGGGCGACCTGGGCAGCCGCTCTCTCGACGACATCATCCGCGTCCTCACCGCCTCGGTGCGCGAGCGCGCGCTGCAGGTATGGCCCGAGGGCGCCTGAACGAACTGCACCGCCCGGGAAGCGTCCCGGGCACGACGAGATCACAAGGAGGACCCGATGCCGAAGCTGAAGACCCTGCGAGCCGCCGCCAAGCGGTTCAAGCGCACCGCTTCCGGGAAGTTCAAGCGGCACCATGCGTTCCACAGCCACATCCTGTCCAAGAAGACCTCCAAGCGGAAGCGCCAGCTTCAGGCGGCCGCGGTCGTCAAGCCCTGCGATGCCCAGAACGTGGCTCGCATGCTGCCGTACGCCTAGTAGGAGAAGACGATGCGTATCAAGCGTGGAAACAACCGTGTAGGGCGCCGCAAGAAGGTGATGACCCTCGCCCGGGGGTACTACCTCACCAAGCACAACTGCTACCGCATCGCCAAGCTGCAGGTCGAGCGGTCGCTCCAGTTCGCGTTCCGCGACCGGCGGGCGCGCAAGCGGACGATGCGCACCCTCTGGATCGCGCGCATCAATGCCGCAGCCAGGCTGTTCGAGATGAGCTACTCCCAGTTCATGGCGGGGCTCAAGGCTGCCGGCTGCGACCTCGACCGCAAGGTCATGGCGGACATGGCCGTACGTGACCGCGAGGGGTTCGGGGACCTCGTCAAGCTGGCCAAGAAGGGGTTGGCCGCCAAGACGGCCTGAGCATGTCCATCGAGGTGCTGCACCGGTCGCGTGAGGAGTTCCTGGCGGCCCTGGCGGCTGCCGGCACCGACCCCGAGGGCATCGAGGCGGTGCGGGTGCGCTTTGCCGGCCGCCGCTCGGGGTTGCTGCGGGACCTGGAGGAGACGCTCAAGGGCCTGCCCCGCGAGGAGAAGCCGGCCTACGGGAAGGCCCTCAACGAGCTCAAGAGGCTGGTCGAGGAGAAGCTCGCCGCCGCGGCCGAGGCCGCGTCCCAGGCGAAGGTGTCCTCCGGCCTCGACGTCACACTGCCGGGTCGACGGCCGCTCGTGGGCTCCCTCCATCCGGTGACGCTGGTGCGGCGGGAGATCGAGAGCATCTTCCTGCGCATGGGGTACTCGGTGGCGGACG
>JALOLB010000205.1 GCA_025456225.1 Thermoanaerobaculaceae bacterium
CCTGCAGGACCTGGCCGGCCACCCGATCCACGCCCCCCCCGACCCCATCGCTTACGACCGCCGTGGCGAAGGCGACATCATCTGGTCCCAGCTCGAGGACGCCCCGATCCTGACCGCATCGCAGGTGGGGAACGAACGCTTCCTGCACGGAAGGCCGCTGATCGCGAGCCTCGGCCTGTACGACCACCGGGCGAGGTTCTACGACCCCACGACGCAGACGTTTCTTGAGCCGGATCCCCTCGGTCCCGTCGACTCACCCAACCTCTACCAAGCCTTTGGCCTCGATCCGCAGAACAATACGGATCCGTTGGGGCTGTGTGGCTGGTGGAGCGATACGCCGTGCCGCGAGGAGCTCGCCCAAGCCGCCGAGAAGGTCAAGGGAGCTGTTGCGGGGTGGTTCGAGCGCAACAAGCAGCAAGCTGAGCGCATTGTTGAGCAGCACAAGCAGGTAGCTCAGAAGAGTGGCGCGGAGCTCAAGCGCGTCTATGGTGCCCTCGGACAGGCTGTCCACGACCAGATCGCCCATGACGCGACTCTCGTGGGGAGCTTGCCCTCGCCTGAGTGGAAGGACGCCAATCGCACGATCGGCGAGACCGTCATCACAGGGCTGACCTACTACGTGGCGTGGGAAGTCTCGAGGGGTCGTGGTGATACTTTCCGAGCACCAAACACACCTCGGATCGAGACGCTAGACACGGCCCCTGGGGCGGGAACGGTCACTGGTGGTAGCACCTATGCCGAACGACTGGCACAGACTCCAGTAAGGGGTGGCTGGTGGTCAGGCCAGCGTGGTGAATCGGTGTTCTACACCTACGACTCCCAGGCAAATACCAAGCTGAGTGGCCAGGGGATAGTTTACTCGAATGCAAGGCCGGACCTCTCGTCTGCAGCCATCGAGCAAGTCAAGATCACCGGCATGACGGTAGATCGAGGTGTGAACTTCGCGCTCGCCGATGAAGCTCTGGCGCAGAAGCTCGCGGTGTCTCCGCGGGAGATCGAAATGTGGCGCATGGAGAATAGCTTCACGTGGCACGAGGTCGAGGACCTCACGACGATGCAACTGGTGCCAAGTAGGGTGAACTCCCCCGCATTCAAACACCTCGGCGGTGTTGGCGAAATCAAGCGCGGCGCAAGGGTTGTGCAATGACGCATTGGGGGCTGAAACCATGAGGGTGGTTGACGACCCGGTTGTAGGTCGCGTTGCATACGTCCGGTTCTTCTGGGAGCGAGAGGAGTCCATCCGCCTGTTCGAACGGGACTACTCGGTGCGGGTGCGGTTTCGCGGTGATGAGGATGCGCCGCTTGAGGATGCCCA
This sequence comes from Thermoanaerobaculaceae bacterium, assembly GCA_025456225.1. Lineage (GTDB taxonomy): Bacteria > Acidobacteriota > Thermoanaerobaculia > Thermoanaerobaculales > Thermoanaerobaculaceae > JAAYVZ01. The sequence continues at coordinate 1,316 of JALOLB010000205.1, forward strand.
GCGGTGCGCCTATGCGGGCTTTCGCAGTCACAGGAGCAAGCTTCTGGCTGATGCAGAATGCGCAGTTCACCGGTACTACGGGGAGATCGTCGCTGAGTATAGAGAGATGCTCGGAGATGACGCTGAGCGAGCTGCACCCGTAGTCACGACCTTGGCAGAATTGGGGGCAATCATCACGCCCACTTACCTACTAGTTCCGCGAACCTCCAGGTTGGATCAGCGGGTGGTCGGCCTCATATGCGAATGCACATGGGATCCGAGTGTTGGTCTCGGTGTGAGATTCCTAAACGAGGCGGTCGCAGAGGTCGGGGCGCAGGACGTTGTTCTCTGATCGATTCCGGACCAGCACCGGCACTCTTGCCAGTCTCGTGCGTGCTGCCGGTACCCCCTCCGTCAGTTCCCTCGCTTGGGAGAGGAGCGACGACGCTTCTTCGGCGTGAGCTCGAGGGCGGCGAGATCCTTGCGGGACTCCTCGATGATCTGCTTGGTGCTGGTTTCCTTCGCGTGGTCCTCGCGCTGTCCCGTTGCGCTTTACCGGGAGGGCTCATGATGCTCAAGCAGTCCCGTATATTTTCGCTATCCATTGTGTTGACTGCCATCACCGTGCCCGGCTGCTCCGGGCTTGAGAAGAGCTGGTGGCTTGGCGTCGGCGGCGTCGCTCAGGTCGTCGCTGCCGTTCTCTCGGTCCTCATGGTCTGGCTGGGCTTGAATCGTTTCGGTGCCAGGTCCGGCACTCTTGACACTCTTGTGGATGCTGTCGATTCCGGACCAGGTCCGCCACTCTTGACACTCCTGGGCTGCAGGCGAGGCGCTCGGTCTTCACCTTCTTGGCATCGATAGTGACCTGGATGGGCTCTCTGTGCGCTTGACAAGTGTCGGGGGGGATGCATACTAAGGACATGCGTGTCCCGCGTCAGCTTGCTGGCGCGAATGTCTGTCCCGGGGAGCCAGTTGGCTCCCCGCATTGCTTATCGGAGGCCCCGTGCGAGTCAGGATCTTCGTCGATTTTTGGAACTTCCAGCTCACATGGACGGAGCGCAGCACCGGCTCGAAGTGCGACTGGACGAAGCTCGCCTCGGTGCTGTGCCAGGAGGCGTCCAGTGTGCTGGCGGCTGCGAATCTCGCCGGCCTCTCGCTCGAAGAGACACGGGTCTATGCAGGGTACGAAGCTGGGCGTGAGAACAACCTGAAGGCGTGGCTGCACAACTTCCTCGACCGGCAGCCAGGGATACGAGTCTTCACATCCGAGCGGCATTGGAGAGAGCACCCGGTGCACTGCCGATCCTGCAACATGGAGCATCACGAGTGCCCATCCTGCCGAGCGCCGTTCGGTCGGGCTGCCGAGAAGACGACCGACGCAAGAATCGTCACCGACCTGATCGGGCTCGCCTGGGAAGACGCTTATGACGCCGCCATCCTCGTGTCGGCTGACAAGGACTTCATCCCTGCGGTGGAACACCTCCAGGCAAAGAACTACAAGGTCATCAACGCTGCATGGCGGGGTATCGGTCATGAGCTGGCAAAGGTCTGCTGGGCGTCGTTTGAGATCGACCGACTGATTCCCTCACTCCTGCGAGTGAAGTAGGGGAGTGTGCCCTGGTGCGCCAACCCCCATCGCAGATCGATCTACATTTTTAGGTGCCAGGTCCGTCACTCTTGACACTCTTGGCGTGAGTGGGTAGGGTGGGGGCAGGGAGATCGCATGCCAAGGCAGAAGCGGGTGCTTGTGGAGGGGGCGACCTACCACGTGTATGCGCGGGTGACGCGGCGGGAAGGGATCTTCACCCATCCGGAGGAGGCCGACGCCTGGCTGGCCGCGGTGCAGGAGGTGAAGCGCCGCGACGGCTTCGCCGTCCTCGCCTGGTGCCTGATGTCGAACCACTTTCATCTGGTCCTGCGAACAGGCCCAGTGCCGCTCTCGCGGTCGATGCGCAGCCTCCAGGGTCGGTTCGCCATGGGGTTCAACCGCCGCCATCGCCTGATCGGACCGGTCTGGCAATCGCGGTACAAGGCCCGGCTCGTCGAGAGCGACCGGTATCTGCGGCGGCTCGTCGCCTACGTCCACCTCAACCCCGTGGCCGCTGGCCTCGTGGCGCGGCCGGAGGACTACCCGCGCAGTGGGCACCGCGAGATCCTCGGGCGAGCGACGGCGACCCTTGCCGACCCCGATGAGCTGCTGCGGCTGTTCGGCGAGGCCCGGCCGGCAGCCCGGCGGGTCTACCGCGAGACGATCCGGGTGGTAGCCGCAGGGCTCCATGCGCAGGGAGTCACGGACGGATGGCTCGACGTTCCCGACGATGACGACGCGCCCCTGGGCGTGTCACGGGTGCGGGGGCCTGACGCTGCCGGTCGCGGTCCGGCCAGGGACCGGCGTCCGCGGGATGCCGCGAGCTTCGTCCATGACGCCGTCGGGGTGCTCGGTGTCACCCTCGACGCGCTGTCGGGTCGCCAGCAGTCCGCCGCCGTCGTGCGGCTGCGCGAGGCGATCTGTCTGGTCGGGACCGAGCGATACGGCTTGCGACTAAAGGCCGTCGCGGAAGCCATGGGGAAGGGCGCCGAGAGCGCCACCCGCTGGGTGATGCACGCCTCGGCGAGGCGCCACACCGACCCGGAGTTCGCCGCGCTGCTGGAGCGGCTCGACGCCGACCTTGCATGGCCCGCCGTGCACCCATCCATCGGACAAGAGTGTCAAGAGTGACGGACCTGGCACCCGGGGGCTCGCTGTCCACTGCCTCCAGCTCGTGTCGTGCACTCGATCTACCGAACCGCAGCGAATCTATCGTGCTGAGGAGCCGGATGCGGGAAATCTGCACGTCCGGATCTGTGGGGGGCCGGGGAGGGCAACCTCCTCGGTCTACCCGACACCGTGCTGGTACCGTGCATTTGGAATCACAGGAGTGAAGAACCATCCTCAGTGCTGTTGACACTCGCCATGAACCCTCCTAGAGTCGAGTCATGGCGATCCAGGATCAGCTTCTCCGTGTCCTGCGCGCAGACAACCCGTGGCTCGACGGACGCCCCGCTGGGGGCTGGCTCAGGCAACAGCTCCCGACCCGGGTCCTCCCCCGTCGGCCGCTCCCGGTGGCCGACGAACGCGTGTGTCTGGTGGTGGGGCCACGGCAGGCCGGCAAGTCCACCCTGGTCTGGATGGCGCTGGAGAGGATCGGCGAGCCCTGCCTCCTGCTCAACTGCGACGAGCCTTCTGTGCGTGCGTGGCTCGATTCGCCGGCGGAGTTCCTCGCTGACTGCGAGGCGCTGGCGCCGGGCGTGCCGGCCCTCTTCTTCGAGGAGGTCCAGCGCCTGCCGGATGCCGGGCTGTTCTTGAAGGGAGTGGTCGACCGGCGCAAGGGGATGAGGCTCTACGCCACCGGTAGCTCCAGCTTCGATCTGGAGGCGCGGGCCCGTGAGAGCCTCGCTGGTCGCGCTGTCCGCCACCTGCTCCTGCCGCTCTCCCTCGAGGAGCTGGCGGCCACGGTCGAGGGCCCGCCGCGGCTGGTCGAGGACGCCATGGATCAGCAAGCCTACTCACAGTTGGTGCGTGGTGGCTACCCGCCGGTCGTGCTGGCGCCGGATCCTCACCGGGTGCTGGCCGAGCTCGTCGAGGCGTTTGTCGTACGGGACGCCTCCGATCGCTTTCGCATTCGCCACGTGGCCGCCTTTCACCGGGTGCTCGAGCTGGCGGCCAGTCAGATCGGCAACCTCGCGAACTTCTCGGACTGGGCGGCGCTCGCCGGGGTGAGCAACGACACCGTCGCCGACTACGCCAGGTTGCTCGAGGAAACCCACGTGGTACGCCTCGTGCGCCCGTTCGTGGGTGGCAAGCGGGCCGAGATCACCTCGGCCCCGAAGGTCTACTTCCTCGACAACGGCATCCGCAACCAGCTCTTCGGAGGGTTCGGCGATCCCGAGAGTCGGGCTGACCATGGCGCGCTGTTCGAGAACCTCGTCTTCTCCGAGCTGGCCAAGCTCACCAACCCTCTGCTCCACACCATCCGGTACTGGCGGAGCAAGGCCGGAGCCGAGGTCGACTTCGTGGTCGAGCACCAGGGTCGGCTCCTGGCCTGCGAGGCCAAGGCCGGCGACGCGCGCGGGCGCGTATCCCGCTCGATGCGCAGCTTCATCGAGGGCTATGCCCCGGAGCGCCTCCTCGTCGTCAACCGTGTCTCGCATCCCGAGGAACGCGTGGGCGATACCCTCGTCCAGTTCCTGCGCCCGTGGGAGCTGCACACGGTCGTCCGGGACCTGCTCGGGTAGGTGCCTGTTCTGTTGTGCCTGTCGGTATCTTGATGTGGTGGGGCAAGGTGCCCACCAGCCCACGCCTGGGCTCGATTGTCAGGATGGCAGGCCACCTTGCTCAAGCAAGCAGGTACCCACTGTGTGCCCCTCTTCGGCGAGTCCGCCTCACCGCCGCCCGCTGGCGGGCGCCGTGTCGATCGTACCCAGCCTTCTCGGCCACGGCCCCCGGGCCACGGACCGCGGGCCACGGGCCGCGGGCCACGGTCCTTGATGGTACAATCCCTCGGCCCGCGTGCGCGGGTCGCCTGGTGCCAATGACGACCCACGAGACCTTGCTCATCCTGGACTTCGGCTCCCAGTACACCCAGCTCATCGCCCGCCGGGTGCGCGAGGCGGGGGTGTACTCGGAGATCCGGCGCGGCGACCTGCCGGCTGCCGAGATCGAGCGCATCAGGCCGGTCGGCATCGTGCTGTCGGGCGGCCCGTCTTCGGTTTACGAGGACGGGGCCATCCATCCCGATTCGAAGGTCTTCACCCAGGGCGTGCCGGTGCTGGGCGTGTGCTACGGGCTTCAGGCGATGGCGCTGCTGCTGGGCGGCGAGGTGGCCGCCGCGGGGGGCCGGGAGTACGGCGCCGCGGAGCTGCACGTGGACCTCGGGTGCCCGCTGTTCGCCGGCACGGCCGCGGTGCAGAAGGTCTGGATGTCCCACGGCGACAAGGTGACGCGCCTCCCCGAGGGGTTCCGGGCGGCGGGCCACACCGACAACGCGCCGCTGGCCGCGATCGTCGACCCGGCGCGCAAGCTCTACGGCATCCAGTTCCACCCCGAGGTGCGGCACACGGACCTCGGGCGGCGCATCCTCGACAACTTCCTGGACATCTGCGGGGCGCGGCGGGACTGGACGCCGGCCTCGATTCGCCACGAGGCGGTGGCGCGCATCCGCGAGCAGGTGCAGGACGGGCGGGTCGTCGTCGGCCTGTCCGGCGGCGTGGACTCCACGGTCACCGCGCTCCTGTGTCGCGAGGCCGTGGGCGACCGCACGGTCCCGATCTTCGTGGACACCGGCCTGCTGCGCCTCGACGAGGGCGACAAGGTGGAGCGCCGCTTCGCCACCTACGGGCTGCCGATCCATCGCGTCAACGCCGGGGAGCGGTTCCTGGCGCGCCTGGCCGGGATCGAGGACCCGGAGGAGAAGCGCCGCCGCATCGGCCACGAGTTCATCGCCATCTTCGAGGAGGAGGCCAAGGGCATCCCCGACGCGCGGTTCCTCGCTCAGGGCACGCTCTACCCCGACGTCATCGAGTCCACCTCCGTGAAGGGGCCGTCGGCCACCATCAAGACCCACCACAACGTCGGCGGGCTGCCGGAGCGCCTCGGGCTCGCCCTCGTGGAGCCGCTGCGGGACCTGTTCAAGGACGAGGTGCGGCGGCTGGGGCTGGAGCTGGGGCTGCCCGACGAGTTCGTGTGGCGCCACCCGTTCCCGGGCCCTGGCCTCGCGGTGCGCATCCTCGGGGAGATCACGCCGGAGCGGGTCAGCGTGCTGCAGCGCGCCGACGCCATCTTCATGGACGAGATCCGCGAGGCGGGGCTGTACCGCGCCATCGCCCAGGCGCTCACCGTGCTGCTGCCGGTGCGCAGCGTCGGGGTGATGGGCGACCAGAGGACGTACGAGAACGTGTTGGCGCTGCGTGCCGTCACCACCGAGGACTTCATGACGGCGGACTGGTTCCGCTTCCCGTCCGAGGTGCTCGATCATATTTCGCGGCGCATTGTGAACGAGGTGCGAGGCATCAACCGGGTGGTCTACGACGTGACGTCGAAGCCCCCCGGTACGATCGAGTGGGAGTAGGCCCGGGGTCAGGGGTCCGGGGTCCGGGGTCCGTACCCCCTCCCCTCCCAGGATCCCCGGGTGCGTTGAAGGTCCGTGCCGAGGTTCTGTAGTTCGGACCCCGGACCCCGGACCCCGGAACACGAAAAGAATGCCGCCGGTTCAGCCCTACCCGGCGGATTGGTTCGGACGCCATCCGGACCCCGGCGCCTGGAACGCGCCGGCCCTACATGGGAGGTGCATATG
>JALOLB010000206.1 GCA_025456225.1 Thermoanaerobaculaceae bacterium
CGTCGTGACGGGCAGTGAGATCCGCGGCGAGCTCAAAGACCCCGACGATGCGAAGAAGAAGTACTTCCGCACGACTCGGGTGGACACCTCGCTCGTCGACGCGCTCGCGAAGCACGATGTGAAGTTCTCGGGCCAGGTCGAGAGCAGGTTCTTCTCCACGCTGCTGTCGTGGGTCGTGCCGGTCCTGCTGTTCTTCGGGATCTGGATGCTGCTCATGCGGCGGGTTTCGAATCAGCTCGGCGCCGGCGGCGGGCTGATGTCGATCGGCAAGAGCAAGGCGAAGGTCTACGTCGAGACCGACACGAGGACGACCTTCGCCGACGTGGCCGGCGTGGAGGAGGCCAAGGCCGAGCTCATGGAGACCGTCGACTTCCTCAAGGACCCCGGCAGCTACGGCCGGCTGGGTGCGCGGATGCCCAAGGGCATCCTCCTGGTTGGCCCGCCCGGGACTGGCAAGACGCTTCTGGCGCGAGCGGTCGCTGGTGAGGCGGGGGTGCCCTTCTTCTCGATCTCCGGCTCCGATTTCGTCGAGATGTTCGTCGGCGTGGGAGCGGCCCGCGTGCGTGACCTCTTCGAGCAGGCACGCCAGAAGGCTCCGGCCATCGTCTTCATCGACGAGCTCGACGCGATGGGACGAGCGCGCGGCGCATCTCCCTTCGCCGGGGGCCACGACGAAAAGGAGCAGACGCTCAACCAGCTTCTCGTCGAAATGGATGGCTTCGACGCGACGAGCGGCATTGTCCTGCTTGCCGCGACCAACCGCCCGGAGGTTCTGGACCCGGCGCTCTTGCGCGCCGGTCGCTTCGACCGCCAGGTGCTGGTGGACAGGCCCGACAAGCGCGGCCGGGTCGAGGTGTTGAAGGTCCATGTCAGAAAGGTCACGCTCGACGCCGACACCGACCTCGAGCAGGTCGCGGCCCTGACGCCCGGGTTCACCGGGGCCGACCTTGCCAACCTCGTCAACGAGGCGGCACTGGCCGCCACCCGGAGAGGTGCTGACAGCATTTCCATTGGCGACTTCAACACCGGGGTCGAGCGCATCGTCGCCGGTCTCGAGCGCAAGAACCGACTGCTGAACCCGCGCGAGCGCGAGATCGTCGCGTACCACGAGATGGGGCACGCCATTGTCGCAGCCGCGATCGCCGGTTCCGACCCGGTGCACAAGGTCTCGATCATTCCCCGCGGCGTCGGGGCTCTGGGCTACACAATCCAGCGCCCCACCGAGGATCGGTATCTCATGACTCGCGCCGAGCTCGAGAACAGGATGGCCGTCCTCATGGGGGGCCGGGCGGCCGAGCACGTGGTCTTCTCGCACTTCTCGACCGGAGCCGCGGACGACCTGGCCAGGATCGCCGACATCGCGCGCAGCATCGTCACGCGCTATGCGATGGAGCCGGAGCTCGGGCACGTCGCGTTCGAGACCGAGCAGCGTTCTCTGCTCGGACCGACCGGTGAGCCCCTGCGGCAGCGGCTCTACGGCGACGACACCGCTCGCGAGATCGATTGCGCGGTCCGCAAGACGGTCCTGACCGCCTTCGAGCGCTCCACCTCGGTGCTCACCGACAACCGTGAGCTGCTCGAAGAGAGCGCGCGTCTGCTGCTGCAGAAAGAGACGCTCGATACGCCGGACCTCACACGGCTCTTCAAGTCAGTGAAACCTGCGTCGGCGACCTTCACTCCGGCAGTCGCCCCGTGCACCAAGCGGGTCGCTGCAGCGGTGGCGGAAGGGAGTCGAACCTGAGGCGCTCGCACGTGGCGTGGACGGGCGACCCGTGATCTCACGAAGATGGGTGCCACGCCGGGCGTTGTCGATACTGTGGGCGCGCGCACGGGTTACCGAGGGTCGGCGGAGAGGGGGCATCCTCGGCCGCGGCTTCTGGAGGTAGGCCTTCGGCCTCCTGCGCGATCCCGACGGCACGCTCCACGACTTCGGCTAGCGCCCGTTCGCCCGCTGGCAGCAGGCTGGACCGGCCGCCGAGGTGCACGACGGCGCCGAAGGCCGGGAGCCCGAGCAGCTCGCATTGCCGGCATGACCGGACGGAAAGGGAATCACGGAGGTCAGGGAGAGCATCCATCCCCTTGAGCCCTGTCCCCCCGGCCTACGATGTCCTCACCCACTGCGTGTGTATCGCCACCCCAGGCCGGTCAATGCGCTCGTAGGTATGGGCGCCAAAGAAGTCCCGCTGAGCCTGGAGGAGCGAGGCGCTGCCTCGGGCGGTGCGCAGGGTGTCGAACCAGGCCAGGGAGGCAGACAGGCCGGGGATGGGCAGACCGGCGCGGGTGGCGGCGGCCACCACGCGCCGCCACGCGGGCTCCCGACGGGCCAGCGCTGTGGCAAAGAAGGGAACAAAGGCCAGGAGCTCCGGCTGCGGCTCCAGGAGGAAAGCACGGCGCACATCGTCCAGGAACCGGGCTCGAATGATGCACCCGGCAGTCCAGACCCGCGCCACCTCGCTCAGGTCGGTGCCGTACCCATGGGCCTTGCTGGCGGCGCGCAGCAGGTCGAAGCCCTGGGTGTAGCTGGCGATCTTGGACGCGAAAAGAGCATCCCCCAGATCCTCCAGAGCCAACGGCTCCATCCGCACAGAGGGCTTTGGGAACAGCGAGGCTGCAGCCAGGCGCCGAGACCGATCGGCACTCAGGCTCCGGGCCTCCACGGCGGCGGCGATGGTGGGAATGGGCACCCCCAGCTCGGCTGCGGCCATGACGGTCCACTTGCCCGTGCCCTTCTGGGCCGCTTCATCCAGGATGGCATCCACCAGGGCCCCGGAGCCTTCGGGGTCCGGCGTGCGAAAGATGGCGGCAGTGATCTCCACCAGGTAGCTGTCGAGTACCCCTTGGTTCCAGTCCTCGAAGACCTGAGCCGCGTCCTGGGCTGAATGGCCCAACCCCTCCCGCAGCAGGAAGGCGGTTTCGGCGATGAGCTGCATGTCCCCGTACTCGATGCCGTTGTGGACCATCTTCACGAAGTGCCCCGCCGCCCCGCGGCCGCAGTAGGCCACGCAGGGGCCCGAGGCGCTCTGTGCGGCGATCACCTCCAGGAACGGGCGCAGCGCCTCGAAGGCCTCCCGATCCCCTCCGGCCATGATGGCGGGTCCCTTCAGGGCACCCTCCTCCCCACCAGAAACACCCATCCCCAGGAAGACCCAGGTGCGCTTCTCCCGGGTCCGGCGCTCGGTATCGCTGTGTAGACTGTTGCCCGCATCCACCACCACGTCTCCCGCCTCCAGCAGCGGCTCCAGTTGGCGGAGCACGTCATCCACGGCGGGTCCCGCATTCACCATGAGCAAGATCCTCCGGGGCCGGGCGAGGGAGGCCACGAAGGCCTCCAGGGAAGCCGAAACCTCCAGGTTCGCATCGGGGTGCGCCTCCTGAAGGCGCCGCCCCACGTCGGGACTGCGATTAAAGGCCGCCACCTGGAAGCCCCGGCTGGCGAGGTTCCGGGCGAGGCTGGCCCCCATGACCCCCAGGCCGATCACGCCAATCGGGTTCTGCCGGCCATCAACGTGCTGTGCGAGCTCGGAAGGGATAGCGGGTTTATTCATGGTGCGAGCCTCGGTTGACCTTCAGATCCTGGTCCGTGACGATCCGCAGGCCTTTCAGGGCGCCTGCGGGCAAGTCCGGGGCGCCTGCCAGCAAGCGCCGTAAGGCCGGGACCTTGCCTTCGCCCAGGGCCACCAGCACGGACATCGGGGCCGAAGCCAACAGCTCCTGACCCAGGGAGATCCGCAACGGGGGCGGCTTGGGGCTGTCCTCCACCGCATGGACCAGGCCCTTGGGCCAGGGGTGCCCTGGAAACAGCGACCCGATGTGCCCGTCCTCCCCGAGGCCCAGCATCAGGAAGTCCAGACCTGCCTCAAAATTCCCGCGCAGCGCAGCTTCCACCCGCATGCAGGCTTCCTCCCCCGTCTCCCCATCATGAAAGAGGGACAGCTCCAGGGCCGGAGGGTCATGGATCTCCAGGTATCCCAACCGGAAAGCCTCGCCCCGGTTCGAATCGGGATGGTTGAAGGGCACCTGGCGCTCATCCACCCAGGTGAGACGTACTCGCTTCCAGTGGGGGCCCATGAGGTGGCGCAGGGAGCCCAGGGCCTCGGCGGCACTGCCCCCGGAGACGGCCAGACGGGGATTGGGAAGATCTTTCATGGCGTCGCAAAGGAGGCGGGCCACCTTCCGAAACGGCGTTCTGGTGCGATAGATGTCAGCCACGGGACCACCCACCCTCACAACCATGGAAGAGGTTCTCCGCTTCCGGCGGCCCCCAACTCCCTGCGGGGTATTCCAGCAGGGGCGACTTGCAGACGGTGTCTGCGAGTTGCCAACTGGCCTCCACTTCGTCATCCCGCAAGAAGAGGGTGGGATCGCCCTGGAGGGCATCCAGCAGCAGGCGCTCGTAGGCGGGAGCTGTCTGGCCCCCAAAGCGGTCGCGGTAGTCGAAGGCCAGCTCCGCCGGGGCCATGGTCATGCCGCTCCCCGGCACCTTCACGCCAAAGCCCAAGGAGAGGGCTTCCCGGGGCTGGATACTGAGGGTGAGATGGTTGGGGCGGAGGCTGCACGTCAGGCCATCCGGCAGCGTCCTGGCATCTTCCCCAAAACGGTCAAAGAGCTGGATGGGCGGTACCTTGAACTGCACGCGGACCTCGCTGAAGCGCTTGGGCAGGCGCTTGCCGTGACGCAGCAGGAAGGGGACGCCGCTCCAACGCCAGTTCACGATCTCGGCGCGCAGAGCCACGTAGGTCTCTGCATCTGAATCGGCACCGACGCCGTCCTCCTGGAGGTAGCCCTTCACGGTCTGCCCGCCAATGTCGCCGGGGCCGTAGCGCCCCCGCACACAGGGCTCGCTGGGCCAGAGCCGGATGCTCTTGAGCACATTCACCTTCTGGTCTCGAATGGTCTCGGGATCCAGGCTGGACGGGGGTTCCATGGCCACCAGAGCCAGGATCTGGAGCATGTGGTTCTGGAGCATGTCCCGCAGCGCCCCCACGGTGTCGTAGTAGGCCGCCCGGCCCCGCTCCACCCCCAGCTCCTCGGCCACAGTGATCTGCACCAGCTCGATGTGATGGCGGTTCCAGAGGGGCTCGAAAATGGCGTTGTTGAAGCGGAAGGCAAAGAGATTCTGCACCGTCTCCTTCCCCAGGTAGTGGTCGATGCGGTAGATCTGCTCCTCCCGCAGGAGACGGTGGAGGGTGTGGTTGAGGGCTCGGGCCGAAGCCAGATCCCACCCAAAGGGCTTCTCGATGACCACCCGCCGCCAGGGGTCCCCATTTTCCTGGGCCAGGAGCCCCGCGCAGGCAAGGTTCTCCACGGCAGGCACGAAGAGGTTGGGGCGAAGCGAGAGGTAGAAGAGGCGCCCCACAGAGGGTCCCAGGGCATCCAGGCGCTTCGCCAGTCCTTCCAGATCCCCCTCCACGTCCCCCTGGACGTAGTGGATGCAACCTTGGAAAGCCTCGAATGCCCCCCGGTCCGCTTCCGGGAGCTGCCCCCGCAACTGCGCCCGGAAACCGGTATCCGTGAGGGGTCGCCGTGCCACGCCGATGAGCTGGAGGTCGGCCGAACCCTTCTGCGCCAGGCCCAGAAGGGCCGGCACGAGCTTCCGGGCCGTGAGATCACCGCTGGCACCAAAGATGACAATCTGAATGGGTGGGTTCATGAGCGTCCCTCTACTTGACTCTGCCATGAACGTGCCCGTCAATGGCTGTGGATGCAGACACTTCAGGAAGGCACGTTCAGAGCAGGTTGATGACCTTCATGGCCGCCAGCTTGCCAGCCCGTGTCCATGAGCTCAGATGCCGACAGCGCGTGCCGCATTGATGGGCAGGAGCTTCCTTTGGTTGGTCGAGAGGCGAATGCCTGGCCTCGGGACGTTGTGAGGGGTGCTGGAAAGCAGGTGAGGGGGGGTGCTCAGGGGCCATCGAAGGCACGATAGCATCACCAGAGCATGGAGGAGCTTCTGGGTAGTGGTGTGGGGGGTGGAGCTCCTCCATGCTCTGCTGGGAGGACCGGGGCAATGCGGGTTGGCGGTCAGGTCGCCGCGATGCGGGCGGGCGGCGCCGGACCACGGCTCTCGACGGCCTCGGGCTCCCAGGTGTCGCGCTGCGCCTGGATCTGGACCCGCTGCGTGCCCTCGTCGCGTGTCTGAGGCAACGAGTACCTGCATGAGCCACTTCGGCAGAACGTCTCGGGAGCATCTTCGGTGGGCTCAGCCCCCAGCCCACTGGCCCCGGGGGCGGCGTGATATTCACGCCTCCCTTCATGGCAGGAGGGGCCGCTCAGACGATGCGTTCGACCGCCAGCAGCGAGACGTCGTCCTTCAGGGAGCCCCCGCACCAGTCGCGGACGGTGGTCGCGAGGAGGTCGAGGCCGGCGCGCAGCGGGCGGTCACGCCAGCGGGCGATCTCCCCGAGAAGGCGGGCGTGGCCGAGCTCCTCCTCGTCGGCGTCGAGGGCCTCGGTGACGCCGTCGGTGTAGAAGTAGAGCCGGTCTCCGGGCTGCAGCGTCAGGCTCTCCTGGACGAACACCGCATCAGCGATCATGCCGATCGGCAATCCCGAGCCTGCGACCGGCGCTGGCGGTCCACCGTGAGGCAGCAGAATCGGTGGCGGGTGACCGGCCAGCACGTAGTCGAATCGAGCCGACGACGGATCGAAGACGCCGTAGGTGAAGGTGAAGTACTGCCGCGTGCGATCCATCGGAAACTGGCGGTTCAGACGCTCGGCGACGCGCGACGGCGGCACGATGCACGAGGCCGCACCACTGCGCGCGGTGACCAGCGCACCGTCCACGGTGGGCGACAGCAGGTGAGCCAGTGTGAACGACAGCAGCGCCGCCCCGACGCCGTGCCCGCTCACATCCAGGAGGTAGATCCCCAGGTGATGCTCCGGCAGCGGCACGATGCCGACGCCGTCGCCGGCGAGATCGTCACAGGGATGGAAGGCGTGGGCGAGGCGCAGCGTGCCGGCGGAAACCTCCGGCGGGGGCAACAGTGCCTGCTGCACCCGTGCCGCGAGCCTCAGGTCCTGCTCCAGCACCTCCTTCGACCGCCGCAGCTCGTTCTCGGTTTGCCGACGGGCCGTGACGTCGGAC
>JALOLB010000031.1 GCA_025456225.1 Thermoanaerobaculaceae bacterium
CACGCGGGGTGCGGATCCCATCAAGGTGCAGGAGTCGACGCAGTTCAAGCACGTCGTCGCCGAGGTGACCGAGGCGTTCCGGGCCCTCGAGGGCGACAGGGCATAGGGCATGGCAGGCGAGAACCTGGGCTTCTGGGACTACGTCAAGTCGGCGTTCTGGTACAAGCCGCGGGTGGGGTTCCTGGGCCCGCTGCCGGTGAACGTCATGGCCCTGTTCGCGTGCTTCGTGGCCAGCATCGCCACCCAGAACGCCGGGTTCCTGTTCCTGGGCGGCGCCGCCGAGATCGGGTACCTTACCTTCCTGTCCTCCAACCCCAGCTTCCAGAAGCTCATCCAGGGCGAGCGCCTGCTCGCCAGGCAGACCGGGTGGCAGGAGCGCGTGCAGGCGGCCCTCGTGCGCCTGCGGCCGGACTCCATGGAGCGCTACCGCCGCCTGTACGAGCAGTGCCGGCTGATCTTCGGCATCTCCGAGCGCGTCGCGGCCGAGGACCTTGGCGGCATCCGGGACATGCGCGCCGGCGGCCTCAACCAGCTCCTGTGGCTGTTCCTGCGCATGCTCACGTCGCGGGAGCTGATCGTCTCCAACGTCTCCTCGGCCAGCCGGGGCGAGCTGGAGGCCGAGGTCGAGCGGCTCAAGGAGCGCCTGACCCGCGCCGAGCCCGACAGCGCCCTGGCGCGCTCGCTGCAGGGGAACCTGGACATCCAGAGCAAGCGCCTCGAAAACCTCACCCGCGCCCTGTCCAGCCTCGAGGTCATCGACTCGGAGCTCGAGCGCATCGAGCAGCAGGTCCAGCTCATCCGCGAGGAGTCGGCGGTGTCCTCGAGCCCCGAGGCGCTCTCGAACCGGCTTGACGCCGTGTCGGCAACCCTCGGCGAGACCTCCCGCTGGATGGAGCAGAACGCCGAGCTGTTCGGCTCCCTGGGCGGCGAGGAGCTCGACGGCGGCCCGGCCATGCCGACCCTCCCGGAGCCCCCGCCACTGCCCACCCCGCCCCCGCCGCCGCGCCAGAGACAGAAGCAGTAGGCGCTCGCCGCCCACACCCAGGCTCAACGCTCAAGATGCCCCAAGCCGTCAAGGCACTCGACTGCAGGCTTCGGGCCTCAGGTCCCGCCCACCGAGGCCTCCGGTCACTGTCAGATGTCTCAGGCCAGCCTCCACGTTCGGCCAGTTTCTTCCATGGACGGCGGCTGTTCCGAGACTCTGGCCTGGGCTCCGGAGATCTCGGCGTCTGGGCCGGCCGCTCACTCCATGCGTGCCATCACCCGTTTGGGCGATGACATCCCACACAGAGTGACTCATACGGACCTCATACGCGTGGCGGAGACCCCGTTCACCGGTCTGGGCTCGAGGGGACCGACTGCATGGGGCACGCCGGTCAGGCCGGGCATGCCACCTGATAGCCGGCAGATGCCTCGGGATCTCTGCTCCGTTGCCGGGACTGGATGCCATGCTCAGCGATTCTTCGAGACAGCGGAGGGCGGGAAGTCGTGTGACTGCCGCGGCAAGGACCCGCGCGAGGTCGCCTCCCACACTAGCGCTGCAACCTGCGGGACGACCTAGTCCTGCCTGTCGTTGATGGGTGTGCATTGGAGCCGCCGCCAGAATGGCGAGTGGCTGCACCCGGGCTCGCTCCTCACAAGTTGTGGGATTGGTTCTGACTGGAGGATGCAATGGCAAAGATCGCCTTGAAAGAGGCCCGGGAGCTGGCCGGGCTGGAACTCAACGCGGTGGTCAAGCTGGGCGTGATCCCTGCGACAGAGGTCTCGGGTGCTAGGATCGGCGCAACCGCCACCACTGTCTATGACGTCAACGGTGAGCCGCTCTTCTACCGGGTGCCGCTGCAGAAGCGGGGCGGGCGGCCGGGGTTCGTGGACCTTGCCGCGGACGAGGCCTTGGGTGACTCGCTGCTTGCCACGACCTTCGGAGCGGCGTGGAACGAGGCGGCCATCAAGGAGCAGGCGAGGGCCGAAATCACGAAGCGGAGGCGCAGCCTTGTTTTCGACGCGACGCGAATCGTCGCCTTCAGCTTCCCAAAGGTCGCGGTGCAGCTCCTGAGCCGCGGTCAGGAGGTTGCGATGCTCGAGTGGGGCTCCTGGGCTGACGTACCGCCAGCCGCTGTTTCTGGGCGGAAGGCGATGGAGCCCGGCAACTTCGAGCGGTGGTCGATGCTCGGCGAGCTGCCTGTGTCACAGCGCCGCGCCAACGAGCAGGCGTTCGGTGCCCGCGCCAGTGTATGGAAGGAGACGATCAAGGGCCCTGCGTTCCGCGGTCTGGAGCTGGTCAAGATCGACCCGACGAAGTTCCCCGTCGAGCGGACGATGATCAAGCTCGTCGACAACCGAGAGCTTCACTACTCGACCGACGACGCGACCCATCACCCGTGCTACGAACTCATCGGACAGGCCACAAACGTCTGGTGCGTCGGGGCCAGCGTGCAAATGGTCCTGCGCTTCTGGCGATACGAATACACGCAGGACCGGATTGCTCAGGCGCTGGGCCTGGGGACACGGACCAGCCCCAACGGGTTGCCGTATTCCAGGGTCGGGGATGTGGTAACACAGCTCGAGGCTCTCACTTCGAACGCGCTCGACGCCACAATGGTGACCAACCCCGGATTCGACCTTTTCCGTGACGAGATCCGCGGCAACCGGCCGCTCATAAGCTTCATTCCCGGGCACTCGCGGACGGTAGCCGGCTACCACTCGTGCCTGCTGCACCTTCCCGGTCAGCTCCCGTTCAAGGGCCTGCTCGTCTACGACCCCTGGCCCCCCAACGTGGGGACCATCCACAGATACGAGAACTTCAACACCAATACCTACCAGTACGCCTACCACGCGCACCTGACCTTGGTGTAGGGTTGGTCGGGATGGAACTGAGCGATCAGGTGGTCAAGGCCGCACGCGAGGCACTCGCAGGCGGCATCGCTGGAGACAAGCTGGTGCGGGCGCGAGGGCGGCTGCGGTCACCGGTGGCACTTGAGCACCCGAACGGCGGCACGCACTCGTGGCTGGTCCCGGTGGTGGTTGGCCGCCAGCTCGTCGGCCTCGTGCAGATCGGTCTGCATCTGGAGTTCCTCCGCTTCACGTCGTTCCAACGACGCCTGAATAGCCTGGAAGGGACGCCGCCAATGGCCGAGTGGTTCTCGGCCGATCGAGTGCGGTCTCTCGCCGCTGCCATGGCTCGTCCGGCTGAGTTGCTCGGCAAGCCCGTGCTGACCTACGACCAGATCCCAGATCGACTCGTATGGCGAGTTGAGGCGCGGGCTCCGAGCGGAGAGGTGCGGGCCATTCTCGTTGCCGGGGACTTGGCCTACGAGCCCGGGGAGCTTGCCGGGACGATCGGCGGTCTCGGCCCGTAGGTTCTAGCAGCTGAACACTTCGGATGGACCTCAACCCCCGCTCTGGCGGAGGTTGAGGCGTGCATGCGAACATGGGCCGACTCTGTCAGGCGGCAGGGCGGCCCACCGGCAAGGCTCTGTGGCCGACCGGGACCTGCCGTGGCTGACGGTCACTGTGTCATCCACCCAGGCCCACCTGCCAGGTGGCATGCGGTTTGCCCGAGTAGCCCAAATGGGCGATGACAATGCCTGGTGCGGGACTCACCGTATTGGCAAGCGGGCAACAGGACTCGGGCACCTCGATGTGGAGGTGTGGCCAGAGCGGCGCTGAGGCCTGCGGAAGCTCGCCCGCATGCCGACGGGTCCTCGGCTCGCGCTGCGAACACGGCCAGCCCCGGTCCGAACGGCAAGACCAGGGTCTGAGCAGATCGGAGGCTGACCATGGCTACCCGGTTTGTGGGTGATGTGGGCGGGAAATTCAAGGTACGTCTGAAGGACGACGGGGACAAGACGGTCGCCGTGCTGCTTTGGGGCGACCACGTTCGGGTCCTCGCGAACGCGAATGGCAAGGCGCGGGTCGCGGCTCGTGGCGTCGAGGGGTGGCTGGATGAGAGCGTGCTGACCGATGAGGGGCTGCTTGAGCTGTACGTCATCGACGTCGGACAGGGCGACGGCCTCCTCATGCGCACTCCTGACGACGCGTGGCATCTCATCGACGCGGGCATCGCCAATCGCGAGCAGATGACTAGGAAGGGAGCGACCAACTTCCTCAGGTGGAAGTTCTTGGACGACCTCGGGAAGCCGAAGGTGGAGCTCAAGAGCGTCATCGTTACGCACCCCGACTTCGACCACTACGGGGGGCTGCTGGACCTGTTCACCGGCAAGGTGGCGCGCCCGGACCGGACGTTCCCAGTGACGGTCGAATGCTTCTACCACTCCGGCATGGGCCGGTTCAAGGATGAGCCCAAGCTTGGGCAAGTGGTTGCGACACAGGCCGTCGGTCTGCCACGGGCAGACTATGGCATTCGGCCGCAAGGTAGTTTCATCACCGAGCTCCTTGAGGGCAAGACCTCGTTTTCGGCGCCGACGCGGCCCTTCGACTTGGAGTTCCAGGAGCTGGCCGCGCTCGTGGGAACGGTCCCTGGACGCGTCAAGCGCCTGAGCGCCGCCGACAAGTTCCTGCCGGGGTACGGCCCGGGCGCGGGACCTGTCACGATCAACGTGCTGGGACCGGTTGCCGAGGACCTTGGGAACGGCCCCGGCCTCCGCGTCCTCGGTTCGGAGAGCGAGACCACGAATGGCCATTCGGTCGTCCTTCGGGTCGACTACGGGACGGTGCGGATCCTCCTGACCGGGGACCTCAACACCGTCTCGCAGCGACTCCTCCTAAGCTACCACGACCTTTCCCAGTTCGCCGTCGATGTCGCCAAGGGTTGCCATCACGGCTCCGACGACGTCGACTTGCGGTTCGTCCGGGCCGTGAAGGCGCGCGTCACGGTGGTCTCGTCGGGCGACAACGAGGACTATGCCCATCCGAGGCCCCGGATCCTCGGCGCCTCGGCGCGCTACGGTAGCGAGTCCAGAAGTGTTGACGGAGAGCTGCTGCCGCCGCTGCTCTACTCGACTGAGCTGGCGAGGTCCGTCAGCCTCGCCTACGTCCTGGCGGTGCGGAAGACCGGCGATGTGGCGTCGAAGATCAACGCCGTCGATGGCGAAGTCAAAGCCGACGTCACGAAGGCCCAGTTCGTTCCGCTGACTCTCGCACCGATTTCAACGGACCTTGTCTACGGGCTCATCAACGTGCGAACCGACGGCGAGCGGATCCTGTGCGGCTACATGAAGGAGAGAGGAGGCGACTTCGAAATCCGGGTGCTGCGCGGCGGGGTCGAGCCGTAGGGTGCACCTTCCTTTCTTGCAGCAACACGCGGAAACTGCCAACAACACCGTGCGGCTGGGCACGCCGCTCTGACCACCGGCGCGCGAGCCCAGTACGTGGCATGTCGTCGTGAGCGCCGGTGAGGACGAGGGCCATTTCTCAGTTCGATTCGTCCGCGTCGGACGAACGCCCAGCCACCGGGAAGCCGGAGTAGGAGGATGGGATGGACAAGACTATTGCGCTCAGCGTCTTTCGAAGGCTGGACAACCGGGCTGAGGGCCTTTCTGACGAGTCGCCTCGAGCCTTGGAGCTGCACAATTGGCGCAGGGACGCGCTGCACGCGGCGTTCGATGCGGATTCGAGCATACAGGTCCTTAGCTGGGGTGAGACCGACAGCGCTCAGCCACACGAGCTGGTGCATCTGACCCTGACGGCCGCGGCTGCGGTACTTCGCTTCGCGGACGTACCTGGCCTCCAGTGGCTTGGAGCGAGGCTCGCGGAGAAGGCCGTAGACACAGCCCTCGGCGAGCTGGCGCAGGCTGTGGTATCGAGGCTTCGCCCCAGGCAAGAAGCAAAGCAGATGCTCGACTTCACCATCGTGCTCCCCGACAGCACCTCGATCACTGTGGATCCGCCGGATGGCAGCGCGAACATCACAATCCGGTTCGTGGGCGGAGCTGTCGAGTCCGTCGTCTATTCGAAGTAGGAAGAGCAGCAAGTCACACGGACTTGCAGAGGCCACCGGGCGCCGGGGCGTGGACCCATTGGCGAAGGCGGTGCTCGATGCGGAAGAAGCGGACCTTCAGATCCGCCGCTCATCCTCCCTGCATGCGTTTGAACCCCCACCCTCTTGCAGTCCTTCGTCGCCGCAGTGGGTGATGACCTTGATGACGATCTTGACAGTGGTGGGGCAGGAGAGGGGGCGGCTCGTAGGGCTGTGGAGGGTGGACGAGGCGGACTCGTCGATCTCTGCGCGAAGGGCGCGATTGAGCTTGTCGCAGCCATAGTCGGCGCTGGTGGTCTCAGGCAGCTCTTCGCCCAGTGCGAGGTTGGAGGTGCATCGTTGCCGACAGGACAATGAGCTTGCCATGGCGCGTGCCCTTCGCAGTGACGCGCGGCTGGTAGGCGAGGCCACAGACCGTGAGCACGTCGAAGCCGAGGTCCTGCACCGTCCCCTCGGAGACTTCCTTGACCTGCTGAAGTCCGGCCGATTGAGTCCTGGCGATCGACCGACCGCGGTGACTGGATGCCAGACCCGGGAGCTCGATCCTCTCCGCTATACTCGGTGCAAGGCCCAGGCGGCGTCTCAAGGCAATCGGGCTGGGTCGCGCCGTCGCGAAGGCCACGCAAGGAGAGCGCCATGGGATTCCTCGACAACATTCTCGCGAAGCTCGGGCTCGGTTCTCGGGACACCGCCCCGGCCCCCGCCCCGCAATCGGAGGTCGTGATCGAGATCCCGGCCCCGACACCGATCGCACCGGCGGTGCCGGCCCCGATCGCGGTCGTCGACGTCGTCGCGCAGCTCGAGAAGCTCGCCGCCGCCACCCCGCAGAAGCTCAACTGGCGGGTCTCCATCGCCGACCTGCTGCGCCTCCTCAACCTCGACCCCAGCCTGGCGGCGCGCAAGGAGATGGCCAGGGAGCTGGGCTGCCCCGAGGAGCTGATCGGCGGCGACTACTCGCGGATGAACATCTGGCTGCACAAGACCGTCCTCGCCCGCATCGCGGCCAACGGCGGCAACATTCCCAGGGAGCTCCTCGACTGAGCACCCCGGGAGCGCTCGCCGGAGGGTGGTGTGGCGGCGCCTGCCCACGCCTCGAAAGGTGGACTGCCATGTCGCGCTCGATCCTCGTCTCGCTCCTGCTCGCCCCGCTGCTCGCCGCGGCGCCCGGTCTGGAGGGTCGCGAGCGCGTGCCGCCGCTCACGTACCAGGTCCACGTGAGCGAGCGGGGGTGGCTCGGGTGGGTCCGCGACGGCGTTGTCGCAGGCGCGCCCGAGCGCGGGCGGCAGATCGAGGCGGTCAAGCTCCGGCTGGAGCGCACCGAGGGCAGGATCCGGTACAGCGTCCACGTCCGGGGGCTTGGCTGGACCGACTGGGCCGCGGGCGGCCAGACCGCCGGCACCACCGGGCAGAAGCGGCGAGTCGAGGCGATCCGGGTCGAGCTGGACGGGCTCCCGGGCTGGAGCGTGGCGTACCGCGTGTACCTGCGGGGACAGGGATGGAGCGGGTGGGCACGCGACGGTGAGGTCGCTGGAACCACCGGACAGTCGCTGCCCGTCGACGCAATCCTGGTGCAGCTCATGCCGAGGCCACGGCCCCTGCCGAGCCTACGCTACCAGGTCCATGTCGCCGAGCGAGGCTGGGAGGACTGGCGGTCCGACGGCGAGACGGCGGGCGATCCGCGCGGCGGTGCCCGCCTGGAGGCGGTCCGCATCGAGCTCGAGGGGGTGCGCGAGGCCCGGCTGCGCGTGCAGGCGCACGTCCAGCGGCTCGGCTGGCAGCCCTGGGTGGGGCCTGGCGATGTGGCAGGCACGACGGGGAAGAGCCGCCGCCTGGAGGCGATCCGCATCGAGCTCGACGGCGTCCCGGGCGCCTCGATCCGCTACCGCGTCTTCATGCGTGACTTCGGGTGGTCGGAGTGGGCCGCGGACGGCGAGGTCGCCGGCACCACCGGCGAGGGACAGCCCATCGAAGCCATCGAGATCCGGATCGAACCCCGCGACGTCGCCAGCGACAGCAAGCATCGCCTCTGATCCGCTGTCATCGGTGATGGCACATCCGGGCTGAGCTCACGCCTGCGGTCGGGAGGCATGTTGCGCCGCAAGGTGGGCGACCAGTAGCTCGAGCCGCTTGATCTCCCGGATCGTGCTGAGGCGCCCGGTCTCCATCCAGTACCAGATCTTGCCGTTGAGAGAGACGATGGTGCAGAACAGGAACCCGAGCCCCCAGCGGATGAGCTCGGCGTCGTCGGCGGCGGTGAGGAAGCGCCAGCCGCAGTAAACAGCCAGCCCGAAGAACACCATCACCATGAGCATGAACATCGCCCCGAACCATCGCAACCGGCTGCGGAAGACTCCGGTGAGCTCGGCGAGCCAGCCTGTTTCCCCCGGCAGCTCGATACCGGCCACGTCCTCGGCGGCGAGCGCCTGACGGATCACTTCGTCAACGTCGATCATGTGCGTCATCGGGCACCTCCAGCGCCTCGCGAAGCCTCGCGCGGGCATGATAGAGCCGGGACTTGACGGTCCCGGTGGGGATCTCGAGCACGGCGGCGATCTCCGCCACCGATAGCCCGTCGACGTAGAGCATGGCCAGCAGCAGGCGCGGCTGGCGGTCGAGGAGGCGGAGCGCGTCGCGGACGCGCGCCAGGTCGTCGCCCCCCTTGTCCTGCGGCGCCGCGAGGTCGGACACATGCTCGATTGCCACGTAGCGCACGCGGGCCTTCTGCTGGCGCATGACCCACTCCGCAGCACGGCGCGTGACGATCCGGAGCGCCCATGCGGGGAACGCGGCCGCGTCCCGCAGGTGGCCAAGCCCTCGTGCGATCGCGATCCAACTCTCCTGGACGACGTCCCGCGCGCCCTCCGTATCGCCAGTCAGGCGCCGTGCATGGCGGGCGAGCTTCGGGTACCAGCGCACCGCCAGCCGTTCAAGCGCCTCCGTCCTTCCCGCCTGCGCAGCCAGGACCAGTATCTCGTCGACGACCCGCTCGCGTGTCCGCATCTCCGTCTCTCAAGGATAAGGTCGGCGGAACGCGTGGAGCGGTTCAAAGCTCCCGAAAGCACCCCGGCCAGGGCCGTCGTGGGACCTCGCAACCCCTGGTCGCCGGAGCCCGGGGGCTCCGCGGGGGACGCCGGGACACGCCACTGCCGATGGTGGTTTCACCTCACACGGGGATCGTGGCCACGGCGTGATCGAGAAGGACCCGCCATGCCGGGGTTGCGGGCGGGTCATTCAGGAGTTAGACTGGTCTACGACTGGTCGACGTGGAGGCGTGGCATGCGGACAGTTGGTGCCTACGAGGCCAAGACACACCTGGCAGAGCTCCTCGACGAGGTCGAGCGGGGTGGTGTCGTCACGATCGCCCGGCACGGCAAGCCCGTGGCCGTGTTGGTGCCCGCGACGGCGCCGCGGGTAGATGCCGCGGCGCTGATCGAGGCCATCAGGGGGTTCGCGGCCTGTCACTCGCTCGGTGGGCTGAGCCTCAGCGAGATGGTCTCCGAGGGGCGGCGATGAGCCCGGCATGCGTGCTCGACTGCTCGGCCGCGATGTCGTGGTTCTTCTCCGACGAGCGGGACGCCTGGTCCGACGCACTGCTCGATCGGGTGGTGCGGGGAGGAGCCGTGGTGCCACAGCTCTGGCTGCTCGAGGTGGCGAACGTGCTCGCGGTCGCTGTGCGGAGAGCTCGCATGCTGGCTCCCGATGCGGTGCGCGCGGCCGAGCTGCTGCGAGGCCTGCCGTTGACCGTACGATCCCTGGGTCTGGAGGATATCGAGGGTGTGCTGTCGCTCGCGCGTGACTGCGGCCTCAGCGCCTACGACGCCACGTACCTCCTGACGGCGTCCCGCGAGGGCCTGCCGCTGGCCTCGCGGGACGAGCGCCTCAGGGAGGCGGCGGCCGGGCGAGGCGTGCCGACGATCTGACAAAGGACCGCGACCGACGTCCTACTCGCCCCCGAACGGTGTGCTGTGAACCTCGCGCGGCGGACTGTACACTGACCGCGGAGGCAGCCATGGCATACGAGCTTCCGGGGTGGGCGGCGGAGATGCGGGAGATCTTCCGGTCGGGCACGACGAGCCAGTTCGTGCTGTTCGGGAACGTCTTCGACCTCGTGCCGGCGGACGACGGCAAGGGGGGGCGCACGTACCTGCCGCTGCGGCGGTTCCTCGGCGAGGTGATGTTCGCGCCGTTCGACGTGGTGATCCTCTTCGACCGCGGCAAGGGGCTGCGGGTGCGCAAGGGCGGCGACCACTTCCACCGCTTCCTCAAGGCGTTCGACACGTTCCAGGGCACCGCGTGGGCGGGGCTGCCGGACGTCGGCCCGGACAAGGTCGAGGCGCTCGACCTCGGCAACCTGCTGCCGCGGGACCCCAAGCGGGCGCTCGAGCTGTGTGACCGCTTTCTGCGCGGGGCTCTCGCGCGCACGCGCCAGGTCGAGGGGAAGCTCGTGCCGGACCCGCTCAAGGTCGCGGTGATCGTCGAGTACGCCCAGTTCATCGCGCCCCAGGGCGAGCCCTCGTACATCGCCGACCTCTCCCAGACGCTCATCCAGCTCGTGGACTGGGCGGCCGACCCGGCGATCACCGGCGCCCACGTGGCCACGGTGCTGGTCTCGGAGAACCTCGCCGACCTCAACCGTGTGCTGGTGGAGAACCCGTACAGCGCCAAGGTCCAGATCCCGCTTCCCGGGCCGGCCGAGCTGCGGGAGTTCGTGGCGGACATCTCGGCCGGGGTGCCGGACTTCGAGGGGGTCAGCGAGGTGTCGCGCGAGACGCTCGCCGACCGGCTGGTGGGGCTGTCGCGGGTGAACGTCCGCAACCTCGTCCAGCGGGCGATTACGAGCCGCCAGACGATCACCGGCAAGTACCTCACGAAGCTCAAGAAGGAGATCATCGAGAAGGAGGCGTTCGGGCGGCTGGAGTTTCTCGAGACGGACCGCACCCTCGACGACGTGGCCGGGCACGTGGAGGCCAAGGCGTGGCTGCGGCAGGACGCGGTGCTGCTGCGGAAGGGCCGCACCATGGCGATCCCGATGGGGTACCTGCTCACCGGGCGGATCGGCACCGGCAAGACGTACCTCGTCGAGTGCCTGGCCGGGGAGATCGGCATCCCGTGCGTGGAGCTCAAGAACTTCCGAGAGAAGTGGGTGGGCGCCACCGAGGGCAACCTCGAGAAGGTGTTCGGGATCCTGCGGGCGCTCGGGCAGGTCATCGTCTTCGTGGACGAGGCCGACCAGGCGATGGGCAAGCGCGGCGGGGGCGACGGGGACTCGGGGCTCTCGGGCCGGATCTACGCCATGATGGCCAAGGAGATGTCCGACACCCGCAACCGCGGCAAGATCATCTGGATCTTCGCCACCAGCCGGCCGGACATGCTCGAGGTGGACCTCAAGCGGCAGGGGCGCCTGGACGTGCACATCCCGCTGTTCCCGCCCGGGGACGCCGAGGGGCGCAAGGCGCTGCTGGCCGCGATGGCGCGCAAGCTCAAGGTGGACGTGAAGGCCGAGGAGCTGCCCGAGCTGCCGGACGGGCAGGAGCTCGGCGGCAACGAGATGGAGGGCATCCTCGTGCGGGCGCTCCGCCTCCATGAGACACAGCCGGAGGACCAGCCCCGCAAGACGTTTCCCGAGGTGATGGCCGAGGTCGCCAGGGACATGCGATCCTCGGCTCACACCGAGCGGCTCGACCTCATGGACATGCTGGCGGTCAAGGAGTGCACCGACACGCGATTCCTGCCCGAGCGCTTCCGCTCCCTGCCGATGGCCGAGGTGAACCGCCGCATCGCCGCCCTGAAGCTCGCGGTGGGGGAGGGGTAGAACACGGGAGGGGCAAGCCCCTCCCCTACGGGTTCGTGTCGTGGTCGTGGACGTGGACGTGGACGTGGTCGTTTCCTGCCGCGCTCGACTATGGCAGGCGGGAGGGGCAAGCCCCTCCCCTACGTGATTTTGTCGTGGACGTGGACGTAGACGTGGACGAGGCCCTGGCGTCTCGGCTACGCGAGAAAACCTGGACCTGGACCTGGACTTGGACCTAGACCTGGACCCGCAACGCATAGAGGTGTCGGCGGTTTCAGACGTGCCGTGGCTGGCACAGCTTCCTTCTCCTGGATCTTCTTCCGACCCGGAGCAGGTCCAAGTCCAAGTCCAGGTTGGCGGTGAGTTGTGAGAGGACCCTGGAGGCACGCATGAACCACGCGATCCGTTTCCACTCGACTGGTGGTCCCGAGGTGCTGCGCTGGGAGGAGGTCGCGGTCGAAGCGCCGGGGCCCGGCGAGGCGCGCATCCGGCACACGGCGATCGGCCTCAACTTCATCGACACGTACCACCGGAGCGGGCTGTACCCGCTGCCCCTGCCGTCGGGGCTCGGTATGGAGGCAGCGGGGATCGTCGAGGAGGTGGGGGAGGGTGTGTCGGAGGTCGGCGTCGGCCAGCGCGTGGCCTACGCCGGATTGCCGGTGGGCGCCTGCTCCGAGGTGCGGCTGATCCCGGCCCACCGCCTGGTGCCGCTGCCGGACAGTATCGACGACCGCACGGCGGCGGCTGCCATGCTCAAGGGAATGACCGCGCAGTACCTCCTGCGCAGCACGTTCCGCGTCGAGCCGGGGCACACGGTCCTCATCCACGCCGCGGCGGGCGGGGTCGGCCTGATCGCCTGCCAGTGGGCGCGGCACCTGGGGGCCACGGTGATCGGCACGGTCTCGTCCGACGCGAAGGCCGAGCTGGCCATGGCGCACGGGTGCCATCACGTGATCGTCACCGCAGGTGAGGACATCGTCACCCGGGTCAGGGAGATCACGACCGGCGCCGGGGTCCACGTGGTGTACGACTCGGTGGGCCGCGACACCTGGGATGCGTCACTGGACTGCCTGCGGCGCAGAGGGATGCTGGTCTCGTTCGGCAACGCCTCGGGTCCCGTGCCGGCGATCCAGCCGCTGGTCCTCTCGCGCAAGGGCTCGCTGTTCCTGACACGACCCACCCTGATGGACTACACGGTCACGCGGGAGGAGCTGCTCGCCTGCGCGGGGGAGCTGTTCGATGTCGTGAGCCGGGGTGTCGTGCAGGTGCGGGTGAATCAGACCTACGCCCTGGCCGACGCTGCGACCGCCCACCGGGACATCGAGGCCCGCCGCACCACCGGCTCCACCGTTCTTCTGCCCTGATCTGAGCGCGCGAGCCAGCCTGCCGCTCGGAGCAGGCCTCAGACCTCAGACCTCAGACCTCAGGAACAGCAAGAACCGGCAGAGGACCTGGCCCCTCCCCTGTCGTGGCTGGGGTCCGAGGCTTGACGATTGTCTTTCCTGAGGCCTGAGGCCTGAGGTCTGGGAGGATGGGTGGCGCCTCCCTGCTACGCCACCTTGTTCTGGTGGAAGAAGACGCCCACGGCAAGCACCACCTGCTGGAAGGCATGGGCCTGGAGGAAGAACTGCAGCTCCTGGTCGGTGGCGCCTTCCCGCACCTGCTCCCGGACCGCTTGAAAGAGGTTGTAGAAGTCGGACACGGGGCGCAGCCCGAGCGTCGCGAAGCGCCGCGCGTACCAGGCGCTCTCGGTGACCTTGTCCCAGACGGGAGACGACATGAGACAGCGCGAATCCATGATGTGCTCCGACAGCTTCAGGACCTCGCGGTAGAGCGCCGCGATGACCGCCTTGTCGTCTCCGTCGGCGAGCGCCGCGTCGAGGTCCTCGCTCCGGCCGTTGGCGTTCCCGGCCTGCCTGGGCAGTGGAGTCTCGGGCGCGGGGACAGGCACCTGAGCGGGAGGGATCAGCGACGGCCTAGCCATCGTCACGGCGGCCGCCTGGACACGGACCGGCGGTACCGCAGTCACCGGTGCCGGCTGGACCCGCGGAGCCGTCGCAGGGCTGGCCGTGGGCGGTGCGAGGGGCTGGCCGGTGGGTCCGGGCGAGTCGCCGCCCCGGGACGGTGGCGAACCGGGTTCCGCGGAGGATTGTGCCTGGGCGGAGTCGATCCAGAGCGACCGGTCGGGTGACGGGGCGGCGTCAGCGGGGACAGCCTGGGTCAGCCGACGCACCAGGTGCTGCAGGAACCCGACCTCGGCGTCATTGACGTCTCGAAGCCCGGCGAGCTTGTCGCGAAGCGACTGGAGCTCGAGGAACCGGGCCTGCCAGATCTTGGGGTTGCCCCCGAAGGCGGTGAGAAAGCTGGCCGCCTCGGGATGTGCCAGGCAGAGCTCCTGGAGGTCCTGGAAGTCGGCGTACTCGAGAAGCGTGAAATAGCTCTCGTTGAAGGAGTTGACGGCCTTCTCCCGCTCTTTTCGGGCGACCAGCCGATCGAACAGCTCCCTGGACATCGCGGTCTCGAACCAGCGGGGACCGAAGCTGGCCTCCAGCCCGGTGCGCAGGCTGCGCCGAAGTGTCGTCAGGATCTCTCCGACGATACGGAAGGCCTCGAAACTCTGCGACGTGACCAATCCCTGACCTCTCCTCCCTGCTTGGCCGCATTAGTACACAGTCGGGGAGAATCCGCAAGTCGGCGGATCAGCACGTCAGCTCATCAGCACGTCAGCAACCACCTGCTTCTCGCTGATCCGCTGATTCCCTGATTCGCTGATCTCCTGAGCCGCTTGCAATACTCTCGGCGCTCCGTTCCTCCCCCTCGCCCCCGCAGGAGGAGAGGGCCGGGGTGAGGGGGTGCAACTTATTTCTGTTCAAGAACAAAGCGCCCCTCACCCTATCCCTCTTCCCGCTTCGCGGGGCGAGGGGACCGGAGCGGTAACCCTTGAGAAGTCGGATTCTGCAAGAAGCTCTCCTGATTCGCTGGAACGCTGACCCGTCAGTCGAAGAGCTGGATCGGCTGTGGTGTGAAGCAGAGGACGAACACCGCGATGCACAGCCACGCCAGGAGGCGGCGGCGCGGGTCGAGGGGCTCGTCCTGGCCCGGGATCCAGGGGTGGCGTACACCCATGACCAGGGCGATGACCGCCCAGATCCACCAGCCGGACCACTTGAACCCCAGGCCCACCAGAACGGCCAGCAGCGGCCACGCGACGCGGCGGTGCCAGCGGCCGGTCAGGGCGTAGGTGATGTGGCCGCCGTCGAGCTGCCCGAACGGGAGGAGGTTGAGGGCCGTCACCAGCAGCCCGAACCAGGCGGCCATACCCACGGGATGGAGGAGCAGGTCGCCTCCTGCCGCCAGCTCGGGGTGGAGCAGCCGCCCAAGCAGCTTGAACAGCAGCGGCTCGCCGAAGACCATGTAGCCCCGCTCCGGCAGGCTGGGCACAGGCGTCGACAGGGCCAGCCCCGCAACCAGCACCGGGATGCTGACCAGGAAGCCGGCCAGGGGGCCGGAGGCACCCACGTCGAAAAGCTCCCGCTTGGTGGCCAGGGGCGTGCGGATGCGGATGAACGCTCCGAGCGTGCCGATACCGATGGGTATTGGCAGGAAGTACGGGAGGGAGGCGTCGAGGCTGTGCCGCCGGCACGCCCAGTAGTGCGCCATCTCGTGGGTCAGGAGGATGAGCATGAGCGGCAGCGAGAAGCTCAGGCCGGCACGGAGAACCGCCGGGTGCAGCAGCAGGCTGACGAGGTCCCTGACGCCGGCCACGTCGTCTGCCGGAACGTTCATGATCCCTCCCACGAGCGTGGTTGTGATCACGGTCAGGACAAACAGGAGGACGTGCAGCCACACGCGGCGTGGTGGGGGAGGGGGTGGACGAAGAACCCCGACGGGGACACCGTCGGGGCCGATGATCTCGATCTGCGGGGGAAGATCGGACACTATTCGAGGATGCGAAGGGCCTTGCCAGGCTTGAAGCGGATCGTCTTGCCCGGAGGGATGGCAACCTCGACGCCGGTCTTGGGGTTGCGCCCGATGCCGCGCTTGCGGTTCTTGACGATGAAGACGCCGAAGCCGCGCAGCTCGATGCGGTCGCCGTGGGTGAGGGCCTCACGCATGGCGTCGAAGATGGAGTTGACGGCCTCGTTCGCCTTCGACTGCGGCAGGTCGACGGTTTCCATGACCTTCTTCACGAGATCAGCCTTGATCATCAGTCCCTCCCGATCAGGACGGGGAAAGCTAGTCCGTCGAGCCACCTTCTGTCAAGCGGGTGCCAGCCTTGATCTTCTGTCTCAGCACGAGGATCTCCAGCGCCAGCCCCGCCAGCCGGGCCACCTCCTGCACCAGGGTGACCGGCACCGTGGCGAGACCGTCCTCGCCCCGGTCCACCCACAGGAAGCCTGCGTGCTTGCCGCGGACCTTGACGGTGGTGACGATGGCCTCGCGAGGGGCGGGTGGGCCGAGGGCGTCGAAGAGGAGCTTGTTGCTCTCCCCGCCACCCAGTGGACCCACGTGCAGGTCGCTGGCCTTGCTGAGGTTGAGAAACACCGAGGGGCGGTCCAGGGTCAGCATGAGGTTGTGGAAGTCCTCGTCGCGGACCCCGAGGCCGGTCGCCCCCCAGCCCATGACCTTCCCCTGCTGGAGCGAGAACAGCGCGACCCGGCGGCCCGGGCTCGCCAGGCTGCCCAGCACGAGGCTGGCCACGTGGTCCCGGTGGGTGGCCCCGGAGAGCGCCTCGGCCAGCTCGTCGGCGGCGGAGGTGGTGACAACTGGAATGCCGCCACCGAGCGGGGCGAGGTACGGGAAGGTGGCCGCCAGGTGCGCCACGGGGGGCGCCGGCGATGCCGTCATTGCCTTCATGAGCTCCAGGGTCGGAGCCTCCATCTTCCAGAACAGCCGCCACTCACGGGCCGCCGCGCGGGGTGGCCCGGGTGGTGGCGCCGTGGCTGCGGACGACGGCCCGGGCCCGAGCGCCAGGGCGGCGGCAAGGGCGGCCTCGGTGGCGATGTAGGGGCGCACGACAAGGCCCGTGAGGCGGGTCATCTCGTCGATGAGCACCAGATCGGCCGGGTTCATCATGGCGACATCGACCTGGCGGCCGCTGCGGTTGAACGGCAGGACGATGTGGCGCTTGCAGAAGGCGGCAGGGAGGATGCTCCGCACGGTGAGCGGCGCCGTGGCGAGGTCGATCGCCTTGGCGGCCGGGCAGCCGTACTGCTGCGAGAGCCCGTCGAGGAGCGTCGTCTCGTTGACGTACCCCAGGCGCACGAGCCAGGTCCCGACCCGGCCGCCGTTGCGTCGGGCGGCGTCGAGGCCCGACCGTAGTGCGTCCTGGGTCAAGACTCCCTTGGCGATGAGGATCTCTCCGATTCGAGGCACGTCGTTTCTCCGCCGTCAGTATACCCCTCGCCTCCCATGCAGGAGCGGCATTCCTGCCGCGACATGGCAGGTCACCCGGAGGGGCAGCCCGGGTCGGGGCAGGAACGCCCCTCCTGCGAAGCGAGGGGCGTCGGTCGTTGGAGGAGCGGCATTCCTGCCGCGACCCGGGGCGTCTGGTCAGCCGGTCGGCGCCAGCCGGGGCAGGAATACCCCTCCTACGCGCTCTCGGCGGGACGGCTCAGGTCGAAGAACATCACCAGGGCGTCCTCGCCGTTCGTGTAGTAGCCCGGGCGCCGCCCGATGACGCGGTAGCCGATCGCCTGGTACAGCCGCACGGCACGGCGGTTGGAGGGACGCACCTCGAGAAACAGCCCGCGGGCGTTGCCGCGCAGGGCCTCCGCGCGGGCCTCCTCCATGAGAGCGGTGGCCAGGCCGCGGCCCTCGAAGAGAGGATGGGTGGCGACCTTGAGGACGTGCAGCTCGTCCACCTGCCAGCAGGCGAAGAGATAGGCGACCACGGCCCGGCTGTCGTTCATGACGACCCGCTGGTAGCGCAGCGGCTGCTCCACCTCCTGCAGGTACAGGTGGGCCGGCCAGGGATCCACGAAAACGTCCGCCTCGAGCCGCGCGACGGCGGGGATGTCGGCGGTGACCGCGGGCCGGGCTACGAAGCCTGGGGGGAAGGTGGCCATGGTTTCGCGGTCCGCTCCGGGGGAACGGCGGGAGGCGGCTCCAGGTAGAGGGGGGAGAGCGTGTCGATGCCGCCCGGGAGAAGCCCGTCATCGAAGGTGAGCAACGCCTCGGCGGCGGTGCCGTGGGTGGGTGCCACGGGAGTGGACACCGGCACGAGCAGGCCGGCCGGTGCCACGACCGGGCAGGGGGCTTCGGACAGTGACTCGATGGTTCTCACCGTCGGCTCGGCACTCGCCACCCAGGTGTCGCCCTGCAGGGCGTAGGGCTGGGCGTAGACCTGGCCGCGGCGGGCCGGCTGCACGGCCAGGCACACGTGGCCATCGACGCGCAACGCCTGGGCGAGGAGCGAGGGGACCCCCGAGGCCGGGATGCCGAGCGCCACGCCGAGGCCCTGGGCGGTGGCCAACGCGACGCGGATGCCGGTGAACGAGCCGGGGCCCCGGGTGGCCACCACCCGGCCGAGGGCTCCGCGCTCGAGATCGGCGGCGCGCAGCAGCAGGTCCACGGCGGCCATGATGAGGTCCGAGCGCGGCGTGGGACCCGCGAGCGCCACCACTGCCGGCGCCGCCATCCCCGGCGCCTGGAGGGCCACCTCCAGCCGCGGTCCACACCCGACAATGGCCAGTGTCGCGATCACGGCGCCAGTTTCAGGGTTGAGACGGCCGTGCGTCAAGCGCCGCCACGCTACAATGCAGCCGGCATGAAGCAGACCCCGATGCTGCAGCAGTACCTGGAGCTCAAGTCCCGGCACCGGGACAGCCTGATGCTGTACCGGCTGGGCGACTTCTACGAGCTGTTCTTCGAGGACGCCGAGACGGCCGCGCCGATCCTCGGGCTGGTGCTGACCCGCCGGCGGCAGAACGACCAGGTGACGTCGCCCATGTGCGGGATTCCCCACCATGCTCTGGCCGCCTACGTGGGCAAGCTGCTCGAGGCCGGGTTCAAGGTGGCGATCGCCGAGCAGATGGAGGATCCCGCCCAGGCTGGCGGCCTGGTGCGCCGAGAGGTCGTCCGCATCCTGTCCCCCGGCACGGTGACCGACCCGGAGCTTCTCGGCGACGGCGAGCGACGGTGGGTGGTGGCCCTGTCGGCCGACGCGGGCGCCACGGCCCTGGCCTTTCTCGAGGTCGCCTCCGGTACATTCGGCGGTGCCCTGTGCGCCGGCCCCGACGAGCTGCGGGAGCTGGCGGCCCAGCTCCGCCCGCGCGAGGCGCTGGTGGCGGAAGGCGAGGACTTCGACGCCCTGTGGCCGGCGGACGTCGAGCGGCCGCTGCTGAGCGTGCGTCCGGCGGCCTGGTTCGGACCCGCGAGGGCCGAGGAGATCCTGCGCCGCTGCCTGGGCGTGGGCTCCCTGCGTGCGTTCGAGCTGGAGCCCGGAGAAGCGCTGGTGGGTGCCGCCGGGGCGCTCCTCGAGTACCTCGCGGAGACCCAGGGCGAGACGGCCCGGCACCTGGGCGCGTTCGAGCGCCGCCACCGGGCTGCCGAGCTGGTCCTGGACGCCGCCACCGTGCGGAACCTCGAGATCCTCCGGGACGCGAGCGGGGAGCGGCGCGCCAGCCTGGCGAGGGTCCTCGACCACACGGTCACGCCGATGGGGGCGCGGTTGCTGCGGGAGTGGCTGCTGCGGCCGCTTGTCGACTCGGCGTCGGCCTCGCTCCGCCACGAGGCGGTGGCGTGGCTGATCGAGGAGACGGCAACCCTGGCGAGCCTGCGGGAACGGCTCGCCGGCGTGGGGGACCTGGAACGCGTCGCCGCCCGGCTGGGACTCAAGCAGCTGCGGCCAGGCGAGCTGGCCGGCCTTCGCGCCGGCCTGGCGCGGCTCCCCGAGCTGCAGGCCGAGCTGGCCTCGTCGCCTTGCCAGCTCCTGGCGGCCCTGGCCGCGCAGGTGGATCCCCTCGAGGACCTCAAGTCCGACCTCGACGCCACCCTGTCCGACGAGGTGCCGGCCCTCCTCGGTCCGGGCACGATCCGTCCCGGTCGTGACCCGGTGCTGGACGAGGCGCGGCGGCTGTCCCGCGACGGCAAGGAGGTGCTGGGTGAGCTGGAGGCCCGGGAGCGCGCGGCCACCGGCATCTCCAACCTCAGGATCCGCTACAACCGGGTGTTCGGGTATGCCTTCGAGGTCTCCCGCTCCAACCTCGACCGCGTGCCGGACGGATGGACGCGCAAGCAGACCCTGACCGGCGCCGAGCGCTTCGTGACCGCCGAGCTCGTGGACCTGGAGCGCCGCATCCTGGGCGCCGAGGGGGAGGCGGACGAGCGCGAGAAGTCGCTGTTCGCGGAGCTGCTCGATCGGGGCGCCGGGCACGCGGGGGTGCTGGCGGCCACGGCCCGGGCGATCGCCGCGGCGGACGTGCTGGCGGGGTTCGCCGACCGGGCCCGGCGCCGCTCGTACTGCCGGCCGCAGCTCCTTGCGGGGCACCGGGTGCGGCTCGTGGCCTCCCGGCACCCGGTCGTGGAGGACCTCTCCGGTCAGCCGTTCGTGCCCAACGACGTCGAGCTGGATGGCGAGGGCCGGCAGATCGTTCTCCTCACCGGGCCCAACATGGGGGGTAAGTCCACCTACCTCCGGCAGGTCGCCCTGGCCGTGATCATGGCCCGCGCCGGCTCGTTCGTGGCGGCCGAGGCGGCGGAGATCGGCGACGTCGACCGGGTCTTCACGCGCGTCGGGGCGGCCGACGACCTGGCGCGCGGCGAGTCCACCTTCATGGTCGAGATGACCGAGGTCGCGCGCATCCTGCGCCAGGCGACGCCCCGCTCCCTGGTGATCCTGGACGAGGTCGGGCGCGGCACGGCGACCTTCGACGGGCTCTCCCTGGCCTGGGCGGTGGTCGAGGCGCTCCACGACCCGCCCATGTGCGACGGCGGGCCGCTCGTCATCTTCGCCACCCACTACCACGAGCTCACCGACCTGGCGGACCGCCTCGATCGGGTGGTCAACGCCTCGGTGGCCGTGAAGGAGTGGCAGGGGCACGTGCTCTTCCTGCACCGCGTGGTGCCGGGGCCCTCCGACCGCTCCTACGGCATCCACGTCGCTCGCCTCGCGGGGGTTCCAGATGCCGCCTGCAAGCGTGCCCAGGTGATCCTCAAGCAGCTCGAGCGCCAGGAGCTCAAGGTCGTGGAGGCCACGGCGCCCGGACGGGTCCACCGCCAGCTCTCGCTGTTCCCGGCGGGGGAGGAGATCGTCGCCCAGCGCCTGCGCAAGCTGCAGGTGGAGTCCCTCACACCCCTCGACGCCCTCAACCTGCTGGCGGAGCTGAAGCGGGAGGTGGAGGAGTGAGAGCCGGGCACCGGGGTCCGGGGTCCGGGGTCCGAGAACGAGCCGGGAGGAACGAGTGGAACGGGGCCTGAGCTGCTGGTTGGCGTGCGGGATCGGGGGGGCGGAGCTCGACCCGGCGGAGCGGCAGGAGATCGAGGCGCTGCAGCCGGGCGGGATCGTGCTCTTCGCACGCAACGTACGGGACCGCGAGCAGCTCGCGGACCTGGTGCGCGGGCTGCGGGAGCTGCCTTGGGAGCCGTACGTCGCCATCGACCTTGAAGGTGGTCGGGTCAACCGGCTCGCGGGTCTGACCGGGCCGCTCCCGGCGCCGGCCCGGGCGGCGGAGGGCGGGACGGACGCCCTGCGGGCCCTGGGCGAGGCGCTGGGTTGCGCCTGCGCGCACTTCGGGATCGGGGTGGACTACGCCCCGGTGGTGGACGTGGGGCGGGGCGGGTACGTGGGCGGCGAGGGCCGGTGCCTCGGCGACACGCCGGAGGCAGTCATCGCTGCCGCCGAGAGCTACATGGCCGGCATCGAGAGCTTTGGCGTCGCCACCTGCCTCAAGCACTACCCGGGCCTGGGATCGGGGCAGGTGGACTCGCACCGGGAGCTGCCCGAGCTGGACGACGGTGCCGCGGCGGACGAGGAGGTCTTCCTGCGCCTCGCATCCCCGGCGCGGGCGGTCATGGTCGCCCACGCGATGGCGCCGTCCCTCGGCGAGGCGTGCTGCCCGGCCTCGCTCTCCCGCACGGTCGTGGGCCGACTCGATGGGTATCCGGTCGGGCCGGTCATCGCGGACGACCTCGAGATGGGCGCCCTCGGGCGGTTCGGCGCCCTGGCTGCAAGGGCATCGGCCGCGCTCGGGGCCGGGTGTCACCAGGTGCTGGTGTGCAACGCCCTGGCG
Source organism: Thermoanaerobaculaceae bacterium (assembly GCA_025456225.1). Classification (GTDB taxonomy): domain Bacteria; phylum Acidobacteriota; class Thermoanaerobaculia; order Thermoanaerobaculales; family Thermoanaerobaculaceae; genus JAAYVZ01. The sequence goes on from JALOLB010000031.1 coordinate 21,962, forward strand.
GCGCGCCGCGAGGTCGTGGAGGCGGTGCAGGCGTGGGCCGCGGACGACGCTGTCCTGTCGGCGGCCCTCCGGGCGGCCGGGACGCGGCTGGGCGCCTACGGCCGGGGGCCGTTGCGCGCGGTCGGGTGGGACGAGGTCGAGGCCCGGGCCGTCAGGGCCCGCGAGCTGGCCGGGCTGGCCCCATGAGCAGGGCGGTGGTGCTGCTCTCCGGGGGCCTCGACTCGGCCACGGCCGCGGCCTGGGCGCAGGCCGCCGGCTTCGAGGTCGCGGCGCTCTCCGTCGACTACGGGCAGCGGCAGGCGTGCGAGCTGGAGGCGGCCCGGCGTGTGGCGGCGCACCTGGGGCTCGGGGAGCACCGGCTGGTGAGCGTGGACCTGCGGGCCATCGGGGGCTCGGCCCTCACCGCGGACCTCGACGTGCCGAAGGACCGGCCGGAGATCGGCGGGGACGTCCCGGTGACCTACGTGCCGGCCCGCAACACCGTGTTCCTGGCGCTGCTGACCGGGTTCGCGGAGGTCCTCGGGGCTTGCGACCTGGTGATCGGCGTCAACGCCCAGGACTACTCGGGCTACCCGGACTGCCGCCCGGAGTTCCTGCGCGCCTTCGAGGAGGTGGCACGGCTGGGCACCCGTGCCGGGGCCGAAGGGACGCGCTTTGCCATCCACGCCCCGCTGCTGCACCTCTCCAAGGCCGGGATCATCCGGCTCGGCGCGTCGCTGGGCGTGGACCACGCCCTGACGCTCTCCTGCTACGACCCCCCGGCGCCGTTCGTGCACTGCGGGCACTGCGACGCCTGCCGCCTCCGCCGCGCCGGCTTCGCCGAAGCGGGCCTCCCGGACCCGTCCGCCTACGCCCCTGTCGCCGGGTGATCGGTGGTCGGTGATCGGTGATCGGAGGTTGACGCCGGGACATCTTGCCGGCCTGACGAAGCTTCCAGTG
>JALOLB010000207.1 GCA_025456225.1 Thermoanaerobaculaceae bacterium
ACGAGGCCAAGACGCAGCTCTCAGGGCTTCTCGCCGCCGCTGAGCGCGGCGAGGTTGTGGTCATCTGTCGGCGCAACCGGCCGGTGGCTGAGCTCCGGGCCGTGGGTCGCCGTCGCAGCCAGCGTCGGCCGATCGGGCTTGCCAAGGGACGACTGCAGGTGCCAGCCACCTTCTTCGAGCCACTGCCGGACGACCTGGCGGCGGCGTTCGAGGGCCGCCCGTGAGGGTGCTGCTCGACACCTGCACGTTCCTGTGGGTTTGCGCCGGCGCACCCGAGCTCTCCGCAACCGCGCGGGAGCTCTTCCAGGATCCTGCCAACGACGTCTACCTGTCCGCGGTATCCGCCTGGGAGATTGCGGTCAAGCACGCCCTGGGCCGACTCCCACTTCCCGAGCCGCCGCAACACCTCGTGCCCGCGATGCGCGAGGCGCACGGTGTCCAGCCGTTGCCCCTCTCCGAGGATGCGGCCCTGCTGCTCGCGAGCCTGCCGCCAGTGCACCGTGACCCCTTCGATCGCATGCTCGTCTGCCAGGCGATTGCCGATGGCCTGACGATCCTGACCCCCGACGACGCGATCGTCCGGTACCCCGTCCGCACGGCCTGGTAGATCGGTGCCAGGTCCGCCACTCGTGACACTCTTGACGGTGCACGGGAAGCGGGAAGCGCACACCCTGATCCCGGCACCGCAGGTGGGTGTCGGGTAGACCGCAGAGGTGGCCCTCCTCGGTCCCCCGACGGATCCGGACGCGCAGGGTTCCTGCAGATGTCGGGCCTGCTCTTCCTCCTCAGCGGCCGAGGTGGCGGTGAAGGAAGGCGAGCATCTCGGCCCACGAGCGGTACCCGCCGTGCGCGTCGGCGCGGGGGGAGCCGCCGCTCGGGTCGCCGTCGATGAGGAGACCGCGGTTGGCCGTGACCAGCGACGGCATGCACGACATGTGGCCGCCGCCCGCGATGCTCACGTGCTTGACCTCATGCGGGAAGCCTGCCGCTTTCAGCCGTGCCACGATCGTCGCGCAGAACTCCCCGGCCGGCCAGATCCGGTCGTCGCTGCCCGAGACGAGCAGGATGGGCGCCGTGATCCTCTCGACGGGGATCGCCGCCTGCGCGACCGTCGCCGCGTCAGCCTGCGCGAGGCCGTCCCGGAAGAAGGGCACGAAGGACGGCAGCTCGCCGTTCTTCTCCTTCTCCTTGTCCTCGGGGGACACCTTGAAGGGAACGCAGGGCAGTGGCTTGCCGGCGACGCTCCACGACGACACGGGCCGGTACTCCGGGGAGAAGAACCTGAGCGTGTGGCCTTCCCAGGCGTGGGCGGCAGGCGTGAGCGCGACGACAGCCCGGAGCTCGTGGCTGCGGGTGGCGGCGAGCAGCGCGAGCTCGCCGCCCTTCGAGCCGCCGACAAGGCCCACCCGGTCGCCCTTCACCTTCGGGTGAGCCCTGATCCAGGCTATGGCCCGCTCCACCGTCTCGAGAGGCACGTCGACGAGCTCCTCGGGCTGGCCCGGATACCCGAAGTAGGCGAGCGTGAGGGCCGCGAAGCCGTTGGCGGCGAGGGCGCGAGCGCGCGGCTCGAACAGGCCACCCTCCGAGCCACCCAGGATGACCACGCCCGGAAACGGGCCACCCTGGGCCGGGTAGTAGAGAAACCCGCTCACGCCTTCCTGCTCGAGCGGGACGCGGACAAGCCCCTCGCCCGGCCTCTGCCACACGCACCGGAACCGCTAGCCGATCGGCTTGCCGGTGTCGGGCTGTGCGGGCTTCATGGACCAGAGGAGCCCGAAGATGTCCGCCCCCTCGTACCCTCCCGCCACGGGCGCCCGCGTCGCGAGGTCGACCCCTCCCCGCGAGTCGGCCTCGAAGACCGCCTGCGACTCCCACACCACCTTGCGTGCGTCCGTCGAGACCGCGGTGACCGTCACCGGCTCGCCCGGCCGCAGCCCCGTGACCTGCCAGGAGAAGGGCTCCCCGTACAGCGCCACGGGCGGGGTCGCATGGACCCTCAGGGTCGTCTCCCCCGACGCCCCCCCGCCCACCCAGGTCGCAAGGCACACGACGAGCACAGCGCTCGTCCGTCGTCGTCCGTCCATGGCCATCCTCCTCCTACCCTTCAGCTCGCGCTTCGAGCGCGCGAAAGACAAGGTTGACGAACGCTGCAGCGTCTTCGTCGATCGGCTCCCTCGGGATCCCGGGGTGGCCGATCCTGTGGTCGATGTACCCGCTCACCGCATCCCAGACGAAGAGAAAGACGCGCATCTCGTCCCGCACCGCGAACGCACCCCGGGCGATCGCCTGGCCGATGCACTCGAGCCACGACTGGTACACCCGCACCCGGATCTCCCCGATGCGCTCGTACACGACCCCGCTCTCGACCTCGAAGCGGGCGACGTCCGAGAGCAGCCTGTACATCTCGGCGTGCTCCACGCAGTACGTCATGTACTCCCGGATGCAGGCACCGAGCAGCGCGAGCGGATCGCTCCCCTGCTCGGCCCGCGCCTGTTCGAACCGCGCCGACAGGTCCGCGTAGGTCCGGCCGGCGATCGCCCGCAGGAGATCCTCCTTGTTGCGGAAGAACCTGTAGATCGTCGTCGGCGAGTACTCGATGAGCGATGCGATCTTCCTCATCGAGACCCGGCCGTACCCCTCCTCGGCGAGCACCCGCAACGCGGCGTCCAGAATGCTCTGCCTGAGCTGCTCGTGCTCCCTGGTCTTTCTGTCCTGGATACCCACCGTCCCTCCTAACACCGCACTTTCTCGTAACATCGTTAACTACGCACGGAGGGATGGAGAGGTTTCACCTGACCCGGGATCCAGCGCATGCGGTCACTCGAAGCGCCGAGTCGACTCAGGACCAGGTCCGCCGCTCCTGACACTCTTGTCGACGCTGTGATGCTCGTGTTGCTTGTGGCTGTGGCTCGGGGTGAGGCAGCTCCCTGATGGCACGCGAGTTGTGGGAGGACAACGGCCGGGTGGATGGCTCCGCATGCCCTCAGCGCCGCCGTATGGCCTTGTGGATGTCGCTCCTGGGGCCGATCCTCACGACGAGGACGAGGAGCACGTCGTCTTGAACGGCGCAGACAATGCGGCAGTCGCTGACCCGCACGCGGCAGAGGCCTTCTGCATGGAATCCATGTATCAAACTCCGTTGACCTTACATGGGTGCCAGGTCGCACGGTCTCCTGTTCTGTGGAGCCCGTCCGACCAAAGACCGCCCGTGTCGGCTGCGTTGGGTCGGCAGGGGTGGATGTGGTGCGCAAGGCCGACTCAATTCACCAGGCACGGAAAAAAGTCGCGTGCATTCTTGACAGCGGTCGAAAATACTCTACTCTCGGTCCATGACCGCACGGTATCTCGTGAGCCAGATCGAGGCGGACCTGCCCAGGAAGATGGTCTTCGTCGCCGGGCCGCGTCAGGTCGGCAAGACGACCATGGCACGGGGCATCCCCGGTGCCGAGGCCGGGTACCTCAACTGGGACGTGGCCGAGCACCGCGAGCGCATCCTGCGGCGCGAGCTGCCAGTCTCGGACCTGTGGGTGCTCGACGAGATCCACAAGTACCGGGGCTGGCGCAACTGGCTCAAGGGCCTGTACGACGGGAGGCGTCCGGGCCAGCGGGTGTTGGTCACGGGCAGCGCCCGCCTCGATCTCTACCGTTTCGGTGGCGACTCGCTGCAGGGCCGATACCACCTGCTCCGGCTCCACCAGCTTTCGGTGGCGGAGCTCGGCATCGACTCGCCGGCGGCCCTGGCCGACCTCCTGACTCTCGGAGGGTTTCCCGAGCCGTTCTTCGGCGGCTCGGAGGTGGAGGCGAAACGGTGGTCGCGCGAGTACCGCACCCGCCTCCTGCGCGAGGAGGTCACGAGCCTCGAGCGCGTGGCCGACCTGGGTCGTCTCGAGCTGCTCATGCTGTCGCTGCCCGAGCGCGTCGGCTCGCCGCTCTCGATCAACGCGCTGCGCGAGGACCTCCAGGTGGCCCACGCCACGGTGGCGGGCTGGCTCGACATCCTGGAGCGCCTCTACGCGGTGTTCCGCCTGGCACCGTTCGGCGCCCCGCGCCTGCGCGCCGTCCGCAAGGAGCAGAAGCACTACCACATGGACTGGACGCTCGTTCCCGACCCGGCCGCCCGATTCGAGAGCTGTGTCGCCTGCCACCTCCTGAAGTGGGTCCACCACCAGCAGGACACCGCCGGCCGGGACCTGGAGCTGCGCTACTTCCGCGACGTCGACCGTCGCGAGGTGGACTTCGTCGTGGTCGAACGGCGAAGCCCGATCCTGCTGGTCGAGTGCAAGCTCGGCGACGCGCCGCCCGACCGCAGCCTGCGCTATCTCAAGGTCCGCTTCCCGGCCACGGAGGCGTGGCAGATCTCGTCCACCGGCACCAGGGACTACCTCACCCCTGAAGGCATCCGCGTCGCCCCCGCGATCGAGCTTCTCCGCCGGTTGGTGTGAGCCTGGGCACCAGGTCCCACGACCCGCTGTCCTGTGGAGCCCTTCCGTGTAAGGACCGCCTGCGCCGCCTCCGCTGTGTCAAGCGTGGCGGAGCCGGTCCGGAATCCGGGACGGGGGAGGCGCCGCGGCACGCGTGGCGGAGGTGACCGAGGCGTGTGGCCGAGCCGTCAGCGCGCTGGACCTCGACGACCGCTCACCCGGTGTGCGACGGCGGGCACACGGAGGTCAGGGCCGGACCTCACCAAGCCCCCCTGGTGCGTCGATCGAGCATGTTCCCGGCTGGCCTCGCCCGCATTCCTCACCGGGGTTCGTGACGAGACCTCGCGGGGGCAGGGGCGGGGGCGAGACGCGGGCGCGAGCGCTGCCGTACTTCAAGGAGGGGGATGAGGTGGAGGGTGGGCAGGGCGCTCGACAGTGCTGAGTTGGTGCTCCCGCAACGCACAGATGGCCGTCATGGTGGGCGCACGGAGGCGTGAGAGCCCCGAGGCGTACTCGACAGTGCGCCGCAGGGAGCGAGCTCCGAGCACGCCCGCCAGGGCGGCCATGTCCGCGCTCGCACCAGAAGACCGGTGAGAAATGCGGGCTACGGCGGGGTGGTGCCGGTCTCGGCCATCCTGCTTTCGAGCCGGGCCAGCATCTCCGCCTTCTTCACGGGGTTGTAGGACGGGCTTGCGGGATTGGCCATGTTGTTGTACTCGGTCGGGTCGCTCGCCAGGTCGTACAGCTCGAAGTCGCGATTCGTCGGGTCGGCGGGGTCGAAGTACATGACGAGCTTCCACCTCGAGTCCCGCAGACAGCGAACGTGCGCGGGCTGCCTCACGATCAGGGGCTCACCCCGCGAGCCGATGGTCTCGTCGGTGGTGAAGAGGATGGAGTCCTGCACCGACTCGGTGGGGTGGTCCGGGTGGTCGGCGGCGTCCCGGATGATCGGCGTCAGGTCGCGGCCCTTCAGGTTCCCGAGTTGCTCCGACGACACGCCCGCCAGGGTCGCGAGCGTCGGCATCACGTCGATCAGCGAGGCGAACGCGGAGGTCTCGACGGGTGCCCGGAACAGCTTCGGATTCGCGATCACGAGCGGCACGTGAATCGTCTCCTCGTAGGCGTTGTAGGCCTTCTGCCGCATGCCGCCGTGCGAGAGCCCCATCTCCCCGTGATCGGCGAGGCGGAACACGATGGTGTTGTCGAACAGCCCGGGGTTCCCCTCCAGTGCGTCGAGGATCGTGCCGATGTGGCGGTCGGACTCCTTGTGCAGGAAGGCGTAGAAGTTGACGTACTTGAGCGGGCCGTCCACGTCCTCCAGGGGTCCGAGGCTCGCGGGCAGGGACCAGAAGGCGGTGGACTCGGCCTGCGCCCTGGGCTTGAAGTTGCCGATCTTCGGCTCGTCGAACGTCGGAGGAAGCTCGATCCCCAGCTCGAAGCACCCCGGTTTCACCTGCTCGTAGTAGTGCTTGCCCTCGTACGGTGGGATGTCGCTGTAGCTCGGCTGCCCCGTGTACTTCGGGTAGCCCATGATGTCGTGCGGGTTGACCAGACAGATGAAGAGGGCGAACGGCCGCTCGGCGTCGGGGTCCGCCCGCGCGAGGAACTCCGCGGCCTGGGCGGCGTACAGACCGTCGTTGTCCACGTCACCGCCACCGAAGTAGGCGGGGTAGTGCTCCGCGGCGTCGGGCGGCAGCCACCCCTGGAACCCGTAGTGCTCGAGGTCGCGCCGGCTCTGGACGGCCACCGTGCCGCTGGGGTCCTTGCTGACGTGCCACTTACCGCGGTACTGCACGTCGTAGCCGGCGTCCGCCAGCATCCTGGCCATGTTCGGGGTGTCGGGCTGGAGCGTCGCCTGCGTGAGGTGGTACTCGGTGCCATCCGTGTCCGCGCCGACCTGCAGGACCTCCTTCACACCGTGCTCGGCCGGGTAGAGGCCGGTGAACAGCGTCGCCCGGCTGGGCGAGCACATCGCGGCGTTGCAGAAGGCACGGGTGAACGTCAGCCCGTGCGAGGCGAGCCGCACCCGGTTCGGCAGGTGCTCCTCCACCCAACCGGCGGGCCAGTGCTGTGGGTAGCGCTCCTGGTCCGTGACCAGGATGACGAGGTTCGGCCGCTCCAGGGGCAACCGCGAGCGCAGCCTCCGGCGCGGGGCGGCCGCCTCCGAGCCAGGCGGAAGGGCAACCCCGGCCGCCAGTGCCGCGCCACCTGCCACCACGAGCTCGCGGCGGCTCAACCCACCGGCAGCCGGGCGACCATCGTCATTTCGTTTCGTTGTCATCATCCCTCCCCGTGCCAGCTCCGTGCCGATGCCTGTTTCGGTCTTCTGCAGAGATGAGGGAGCCGCCGCAACCGCGACGAGGTGCGCCACCAGGGGTCCATTCTACGCCGGAGCGGTGTCGCCAGGTCCGCCAGGCCTGATTCTCCTGATGGATCAGCAGCAGTCGGAGCCATCGAGCGCCGGTACCGGCCAGGTGGACGGTATCGGTGCTTCCATGGGGAGCAGGAAGCGGGGCGGGATGAGGGTCTCAACCCGGCCGGGCGGCTGCCAGGAGACGCTCAGGTGCCGCGCCCCGCGCTTCTGCCAGTACCGCAGCTCGATGGCGTGAAAGCCGCGCTTCAGGACCACCTCGCCGCCGCGGCTCTCGAAGGCGTGATCGCCGCCGTTGTCGACGACGAGCTCCCCATCGAGGAGGAGGAGCGCGCCGTCATCGGCCTCCATCCGGAATCGGTAGGTGCCGTCCACCGGGGCAGCAAGCGCGCCGTGCCAGACGATGCCGAACGGAGCGGGCAGCAGGTCGTTCGCGTACAGGAGGGGATCGCGTTGCACGGCCGCCGTCGCCCCGCCGGGATCGATGCCGCGATAGTAGCGGCCCACCAGGCCGTTCCGGAGGAGCTCGGGCGCGCACGAGGCCCGGGTGCGGGCGTCCGCCCACACGCTGCAGAGGACCGGCTCGCCCTGCGGGTCCCGATGCGTCTCCAACCTGACCGCGGGGCACAGCCGCGCCATCTCGCCGGCCAGCGTGCAGTCCCTCGCGGCGTAGACGGCGTCGTTCGCTGGCGGGAACGTCGCGGCGATGTTCAGCCGCGCGTACGGGCGCCGTCCGCCGATGAAGTCCACGACCTCGTCGATCGGCTCGATGGGCGAAAAGTAGAACGCCGTGCTCGCCGGCAGGGTTCGGAGAAGCTCGCCCGCGGGCGCGCTCGCGTCGACGCTGAAGGCGCCCCAGACGGCCGGGTGGTTCGCCTGCCGCACGAAGTACCGGTCGAGATTGAACCACGCGGCGAAGGCGAGGCCCCCGCCCAGCATGGCAGCGAGGGCGCGGCGAACGCGCAGCGGAGACCTGCCATGGATCTCCCGGAGCGCCATCCCGCCAGCGAGAAGGAGAACGGGCAGGAGCCCGAGGATGCGGCGGGCCGACGGCGCCTCGCTGACGTTCGAGAGCACGTCCAGCGATCCGACCGCCCCGGTCCAGAGGAGGACGAGCCGCGCCACCGGATCCCGGAGGAAGAGGAGCGCCCAGGCGAGGCCGAGCAGCACCACGGCCCCGGTCACCGGATCGAGCAGCGGAGCGCCAGGGAGGTTGTTGATCGGGCTCTCGTCGCCGCGCAGGTGGAGACACCCGAGCGTCTTGAGCACGTTGTCGAGAAGGGGGCGCAGCGAGCCGCCCGCCTCGCGCACGTCGTTCCACACCGAGAGCACGCGTGTGCGCCGGGTGAACGCTCCCGGGTTCTGGAAGGCGTAGACCGCCAGGGGAGCGATCGTGACGAAGAGGCCCCCCAGCGCGAGCCCCACCCCTCGGACGTCGTCGCGCCGTCGCCGCCGCGCGAGCTCGATCGCGAGGAAGACCACTGCGGCCACGGCGGCTGCCCGGAAGGCGAGGTAGCCGTTGAGACCGAACGCGAGCGCGCCCCCGGTGAGTGCCCAGTCGCGGGCGCGCCCACCCCGCAGCGCGCGCAGGAGGCAGGTGAGCAGCAGGACCGTTGCCAGAGGGTCGAGGATCGTCTCGAACGCAATGCGGCTGAACGTGATGTGCCAGCGCGAGACCGCGAGCAACGCAGCCAGAACGAGCGCGAGAGACCCGCCCGCGAGCGGCCGCACCAGG
>JALOLB010000032.1 GCA_025456225.1 Thermoanaerobaculaceae bacterium
CCCGCCCGCCCGGCCTCAGGCCTCAGCTCCCCCACTACCCCTAGATCGTCCTGTAGTACCTGAGGCCTGAGGCCCGAGGTCTGAGGTCTGAGGTCTGAGGTCAGAGTCCTGGGGTCTGTGGTCTGAGGCCTGAGGTCTGAGGCCTGAGGTCGGGTGGTGGGGTGGGGGTCTTCCTGGTGGGAGCGGGGTCCGGGGGGGTGACGTGGGTCACAGAGCATGCTGCGGGGCGGGGTGTTGGCCTGTGTCCCCTTGACTTTAGCCCGTCCCGCTTGTAACGTGACTTGCAAAGGTGTTTGCGTGACTGAAATACTGCGAGGAGGCGATGCGATGCGCAGGACATTCCGGGGAGTAGCTCTGGTTGCAGCCGCTGCGATGGTGGCCGGCACGGCTCTGGCGGGCGGGATCACCAAGCGTGGAAGCGTGACCCCCACGCGTCAGACGATCTTCCGCATCGACACTCCGAAGGCCAACGAGACGGTCTTCGGCATCGTCGACGTTGCCGGGTACGTGTTCGACCTCGAGCGGGGCGTCTCCCAGGTGACGCTGATGCTCGACAACACCGCGATCCACGATGCCGACATCAACCTGCCGCGCGAGGACGTGCGCCGCAAGTACCCCGGGTTCGACGGCGAGCCGCTGGACGTGGGCTTCGCCACGTCGTTCCTGGCGCGGAGCTACGCCGCGGGGTCGCACACCCTCGCGATCCGGGTGCGCTACTCGAACGGCGACGAGGAGCTGCTCGGGACGCGCACGGTGAACGTCGACGACGCGCGCTACCACGGCCCCATTGGCCATCTGGACCGGCCGCGGCCGACCGATGCCGGTGATCCGTACGCCTCCAACGACATCGTCTCCGGGCCGTTCGCGGTCACCGGCTGGGTGCTGGACGACGTCGGAATCCGCAAGCGCCTGAGCCCGACGGGCTGCACCGGTGCGCCCAGCATCGACTGCCGGTGGCTGGCCGACATCGAGGTTCTGGTGGACGGGCGTTCGGTCGGGCAGTCGGTCTTCTACCTGCCGCGGCCCGATGCGCTGCACGCCCACCCGGATGTCCCCGGGGCGCTCAACTCGGGGTTCCAGATGAACCTCGACACGACCCGGTTCTCCAATGGGCCGCACACCATTGCGGTGCGGGCCTGGGACACCGACCCGGACTACACCAAGAGCGCCATCATCGGCACCCGGGACGTCTGGATCGACAACAACTACGCGACCCTGAAGCCGTTCGGCCGCATCGACTTCCCGATGCCCAACGGCTACTTCTTCACCTGCTCCTGCAACAGCATCCCTCCGGTCTCCGGCATCGAGTACACCCCGGGCAACCACCTGGACTGGGTGGCCGGCTGGGTCATCGATCAGAACGACAACTGGATGTACGAGGGTATCAAGTACGTCGAGCTGCTGTTCGATGGTGTGCCAGTCAAGAGCACCTGGCTCGACTGCCAGCCGATCTGCATGGCTCCCGGTGGCACGCCGATGTACGCCAACTGCTATGGCATCGAGCGCAAGGACATCGAGTACCAGTACCCGCAGTTCCTCAACGACGCCAAGATGGCGGGGTACTTCTTCGCCATCGACACCGACTACTGGCTCCGCCAGGGCAAGCTCCACCGTGGCCTGAACTACGTCTCGGTGCGGGTCGGGACGATGGACCCGACGCGTCCACCCGTCCTCATCGACCAGATCCCCGTCATGGTGCGCTGCAACGAGGACCTCGTCGAGCCGTCCTTCGGTGAGCTCGATCTTCCGCTGGTCATGCAGGACATGACCGGCGTCGAGCCCGTCAAGGGCTGGGTGTTCGACTACTCGATCACGGACCTGTACGTGTGGGTCGACGGCGTCCTCGACGGCAAGCTGTCGGGCTGTGACGGCGTGCACCTGTGCGTGCGCCGCGACGACGTGGCCCTGCGGTACCCGTGGCTGCCCTATCCCAATGTGCTCTACAACGGGTTCACCTACCAGCTCGACACGCGCAAGTACGTGGATGGCATCCACACGCTGGTGCTCGAGACCCGCGACGTCTCCAACAACCGCAACTTCTGGGTCCAGCGCCAGGTTCGCTTCGACAACTTCAACCGCTGAGCGGCATTCGTCGTGATCATGACCGCCCCGGAGCTCCGGGGCGGTTTTCTTTTTGTGCAGCCTTGCGATACGATGCGCGGCGGCGCGCCTGCCAGCCGCTCCCCGGTCCTCGGGGCTGCGGCGCCGAGCGGGCGCCGAGCCCCGGTCGGGGTATCGAGAAGGTGCGGTGGGTGATCTGGTTTCCGGAATGACCAAGCAGAAGCGGGCCGAAGACAACCTCCGAGCGGAGGACGTGCGGGTGCTGGAGCGTGCCGAGCACCCGATTTCGCGCGCCAATATCTCGCCCCACGCGCTCAAGGTCCTGTACCGGCTCCACAACGCCGGGTTCCAGGCCTACCTCGTGGGGGGCGCGGTGCGCGACCTCCTGCTCGGTCGGCGGCCGAAGGACTTCGACATCGGCACCGACGCCCGCCCGCAGCAGGTGCGCCAGCTCTTTCGCAACGCCCGCATCATCGGTCGGCGGTTCCGTCTTGCGATGATCACCTTCGCCGACGAGATCGTCGAGGTGGCGACGTTCCGGCGCTCGCCGGAGCCGCCGGACATGGAGGACGGCGAGACGGCGGACGCGCTGGCGCCGGCGGTGGAGGGCGACGAGTACGGGACGCCCGAGGAGGACGCCTGGCGGCGGGACTTCACGGTCAACGGTCTTTTCTACAACATCGACGACTTCGCCGTCATCGACCACGTGGGCGGGCTCGCCGACCTGGAGCGGCGGGTCATCCGCACCATCGGAGATGCGCGGCAGCGGTTCGGGGAGGATCCCGTCCGCATGATGCGGGCGGTGGAGTACGCGGCGCGCCTCGGCTTCCGGCTCGACGACGACGCGGCGGACGCCATCTTCGAGCTGCACAGCGAGATCCGGCGGGCCGCCCCGGCCCGCATCGCGTACGAGCTGGGCGAGAGCCTGAAGGGCGGCAGCGCCGAGCCGATCTTCCGCGGTCTCGAGGCGGTGGGCCTGCTGGAGAACATCGCCCCGAGCGCGCACCTGGCGGTGCAGAGCCACGACGACGTCCGCCTGTGGCCGCTCCTGGCAGCCGCGGACCGGGCCGTGCGGGCCGGCGAGCGGCCCCCCGAGGAGGCGCTCGTCGGGCTGCTCCTGCTGCCGCTGTTCACACCCACCCTCGAGGCGGCCGTGGCGAATGGGCTGGCCGGTGGCGAGGCGGAGCGCGAGGCTCGCGCGCTGTGGGAGCCGGTGGCGGTGCGGCTGGTCTTCTCCCACTACCGCTCCCACCTCCTGCGCCACGGCTTCTACCTCCTGGCACGGATGCTCGCCGTGCCGCGCTCGGGCAAGCAGGTGATGCGCCTGATGCGCAACGAGGCCTTCGATGTCGCGAGCTGGCTGGCGCGCTTCCTGGCCGCCGGGTGCGAGCGGTTCCGCCCGGCGGTGGAGCGCTGGCAGGGCGCGGCCGAGCGCGTGGTCAAGGGGCTGCCCCCGGTCTCCGACGAGGCGCCCCGTCCGTCTGGAGGAGCACATCGGCGGCGCCGCCGGCGCGGTCGCCGGCCGGCCGCCAAGGGGAGCCCGCAGTGAGCGAGGACCTCCGGCAACGGATCGACGCGCTGCGGGCCGAGATCCGCCGGCACGAGCACCTCTACCACGTGCTCGCGGCGCCGGAGATCACCGACTATGCCTTCGACCAGCTCCTGGCCGAGCTCCGGCGCCTGGAGGCCGAGCACCCGGAGCTCCTGACGCCCGACTCCCCGACCCAGAGGGTGGGCGGGCAACCGCTCGACGCGCTGACCGCGGTCCGCCACGCCGTGCCCATGATGTCGCTCGACAACACCTACAACGAGGGCGAGCTCGAGGAGTGGTACGAGCGCGCCGTCCGCGGGCTCGGGCGGGCGCCGGAGGCGCTGGTCGCGGAGCTCAAGATCGACGGGGTGTCCCTCAGCCTGACCTTCGAGGGTGGCGCGCTGGCGCGGGCGGTGACGCGCGGCAACGGCGAGGTGGGCGACGAGGTCACCGCCAACGCCCGGACGATCCGCACCCTGCCGCTGCGTCTGCCCGACGCCGTGCCGGCGGTCGAGGTGCGCGGTGAGGTCTACATGCCGGCCGAGGTGTTCACCCTCCTCAACCGGGAGCGCCGCGAGGAGGGGGAGGAGCCGTTCGCCAACCCGCGCAACGCCACCGCCGGGTCGATCCGCCTGCTCGACCCGCAGCAGGCGGGGCGCCGGCGGCTGTCGTTCTTCGCCTACCAGGTCGCCCGCACCGAGGGTCTCCTGCTGACGCACCACTCCCAGGCGCTGGAGCTGCTGGCGCGGTGGGGGTTCGCCGTCAACCCCGGGTGGCGGCGCTGCACCACGCTGGGCGAGGTGCACGCCTTCATCGCCGAGTGGGGGGCGCGGCGTGCCACCCTGGGCTTCGATATCGACGGCGTGGTCGTCAAGGTCGACAGCCTCGCGGAGCAGCAGGCACTGGGGGCCACCAGCAAGTTCCCGCGCTGGGCGGTGGCGTTCAAGTACCCCCCGGAGGGGGTCAGGACCCGGGTTCGCGACATCGTCGTGCAGGTCGGCCGCACCGGCGTCCTCACGCCCGTGGCCGAGCTCGAGCCGGTGGCGCTGGCCGGGAGCACCGTGTCCCGGGCGACGCTGCACAACGCCGACGAGGTCGAGCGGCTCGACGTGCGGGTGGGGGACATGGTGTGGGTCGCCAAGGGCGGCGACGTCATCCCCAAGGTCGAGGCCGTGGACGTGGGGGCGCGCCTGTCCGAGAGCTGGCCGTTCGCCATGCCGGCCGCCTGCCCGGCCTGCGGCGCCGCGGTGGTCCGTGAGGAGGGCGAGGTGGCGGTGCGCTGCCCGAATCGCGCCTGCCCGGCGGTGCTGCGGGGACGTCTCGCCTACTTCTGCTCCCGGGCCGGGCTCGACATCGAGGGCCTGGGCAGGCGGCTGGGCGAGCAACTGCTGGCGGCCGGGATGGTGAGCGACCCGGCGTCGCTGTGGGACCTGGACTGGGCGGCCCTCGCCGCGCTGCCGGGGTGGGGCGAGAAGTCCGCCGCCAACCTGCGGGCGCAGCTCGATGCGGCGCGGCAGCGGCCGCTGTGGCGCGTGCTGGCGGCGCTGGGGATCCGCCACGTGGGTGAGCGGGCCGCCAAGCTCCTGGCTGCCCGCTTCGGGTCGCTGACGGCACTGGCCGCCGCGGGCGAGGCGGAGCTGCAGCAGACCGAGGGTGTGGGGCCGACCATCGCCGCCAGCGTCGTGGCGTTCTTCGCCGATCCCGAGAGCCGGCAGCTCGTGGACCGTCTGGTGGCGCGCGGCGTGGATCCCCGCGAGGAGCCCCTGCCGCCGGCCGGCGGCCCGCTCGCTGGTCTCACGTTCGTGCTGACCGGTGCCCTGTCACGGCCGCGGCCCGAGGTCCAGGCGCTGCTCGAGGAGGCCGGGGCCAGGGTCGTGGACAGCGTTTCCCGGAAGACCAGCTTCCTGGTGGTCGGGGCGGATCCCGGGTCGAAGGCCGCCAAGGCCGCGACCCTCGGGGTGGCCGTGCTGGACGAGGCAGGGCTGCAGGCGTGGCTCGCCGACAAGGGGGTGCCATGGTGACCAGGGCACGGGTGCTGCTGGTGGACGACGACGACGGCTCACGGGCCGCCATGGCCCTCGGCCTGCGGCGGATCGGCCTCGAGGTCGTCGAGGTGGACTGCGGCGAGGCGGCGGTGCGGTTTCTCGAAAGCGGCGAGGACGCGGACGCCCTCGTCACCGACGTGCGCATGCCGGGCATCGACGGCCACGAGGTGGCGCGGCGCGCCCGGGAGATGCGGCCCGAGCTGGCCATCCTCATGGTCACGGCGTTCGGCGACGTGGACGGGGCGGTGCGGGCGCTGCAGGGCGGCGCCGACGACTACCTGACCAAGCCGGTCAACCTCCTGGAGCTGCGGCGGCGCGTCGAGCTGCAGCTCGAGCGGCGGCAGTTGGGGCGCGAGAACCGCGAGCTGCAGCAGCGCATCGACAAGCGCTACGGGTTCGAGAGCATCATCGGGCGGTCCACCTCGATGGAGACGGTCTTCGAGCGGGTACGCGTGGTGGCGCCGGCGCCCTCCACGGTGCTCATCCTGGGCGAGTCGGGCACCGGCAAGGAGCTGATCGCCAACGCCATCCATCAGCACTCGCCGCGCGCCGCCGGGCACTTCGTGGCGCTGAACTGCGGGGCGATCCCCGGGGAGATCCTGGAGGCCGAGCTGTTCGGCCACGAGAAGGGCGCCTTCACCGGCGCCCACCAGCGGCGCATCGGCAAGATCGAGCTGGCGAGCGGCGGCACCCTCTTCCTGGACGAGATCTCCGAGCTCTCCGCGGACCTCCAGGTCAAGCTCCTGCGGGTGCTCGAGGAGCGCCGGATCGTGCGGGTGGGCGGGAACGACGAGATCAGCGTCGACTTCCGGCTCGTCGCCGCCACCAACCGCGATCTCGAGGCGGAGATCGCCACGGGCCGCTTCCGCCGCGACCTCTTCTACCGGTTGAAGGTGGTCACCGTGGCGCTCCCGCCGCTGCGCCAGCGCCAGGACGACATTCCGCTGCTGGTCAATCACTTCGTGGAGCACTTCAACCGCCAGCTCGGGCGCCGGGTGACGATGGTCGCGGGACCGCTCATCGCTGCCCTGACCCGCTGCCCCTGGCCCGGGAACGTGCGCGAGCTGCGCAACGTGGTCGAGAACATGGTCCTGTTCTGCAAGGGGGAGACCCTCACCCTCGCCGATCTGCCGGTGGAGTATCGGCAGCCGGGCCCCGGGGAGGCCGACGTCGAGACCGTGTCCCGCACCGATGTGCCGGGGCCGGTCGGGGAGTGGGCGCCCCGCTCGATGGCCGACATCGAGAAGGAGGCGATCCTCCGCACCCTCGAGCTCACCGGCGGCCACCGTGCGAAGGCTGCCCAACTGCTCGACATCGGTCTCCGCACCCTGCAACGCAAGCTGAAGGAGTACGGCGCCATCGGCAGTGACGAGCCCGAGGAGGAGTAGCTCCTCCACCCCCCATCCAGGCTCAAGGCTTCAGGCTCAAGGCTCAAGCTCCCCCACCCGCCCGGGCTACAGGCTCAAGGCTCAAGGCTTCAGCTCCCCCACCCACCCAGATGGGAGGGGGGTCTTGAGCCCTGAGCCTGGAGCCTTGAGCCTGACCGGGTGGGGGGCGGACTTGAGCCTTGAGCCTGAAGCCTTGAGCCTGGGTGTGCGGTGGGAAGGTACAATGGGCGGCAAGTGAGGGCGCGACCATGGAGCTGCCTGCCAAGGTGATGGTGTACAGCCAGATTCTGGGGCTCTCGGGAACCCAGGGGACGCTGGTGGCGGTTCGACCCGACGGCTGCTACGAGCTGCGCCTGCTCAGCCAGGGTCGCACCCACCTGGTGCTCCTGCCGGTCGACCAGACCGGGATCGTCTTCGCCGAGCCCGAGCCCGAGGTGCCGCTGGAGATGGGCATCGAGCGGTAAGGTTGGAGGAGGCGGGCGTCTCGCAGCTTGGCGCGGCAGGATGGAGAGCACCTCGCAAGACGCTCGATCCGCGGGGGCTCGGGGCGTGTGAAGAAATCGCGAGAGAGCGATTGGTTGGGCCGTGAGGGCCCTGACGCGGACCCGGTCCCGTGCGTCGGGGCGTTGTGGGGCCAGAAGTGGTCCCACGAGGTGCTTCGGTGACGGCCATGCGGTGAACGACAGGCTCGCAGCACGTTCGTCCACGTCCACCTCCACGTCCACGCTGCCGGCGGTCACGATCGGCGCCCCGAACGTCCTCACGCCATTGGGTCACGACCTCTCGGGCAGCCCCGGGTTTCGATTCGGACGCGGCGGCGGATTCCTCAGATCGGCACGCAGCGTCAGCTCGCCCCGAGTGCTGGTCGTGCAGCCTGGGCGATCAGCGAGTAGCCGCACCGGCGGGCCTGCTCCTCCACGACAAGAAGCGTCGTACGCGCGGCACCTTCGTCGCCGGACCTGCGGGCGCACCCGGCCAGGACGAGCTGCGCTTCCAGCCGCACGCCCAGGGGCGCCTGCGAGGCCTCGGCCAACGCCTGCTCCAGCGCCCGTCGGGCGGCTACCGCGTCGCCCCGGGCGGATGTCTCCTCTGCCGCGGCCACCGCGACCTGCAGCCTGACGGCGCGGTCGTCGGTGCCTGCCACCAGCCTCATGGCGTGGGCTGACTCGTCCCTCGCCTCGCCGGATCGGCCGGTCGCGAGGAGCGCCCGCACGAGGAGTGCCCGGGCCTCGACCTCGCCGGCGAGGAAGTGCTCGGCCTGGGAGTCGGCAATGGCCTGGCGCGCGCGTGCCACCGCTTCGGCCGGCTGACGACGGGCCAGCTCCAGCCGGGCGAGCTCGACTCCCACCATCGCCCGCTTCCCCGCCTGGCCGGAGCGCTGCGCCCGTGCATCCACCTCGTTCAGGTTCCAGGAGGCGGCGGTCAGCTTTCCCTCGTCCAGGAGCACCGCTCCCAGATCGAGGCGGGCCGTGAAGACCTCGGGGTCGTTACCGAGCCGGTCCGAGATCACGATGGCCTTCTCGAGGTGGCGGCGAGCCGACTCGAGGTCCCCGTAGTCCCGATCGGACTTGGCGACGTGAGTGAGCGCCTTGGCGACCCCGGCGAGGTCTCCGGCCGCCTGTCGGAGCTCGAGCGCCTCGCGGAATGCGCTCCGGGCCTCGGCTGGCTTGCCGAGACCCCGGAAGGCGCGGCCCTGCTGGATGCGGGCTGCGGCCAGCATGAGCCGCGCCCCCAGGACCTGGGCGCGCTCGGCGGCCCGGCTCGCGGCCGCGAGCTTCCAGGTGAGGTCCGACTCGTGCATCCAGGCCTCGGCCAGGTCGATGCGGGGGTCCCGACCCGCCGGGCCCGGGAGTGCGCGCAGCTCGGTCAAGAGCTTCTGGGCCTCCTCATCGTGCCCGTGCTGGACGAGCAGCGACACGAGGGACAGCCCGTACTCCAGGTTGTCCGGGTAGAAGGCCCGGAGCGAGCGGGTGATCTCGATGGCACGCTCCCACTCGCCCATCTGCTCCCGGTACTCCGCTTCCAGGGCGAGCTGCGGCTCCCGCGGGAGCTTGCCCGCCAGCTTGAGCGCCTCCTGGAGCTCGGCGCGGCGGCGGGCCTGGTCGCCTGACCAACCCCACGCCGTGGCGAGCGCGACCCGGAGCACAGGGGAGTCCGGCTCGGCCGCCACGGCCTTGCGGAGGGCATCGAGGGCGGCGGGGAACTCGAACACCCGCAGCCTGGCGAGGCCCTCCGCGTAGAGGCGCGTGGCGTCGAGATTGGTGGGATGGACGGCTCGCACCCGGGTGGCTTCGGGGGCCGGCAGCTCGGGGACGCCCAGGAGGTGGCGCAGCCGGTCGCCCGCGCGCCCTGCCAGGTCGGGGAGCGCCGACAGCGGGCCGGCCTCCGTCACGGTCGCCAGCGATGCCCCGCTGTCGGCGGCGCGGATATCGAGATCGACACTAACCTCGGGCAGCGAGCCTGCGGGGCTGGTGCGGTACCGGCCTGTGACGAGCAGGTCGATCCCCAGAAGCGTGCGCAGGCGGTGCATTTCCTCCTGGCTTGGAAGGTGCCCACCGAGACCGAGCTCACGGCCAGCCTCGGCCAGGCTGGCCGGGCTCACCGTGCGGAGCGTCCCGCCGGCCGCCAGCTCGGTGGTGAGCATCTCGGCCAGTGCCGTGCCGATCCAGGCCATGTCGGCCCGTCCGGAGTCGGTGCCGGGCTCGATCACCGCGACCGCGCGGCGGGGCGTGAACGGAGAGGGGGCGGGTGTGGGCGGTGCTGCCGGCGTCCAGAAGGGTCGTGAGGACCGCCAGGCCACGAGCCCGCCGATAACCACGGCTGCGGCCAGTGCAGCGGCCGGCCACCACCGTCGCCACCCTGACGAGACTGGCGGGGAAGCCTCGATCTCCGCATGATTCGGAGGCGGGGACGCCGGCTCTCCCGGCGCCGGGGCGTCCACCAGCCGCTCGACCGGAGCGATGAGCCTGTATCCGCGGCGTGCCACGGTCTCGATGAAACGGGGCGTGCGGGCGTCGTCGCCCAGCGCCTCGCGCAGGTCCCGCACACGCTGGGTCAGGGCTGCTTCCGCCACCACCGCTTCCGGCCACACCGTGTCCAGCAGGTGCTCCTTGGCGACCATGCGCGGCGCGGCCTCCACGAGGACGTTGAGGATCGCCAGGACCTTGGGTGTGAGGTCGACGCGCCGCCCGTCCCGCCAGAGCGTGCCGTCGGCGGGGTCGAAAACCACCTCTCCGAGGCGCCAGCGTTGGTTCGGCGGGTCGCTCGTCATCCAGATCACCGTAGTCCTGCCACGTTAGCACAGCTCCAGCAAGCGTTTGTCACAGTTTCGTCACAGCTCCGTTCTGACTCGTCCCTGGCCGGGCCCGATGATGAGCACAGGTCAATCGACGCGAGTGGCCGGCTCCGGCCGGCCCGAAAGGAAGGTATCCATGGTCCGCATCACGCTAGCAACACTGGTCATCCTGGTGGCGCTGGTCGGCGCCCCGGCCTGGGGCGGCTTCTCCGGCACCGACGTGTTCCTGCCGTCGGTTGGGGCGAAACCCGGTGTGCCGCCGGCGGTCTGGTACACCACCGTGTGGGTGCACAACCCCAACGCCACGGCGGCCAACATCACCGTCCACCTCCTGGAGCGCCAGGCCAACCTGGCGCCCAGGACCTACACCGACACGATCCCCTCCGGGGACACCAGGCGCTACGACAACGCCGTGCTGACGATGTTCGGGGTCGAGACGTTCGGTGCCCTGCGGATCACCTCCAACGTCAAGGTGATCGTGGGCTCCCGGATCTACTCCCAGTCTGGCACCCTCGACGACTCGGTCGGGCAGTACTTCGCGGGCGTGCCGGCGTCGTTTGCCATCGGCCAGGGCCAGTCCACCGAGCTCGTGGGGGTGTGGCAGACCCAGCCCGGCGCCAGCTCGACGTTCCGGTACAACTTCGGCTTCGTGGAGACCACGGGGACCGGCACCTGCACCGTGCTGGTCACGGTGAAGGACCTCACCGGCGCCACGCTGACCTCGAAGAGCTACACGGTGCGGCAGTGGGAGCAGGTGCAGAAGGGTTTCGTCACGGAGTTCCCCACCACCTCGACGCAGAACGCGCGGTTGACGGTGGCGGTGACCGGAGGCACGGGCAGGGTGATCGCGTTCGGCTCCCAGGTGGCCCAGGGCTCCCAGGACCCCTCGACGTTCGAGATGGCGTTCCGGGACGCCCTGCTGGCCGAGAACGGCTCGGGCGGTAGTGGCGACATCACGGCCGTGAGCGCCGGGGCGGGGCTTTCCGGTGGCGGCACGTCGGGCGACGTGACGCTCTCGGTGGCCGCCGGCGGGATCACCAGCGCGATGATCCAGGACGGGGCGGTGGGCAGCGCGGATCTCGCCGGCTCCGCGGTGACCAAGGCCAAGCTCGCGGCGACCGGCGGCACCAACGGTCAGGTGCTGGCGACCGACGGCACGGGCCTCAAGTGGCAGACGGCCGGCTCGGGCGGCAGCGGCGACATCACAGGCGTGAGCGCTGGGGCGGGGCTTTCTGGTGGCGGCACGTCGGGCGACGTGACGCTCTCGGTGGCCTCCGGCGGGATCACCAGCGCGATGATCCAGGACGGGGCGGTGGGCAGCGCGGATCTCGCTGGCTCCGCGGTGACCAAGGCCAAGCTCGCGGCGACGGGAGGCACCAGTGGCCAGGTGCTTGCGACCGACGGCACAGGCCTCAAGTGGCAGACGGCCTCTGGTGGGGGCCTCACACTGCCGTACAGCGGTGGCACCGTCGCCGGAGAGTACGCGTTCACGGTGACAAACACCGGCAGCGGCACTGTCGCCGGCGCCTTCCACGCGATCAGTACCTCGTCGGAGGGGCTGTGGGCTGAGAGCTCAAGCGGCTGGGCGATACTGGGGGTGACGCAGACCGGAGACCACGGCATCAAAGGTCAGAACAAGGGCTCCGGGCAGGGAGTTCTCGGCCAGAGTACCAACGGAGATGGGGTAGTTGGCCAGTCTTTTACCGCGGCCAAGTCCGGGGTGTACGGCGTCAACTCCGCCAGCAATGGGTTCGGCGTCTTCGGTCGCAACACCAGCAGGAGCAACACCGGCTACCTGGGCGGCGATGTCGGAGCCGCGGGGACGGGCAGCGGCAGCTCGACCGGTGTTTCCGGAACCAGTGACTCGGGCAACGGTGTCGAGGGCGTGAGCGGCTCGGGTAGAGGGGTGTCGGGCGTATCCAACAACATCGGTGTGTACGGTTGGGGTGGCACGTACGGTGTGTACTCGCTCGGGAACCTGCACGTCCAGGGTACGCTCTCCAAGACCGGCGGCACGTTCAGGATCGACCATCCGCTCGACCCGGAGCGGCGCTACCTCCAGCACTCGTTCGTGGAGTCGCCGGACATGATGAACGTCTACAACGGCAACGCCGTGACCGACGCCGACGGGCGGGCGGTCGTGGAGCTGCCGGCGTACTTCGAGGCGCTCAACCGGGACTTCCGCTACCAGCTCACGGTCATCGGGCGGTTCGCCCAGGCGATCGTGGAGGAGGAGGTCCAGGGCAACCGTTTCGTCATCCGCACGAACCTCGCCGGCGTCAAGGTCTCCTGGCAGGTGACCGGGATCCGCAAGGACCCGTGGGCGGAGGCCAACCGCTTCCCGGCCGAGCTGGACAAGCCAGCGGCCGAGATGGGGACCTACCTGCACCCCGAGGTGTACGGCCAGCCGGACGAGAAGAACGTCGAGTGGGTGCGCCACCCCGAGGCCATGAAGGCCCTGCAGGGGCGACGCCACGACGAGAGCCGATAACGGGTCACGCGGACTGGTCGTGACAGGGGCCGCGAGGGAGGCTGAGATGCGCACAAGCAGGATTTCAAGTCGGGTGTCTGGTTTCTTCCCCTTGGCAATGGCCGGTGTCGTGCTGGCCACCCTCGCACCTCTTGCGGCCTCGGCCCGCCAGACGCCGGCGCCGATCCCTGCGTCAGACGTGATGACGGGGTTTCCCTACCACTTCGAGGGCCATGTCTACGCGGGCCCGGTGGGAGACGAGTCCTCGCCGCTTTCGGGTGTGACCGTCTCGCTGTACGGCTCGAACAACCCCTGCCCGGCCGAGGGCGCCTACATGAAGAGCGCCACCACCGACGCGAACGGGTGGTTCCGCCTGAGCTACTTCGACGACGAGTACGGTTGGGAGTTCTTCGCCATCCGCCAGACCAACCTGCCGGGGTACACGTCGGTCGGGGCGACCAGCATCGCCGGCACCGTGTGCACCTCGGACTGGATCCAGCACGGCCTCCCGCTCGAAGGGAAGAACCTCACCGGCAACACGTTCTGGGACCAGTCTGCGGCCACGCCGACACCGACACCGACGCCGTGGCGGGTGGTGCTCTCGGGCAAGGTCTTCGCCGGCGAGCCGCCGTACGAGAGCCAGCCGCGTTCCGGTGTCACGGTCTCGTTGTTCGGCTCGAACCGCCGGTACCCGGATCCCGGCACGTTCCTGCGCAGCGTCGTCACGGACGCGAGCGGCGACTTCACTCTCGTGGTGCGCGAAGGCGACGGGGCGTACCAGCTCTACGCCATCCGGGAGACCAACCCGCCAGGCTCCACCTCGACCGGCGCGAGCTCGGTCGGCGGCACGGTGCGGGACGCCGACTGGATCGAGTACCAGCCTCCGCTTGTGGGGAAGGTGCTGTCCGAGAACAAGTTCTGGGACAAGGTCGCGGCCACCGCAACGCCGACCGCAACGCCGACGACCCTTCCCGATGCGACCCACACGCCGACCCGGACCGCCACGCCGACGCGGGTCGCGACGAGCACGCCGACTGCCACTGCACCCGTGGCCACCCGGACGCCCACGCCCACACTGCCCCGCCCCACCTTCACCCCGACACCCACCCGGACACCCACCACCCCACCGGTGTGCCCGGCGCCGGACCAGGCCGGCAACACCTTCGCGACGGCGGGTGTGCTCACTCCGGGGGTGGCGGTCCAGGAGTACCTCTGCCCCTCGGGCGATCTCGACTACTGGAAGCTCCACGTCGTCGCGCCGGCCGAGATCAGGGTCTTTCTCTACGACCTCCCACTCGGCCCGCCGGCCGACATGGACATCTTCCTGCTCGATCCCGGCGGAGCGCTGCGCAAGTCCGACGAGCGTTGGGGCGCCGACAAGGGCGGCTACATCTCGTTCGACGCCTGGAGCGACGGCGAGTGGCGGGTCCTGGTGCGCGGCAAGGGGGTGGCGGACTGGAGCAAGACCCACACCTACACGCTCAGGGTCGAGCTTTCCTACCAGTGCTATCAGGCAGACGAGGCGGGCAATACCTTCAGCGCCGCAACGCCGATCCTGCCGAGCTTGCCGCAGGGCAACGTCGTGCGCATGCACACAGGAACGATATGCCCGGCGGGTGACGTCGACTTCTACAGGCTCTCCGTCGGCGGCAGCCAGACCGTCACGATCAACGCCACCCTCACCAACCTCCCGGCCGACTTCGATCTCATCCTGCGCAAGCCCGACGGCTCGATCGCGGACTACTCGAACGCCTCGGGCACCTCGGACGAGCACGTCTCGGCCACCTCGACCAACGAGTGGGGCGACTGGCGGGTCTCGGTCTACGGCCCCGGCGGGACGGTCTACCACTCCCAGCCGTACACCCTCGAGGTGCGCCTGACGAGCACCGCCGACCTGAGCATCCAGGCGATCGAGGTCACGCAGGCGATCCAGGACACCTCCAACACGGTGAAGCTGATCCGCGGCAAGCCGACGCTGGCGCGAGTCTACGTCCACCCGGGATCGGCCGTGACGTGGGCGGCGCCGGTGGAGGTCGAGCTGGCCGGCTGGTTCCGGGACGGCCTCGCCTGGATGCCGTTCCCCGACTCGCCGCGGACCCTCCCTCCGCAGAAGACCGGGAACGAACCGGTCGCCAACACCAAGCGCGTGGCGCTGGCCTCGAGCTTCAACTTCCTGCTGCCCGCGAGCTGGACCCAGCACGCCCAGCTCCGGCTCGAGGCCCGCGCCAACCCCAACAAGACGATTGCCGAGACCAGCTTCGCCAACAACACCCTGGCCACCGGCGACCTCGACTTCCGGACGGCCGCGACGGTGAACGTCGGCTTCGTGCCGGTGTCGGTGAGCAACGTCGCCCCGAACCTTGCGACCGACCCCCAGTACGCCCGCATGCTCCCGTACGTGCGCTCGGTCTTTCCGGCCGCTGCCGTCCAGTACTGGGTCAAGACCGGCGGCCCGCTCGCGGTCACCTACGACTTCTCGGTGCAGGGGAGCGGAGGCGGATGCGGTCCCGCCTGGGTGAGCCTCCTCGGCGACCTCGAGGACATCTACGACAACTGGAGCAACAGGCCCCCCAACGCCTTCGTCTACGGTCTGATCGACAACGCCGTGCCGTACTGCGCCCCGCCGCCCGGGACGGGCTGCACCTTCGGGTGTGGGAGCATGAGCCGCCCGGTGTCGGAGGGTGTGCTGTACTCGAAGGCCGCCGAGACGGTCCCGCACGAGATCGGCCACAACTTCGGCCGCGGCCACGCCCCGTGCGGGTTGACCGGTGCCGACCCCAGCTTCCCGACCTACACCAACCCACTCACCGGCGCGGCCTACCCGAGTGGGCACATCGGCCAGGTGGGCGTGGACGTGCCGGGGTGGCGGGCGTTCGACCCGGCGGTGATTCCCGACCTGATGTCGTACTGCGACAACCCAACGGCGTGGATCTCGCCATACACCTGGAACGGGATCCTCGCCAAGATGCCGTTCTCTGCCGCGGCGGCGCCCGGCGCGCTGAAGCCGCACCTCGTGGTGAGCGGGGTCGTCACGGGCGGGGCGCTCGCCGCGCTGCGCCCGCTGTGGATCCTGGACCGGGAGGAGGGGCCGTACTCCGGCGAGGGGGAGGGCTCCTACTCGATCGAGCTGCTCGACGCCTCGGGGCACCGGCTATTCATCCGGCGGTTCGACGTCGAGGACGGCGGGACGGCCCGCCACGCTGCCGGGATGTTCCGCGAGACGATGCCGCTCCCGTCCGGGCTCGGCCGGGTGGTCATTGCCCACGAGAGCCAGGCGCTCGAGACCCTGACCGTGAGCCCGCACGCGCCAAGCGTTCGGGTTTCGTCGCCCAACGGCGGCGAGAGCTGGGCCGGCGCGGGCCCGTACACCGTCGCCTGGACGGCCAGCGACGCCGATGGCGACACACTCACGGCGCAGGTCCACTACTCGGCCGACGGCGGGCGGAGCTGGACGCCGCTGGCGGTGAGCGTCGCCGGGCGCCAGCTCGCCGTCGAGGCCGACGACCTGCCTGGGGCCGTCGGGGCTCTCGTAAAGGTCAGCGTGACCGATGGCGTCAACACCTCGTCGGACGTGAGCGACGCGGCCTTCTCGGTGGCGCCAAAGCCACCGCAGCTCGTGCTCCTCGATCTCGAGGAGGGCTCACTCCTGCTGCCCACGGCGCGGCCCGCGCTCGCCGCCGCGGCGTTCGACGCCGAGGACGGTCCTCTCGACGAGGGAGGCATGGCTTGGTTGTCCAACCGCGACGGCGAGCTCGGCGGCGGCAACTACCTCCCGGTCGCGGGGCTCTCCGCCGGGGTGCACCGGCTGACCGCGACAATCGGGGACTCGAGCGACGCCCTCACATCGAAGCACGTGACCGTCACCGCGCTGGGCGACGGCGACGGGCCGCTGTACCTGCTCTCCGCGGCCGCCCACACGCCCGGCCTTGGCGGCACGACGTGGGTGTCCGACGTGACGCTCCACAACCCGCACACGGTTCCCGTCACCGCGTTCCTCTACTACGCGGCGCGGGACACCTCCGAGCCGCCGTCGCGGGGCTTCAAGGTCGAGATGCAGCCCGGGCAGAGCAGGACGTTGCCCGACGCGGTCGCTACCGTGACCGGCAGCGCCGCGTCGACCGCCGGATCCCTGCTCGTGGGTGCCTCGCAGCCGATCCTGGTTGCGGCGCGCACCTTCAACGACGCCGCCACGGGCACCTACGGCCAGCTCATCCCTGGCACGCCGTTGCGCGAGAACGTGCGCGGCAACGACCCGGTGCGGCTCATCCAGCTCACCGGCAACGCCGCGTACCGCACCAATGTCGGCTTCGCCAACGCTGCTGCCGTGCCCCTGGAGGTTGTCGTGAGGCTCGTACGAGCTGACGGGACCTCGCTCGGGACGCGCACCTTCACGGTGCCGCCACTCGGGTACCTGCAGGAGACCGACCTCCTGCGCAAGGTGGCGGGAGGCTCGGTGGACGACGCCTATGCCGTGGTCCAGGCGCTGGCCCCCGAGTCCCGCTACCAGGTCTATGCCTCGGTCGTCGACAACACTTCCGGCGACCCGATCAACGTCATACCCGCGGCGGTGCTGGAGGGGCCGGCCTGGGTGGCGGGGGTGGCGCACCTCGAAGGGGCCAACGCCACCAACTGGCGCACCGATGTGGAGGTGCTCAACGCCGGGAGCACCCAGGCAACCTTCACCTTCGAGCTGTACCCCCGCGACCAGGCCGTGAATCGGGGCGTGCACGCCATGGGGCCCTCGACCCGCACCTTCACCCTCGCCCCGCGCCGGGCCATGCGGTACGTCGACGTCGTCAAGGAGGTGTTCGGGCACACCGGCGGCGCGGCGCTGCGCGTGGTGGCGGTGGCCGGCGACGTCGCGGTCTCCAGCCGCACCTACAACCAGCTCGCCAATCGCACGTACGGGCAGTACACGGCGGCGATCGGAGAGTCGGCGGCGGTCACGGCCGGGCGCGAGGTGCGTCTCGTGCAGCTCGCGCATTCCCCGGTGCGGACCACCGGGTTCCGGACCAACGTCGGGCTCGTCAACACGGTGGCGATCCCGACCACCGTGGATCTGGTCCTGCGTGCCCCGGACGGCGCCGAGCTGGGTCGCCGGCAGGTGGCCCTGCGGTCCTTCGAGAACACGCAGCTCAACGACGTCTTCGCGTCCGTCGGCGCCCCGGCGCTGACGGGCGCCTGTGTGACGGTTGTGTCGCACACCGAGGACGCCCGGTTCCTCGCCTACGCATCGGTGGTGGACAACCGCTCGAGTGACCCGGTGTTCATCCCGGCGCGGGAGGTCGAGACCGCCAACCAGGCGGCCACAGCCAACCCCGCGGCTGCCGCGGGGCTGTCGTATCATGGTTTCAGAACCACACAACTCGGCGCGCTGGCCCTGCTTGCGGGCCTGGTCCTGGTCGCAGGTCGAAAGCGCCTAGGGAGGTATGCCGTGGAGAAGACAGCGCGCATCGTCGCCCTCGCCGCGGTGGCCCTGGCCGCCGCATCCCTCGCACTCGCCGGGTTTTCCGGCACGGACGTCTTCCTGCCGTCGGTGGGGGCCAAGCCCGGGGTGCCGCCGGCGGTGTGGTACACCACCGTGTGGGTGCACAACCCCAACGCCACAGCGGCGAACGTGACATTCCACCTGCTCGAGCGGCAGGCGAACCTGGCGCCGCTCACCTACACGGACACCATTCCGTCCGGGGACACGAAGAAGTACGACAACGCCATCCAGACCATGTTCGCGCGCCAGACCTTCGGGGCGGTGCGCGTGACCTCGAACGTCAAGGTCATCGCCGGGTCGCGCATCTACTCCCAGGCGGGCACCCTCGACGACTCGGTGGGGCAGTTCTTCGCCGGCGTGCCGGCGGGGTTCGCCATCGGCGCCGGGCAGAGCACCGAGCTCGTGGGGGTGTACAGCACCCAGCCGACCGCCGACTCGACCTTCCGCTACAACTTCGGGTTCGTCGAGGTGACCGGGACCGGGACGTGCACCGTGAAGGTGAGCGTGAAGGACCCGACCGGAACGACGCTGGTGAGCAGGAGCTACACCGTGCGGCAGTGGGAGCAACTGCAGAAGGGGTTCAAGGACGAGTTCCCCACGCTGTCGACGCAGAACGCGCGGCTGACCGTGGAGGTCACGGCCGGGAGCGGCAAGGTGATCGCGTTCGGCTCGCTGGTGGCGAACGGCTCGCAGGACCCGTCGACCATGGAGATGAGCTTCCGGGACGAGCTGCTGGGGGCGGGCGGCGGGCTGCAGACCGTGGCCCACGACAGCACGCTGGTGGGGCAGGGAGTCGAGAGCTCCCCGCTCGGGCTCGCGGACGACGCAGTGACGGCGGGGAAGATCGCCGACCAGACCGTGGTGCGGAGCGTCAACGGGCTGCGCGACGCGGTGACGCTGGAGGCCGGCTCGAACGTGAGCATCGTGCAGTCGGGGCAGACCCTGACCATCGCGGCGACGCCCGGGGGCGGGGGCGGGGACATCACGGCGGTGACGGCCGGGCAAGGGCTGACCGGGGGCGGCACGAGCGGGGACGTGAGCCTCGGGGTGGCGAGCGGCGGGATCACCTCCGACCTGCTGGCCACGAGCGCCGTGACCCAGACCAACCTCGCCGACGGCGCTGTGACCACCGGCAAGATCAGCGCCGCCGGTTCCTCGAGCGGCCAGGTGCTGACCGCGAGCGGCGGCGCGGTCTCGTGGCAGACCGCACCGGGAATCACGCTGCCGTACCAGGGCGTATTCACCCTCACCGACCCAGGCACCGTCCTCTATCTGCGGAATGACGGCCCGGCGGCCGCCCTGATGGGGTTGAGCCAGGGGAATGTGGCGATATGGGGGGACAACGGGCCCACATATGCGTTCACCGGTCCTGGGCCGGTTGGTGTTGCAGGCTCCTCGACGAGCGGGTCCGGAGTCTCCGGCATGTCACAGACCGGCCCGGGTGTCACGGGCCGTGGCTCTCCAGGGATCTATGGCTTTGGGTCTCCGATTGCAGTGCTCGGCGAGAGCGGCGGCGGCGATGGCGTGCGGGGTGTGAGCACGAACGCGTACGGCGTGCACGGCATGAGCACCAACGGCGACGGGATCTTCGGGGAGACCAACGCCGCCGGCAAGTCTGGGGTCTACGCCGTCAACACGAACCCGGCGGGATACGCCGCGGCGTTCAACGGCCGGGTGCAGGTCAACGGCGACCTCAACGTCACGGGCACCAAGAACTTCTACATCGAGCACCCGCTTGAGCCGGGGCGGATGCTGGTGCACGCCGCGGTGGAGTCGTCCGAGGTGCTGAACGTCTACTCCGGGAACGTGCGGCTCGACGCCGACGGCGCGGCCACGGTCGAGCTGGCG
This sequence comes from Thermoanaerobaculaceae bacterium, assembly GCA_025456225.1. Lineage (GTDB taxonomy): Bacteria > Acidobacteriota > Thermoanaerobaculia > Thermoanaerobaculales > Thermoanaerobaculaceae > JAAYVZ01. Next base: position 20,127 of record JALOLB010000032.1, read on the forward strand.
GCGTGGTTCGAGGCGATCAACGCCGACGTGCGCTACCAGCTCACGCCCGTGGGCGCCGCCGCGCCTGGGCTCCATGTCGTCGAGGAGGTCGCGGGCAATCGGTTCCGCATCGCCGGAGGGCCGGCAGGGATCAAGGTCTCCTGGCAGCTCACCGCCGTCCGCAGCGACCGGCGGATGCTCGAGCACCCGTTCGCGCCCGAGCGGGACGCAGGGCCGGGGGACCTGGCAGCAGCGCAGCGCCGCTGAAGAGGGGGAGTGCGATGACCGGCGTGACTCGTCCTGCTGAGATCGCCAACGCGGATGTGGGCGGGGACCCGTCGGGGCCGTCCCACGGCCTGTGGTCCGTTGAGGAGCCTTTTCCGGCCGGGCAATCGCCGGCTGCACGAGTCGATGGTCCGTCCACGACCACGTCCACGTCTGGGGGAACACGGATGCGTCGTGCCGAGCTGCTCGTCGGTGCTTGCGCGTTGGGCATGTCTCTCGTCCTGGGGGCTGGCGCCGTCTCGCTCGCCCAGCCCGCACCCCCGTCCCGCCACACCCTCCGCCGGCTGCTGCACGGCGTGAGGAGCACCGAGCTGGCGTGCCCGGGGACGCAGCCGCCGCTGGTGACCGACCTCGATGTGCGGCTGGCGCCGGTTCTCGTCGAGCCGCCGGCCCGCACGCCGTTCCGCGATCCCGTGTTCGGCTCGTGCCTCGTGCGCGTCTCCGACCGCACCCGCGACCTGGCGCCGGAGGACGGCTCCGGCGGCCTCAAGAACGAGTACTCGCGCGTGCAGGCCTTCAACAGCGACGGGACCCGGCTGCTGCTGCGCGGCACCGCCGCGACCTGGTACCTCTACGACGCCTCCACGCTCCGGCCACTCGCGCAGCTCCCGCTCGACGTGGACCCGCGCTGGAGCGCCACCGACCCCGACCTCGTGTACCACGCGTCGGGCACGCAGTTGAGGTCCTACGACGTGGGGAGCGGGCAGGCGGCGGTCGTCCACGACTTCGCCGCCGACCTGCCGGGCCACGACCCGGTCGCCGTGTGGACGCGCTACGAGGGCAGCCCGTCCCGCGACGGGCGGTGGTGGGGGCTCATGGCCCAGGACCAGGACTGGCGGGCCTCCGCCTTCCTCGTCTTCGACCTCGTCCTCGGCCGCGTCACCGCGTCGCTCGACGTGCGCGGCTGGCCGGCCGAGGCGCGGGAGCTCGACTCGGTGACGATCAGCCCGCTGGGGACCTACTTTCTCGCCTACATGGACCGACATTGCGAGCACGGCACCCTCGGCAGCGCCGCCAACCCCTGCGGGCTCATGGTCTACGACCGTTCGCTCCAGAACGGCCGCGGGCTGCTGCGCATCGTCGGTCACTCCGACGCCGCCCTCGACGCGCAGGGGCGCGAGGTGTTGGTGTACCAGGACATCGACACCGACCACATCGCCATGCTCGACCTCGCCTCGGGCGCGGTCACGCCGCTGTGGCCGATCGACTTCTCGCACACCTCGATCGGCCTGCACCTCTCCGGCCGCGCCTTCGACCGGCCCGGCTGGGCCGTGGTCTCGACCCACGATGGCGACGTCGCCTCGCACACCTGGATGGACGACCAGGTCTTCCTCGTCGAGCTGCGCGCCGGCGGCCGGGTGGTGCGCCTCGCGCACACCCGCTCCCTCGTGGACGGGGCCCAGGAGCACGACTACTGGGCCGAGCCGCAGGCCACCACCAGCCGCGACCTCTCGCGCATCCTGTTCACCACCAACTGGGGCCGCTCGGGCACCGACCAGGTCGAAACGGTCCTCGTCCAGGTGCCGGCCGAGGCGTTCGCGACCGGGTCGGTGTTCTACGTTGCACCCGGCGGCAACGACGCCGACCCCGGCACCCAGGCGCGGCCGTGGCGCACCGTGGGCAAGGCGGCAGCGACGCTGCAGCCGGGAGAGACCGTGCTGATCCGCGCCGGCACGTATCACGAGCGCGTGGTGGCCGAGCGCTCGGGCACGGCCGGGGCGCCGATCACCTACGCCGCCTACCCGGGCGAGACCGCGACCATCGACGGCAGCGGCATCGACCTGCCGCAGTGGACCGGCCTGTTCGACCTCTCGGGCCGCGACCACATCACCGTCACGGGCCTGCACGTCGTCAACTCGACGCGAGCCGGCATCCTGGCCGACACCTGCGGGAACATCGTCATCGAGGGCAACACCACCACCAACACCTACTCCTCCGGGATCGACGTGTGGTCGAGCCACGACGTCATGGTGGCCGGCAACGAGGTGGTGCAGGCGAACAACGGCGGTGACCAGGAGAACCTCTCGATCCTCGGCACCGCCCGCTTCGAGGTGCGCGACAACCACGTCCACGACGGCGGCACGACCCCCGCTGGCGGCGAGGGGATCTGCGTCAAGGACGGCTCCTCGTTCGGCAAGGTGTACCGCAACCACGTCCACCACCTGCCGCGCCTCGGCATCTACCTCGACGGGTGGGACAAGTACACGCACGACATCGAGATCTTCGCCAACACCGTGCACGACACGGAGAACGACGGGTTCACCCTCGCCTCCGAGATGGGCGGGCAGGTCGAGCGCGTGTTCCTGTACAACAACATCTCGTACAACAACCGCTTCCTGGGCATCAACGTCTCGCCCAACGGCACCAGCGCCACCCACCCGATGCGCGACGTGGTCATCGTCAACAACACCGTGGTCGGCAACGGGATCGGCGGCTGGGGCGGCGGCATCGCCGTCGACAGCCTCGAGGTCGAGCGCCTCGTCGTGGCGAACAACATCGTCTCGGACAACCTCTCGTTCCAGGTCGTCGTCGGCGCCGCCGTGCCCGCCGCGCAGGTGTCGGTCCACCACAACCTCGTCGACGGCTTCCGCGAGTACGAGGACGAGACGCGGGGCACGAGCTTCGTGGAGGGCGACCCGCGCTTTGCGAGCCGCGCCGCCTTCGACTTCCACGTGCTCGCGGGCTCCCCGGCGATCGACGCCGGTGACGTGGCGGCACTGCCGGCCGGCGCCGTCACGGACCGCGACGGCCACCCCCGCGTCGTCGGCCCCGCCGTCGACCTCGGCGCCCACGAGCGGCAGACCGTCCCGTAACCCGTGTCGACGTTGGAGGGGCAAGTCCCTTGGGAGGGGCAAGCCCCTCCCCTACATGCGCCGGGTGTCGTGTGTACGGTGCATCTCGGACCGGGACATCCGCGGCCACCTCCTTCGGAGGGCGCGGACCTTCGGGCCGCGCCGGGCGGGTGGCCGTCTCGGTCAGTAGAACACTGTACGGGTGCGGTGGCGGGGGATGGCCTTGTAGTCCGGCTGCTGGCCGCGGTTCCACAGCAGGTAGTCGAGCTGCATCGCCGTCACGACGTGTCCCTGGCGGCCGAGCTCGGCCCGCAGCAGCTCCACGGCGTGCACGGCGGTGGCGCGGATCTCGATCTCCGCGGGTGAGCCGGCAGCCAGCAGCACCCCGGTGTCGATGCGCGTGGCCAGGTCCGGGGCGTACTCAAGGATGCCGTCGACGCGCAGCACGTGTGGGACCAGGTTGTCGGCGAAGATCGTCAGCTCGTCGAGGTCCCGGAACCTGCCGAGCCCGTTGCCGCCGAGCGCCAGCGCCAGGTCCGCGACGGTGAGCTGGGCGCGCTTGAGGAACGGCACCTCGAACCCGCGGTAGGACGCCGCGTCCCGGAAGAGGCGCATGGTGATCAGGATGCCGATGAGCTCCTGGGACGACCCCCCGGCCGCCGCCACGAGCCGCGCGAAGCTGCCGGCGAACCGCTTCTGCACGAGCTGGCCGAGGTCGTTGAGGGCAGTCGCGAACAGCCACATCAGCTCCGAGATGGGGTGAGCGGGGTCGTCCTGGCAGAAGATGGCGGCGCAGTCCGTCGGTGTGAGGGCGGCAAGGTCCTCCGCGGTGAGCGGCCCGTGCTCCCGGAAGAAGCGCGTCAGGTGGGTCGCCACGGTGAAGTACCCGGAGCGGCCCGGCAGCTTCGCGAGGTGGGGGAAGTAGCCGGAGCCGAAGTTGATGCTGTCGAGCTGCAGGAAGAACGCTGCCGTCGCCTCGGGCGACCCGGAGAAGTGGGCCTCGGGGTTGAGGCTGGGCGCTCGCGCCAGGTCGAGCGGCAACGAGCCGGCGTAGTCGGCAAGCCGGTCAGTGCGGACCCGGACCGACTCGGCCGCGGCCGCCACCCGCGCGCACCCGGCGCGCACTCGCTGGCTGAAGCTCACCCTCTGGCCCATGCCGGTCCCCCGCCGCGACCCTACCAACTCGCCACCCCCCGGTCAACGCTGCCCATCGCCCGGCCGTGGGCGCGGGACGGGTGTCCGCGACGCACCTGCTGTCGTAGGTGCGGCATTCCTGCCGCGACAGGCACCACACTGCACGAACCCTCCCTCTCGGGGCAGAGCTGTCCCGCCGTCAACGACCAATTCACCACGATCACCCCCTCTTCCCAAACACGACATCTGTCGATATACTCCCGTTTCCAATTGGGCGCGCCGATAGCTCAATTGGATAGAGCACCTGACTACGGATCAGGAGGTTGGGGGTTCGAGTCCCTCTCGGCGCGCCAATCCCTTCAACAACTTGCAGAGCCTCCGCGGTGCCAAGATCCGACCCTCTTCTCGCTCGTGGTCTCAAGGCAGGCAACAGTGAAGACAGGCATTGCCGCAGGAGTGTCCCGCAGGTCTCCCCGGCTTGCTACGCGCTCGGTGCAGCGGGCGGCGCGACGGGAGCCAGGTGTGTGTCGGGCTGGGTGGGTGGCGCGAACAGCGCGATCACGGACGGGCGCTGGAGCACGATGAACGTGAAGATGCCGAGGATCGTCCCGAACGGGATTCCCATGCACGACAGCCCGCCCGCGACCATGCACAGCACGCGATGCCGGCGGCCCCGGATGCACAGGCCCGCGTACAGCTTCAGCCCCGCGATCACGGCGAACATGACGACGATGAACCCCCCGATGAGCACGAAGATCCAGCCCACCGCGGCTGGCGGAGGGTCGCCCTGGGTGCCCTGGAACGGCGAGGCAGAGGTCACGAGCAGCAGGCCCATGGCCACGTAGAGGGCCCCGAACAGCGAGAAGAGCGCTGTCGTGCCGGCCGAGACGAAGTAGAAGATGGCCAGCAGGCGCAGGTGCTCCTCGTCGAGAATCTGCTGTCGGGCGTGAGCGTCGAGCATCGGTCCTCCGGGGTCGTGAGCTGCATGCAGTATTGCAGACCCGGCGCGCCACCGGGCCTGGAGCCGGAGCGCGAGGCCTGGCGCGCCCGGCGTTCCCGTCTGACGCACCGCTCCGGACGGGGGTGACCGGGGCGGCTTGACCCGCTCGGGAGCCGGGCCTAGGCTCGCTGGCGCGATGGTCGAGGAGCTCGAGATCGGGCGGGTCGAGCGCGTGGAGCTGCGGGTGGTGGGCCTGCCGCTCGTGGCGCCGTTTGCGACGGCCGCCGGAGCCCGCACAACCCGCGATGTCCTTCTGGTCCGGGTGGACGCCGGGGGCGTTGCGGGCTGGGGCGAGTGTGCGGCGTTCGCCGAGCCGTCCTACACGGCCGAGACCATTGCCACGGCCCGGCACGTGCTGGCGGGGTTCCTCGTCCCGGTGCTCGGAGGCGTGCGCACAGCCGGCGAGCTTGCGGCTGCGTTCTCGGCCGTCCGGGGGCACCCCATGGCGAGGGCGGCGCTGGAGAGCGCCGTGCTGGATCTGGTGGGCCGCCGGCACGGCCAGCCGCTGTGGCGGCTGCTGGGCGGCTCTCCCGGGACGCGACCCGCGGGCGTTGCGATCGGGCTGCAGCCCTCCGTCGGGGTCCTCGTGGATGCCGTCGGCCGAGCTCTCGCCGAGGGGTATCGGCAGGTGAAGCTGAAGGTCCATCCGGGCTGGGATGTGGAGCCTGTCCGGGCAGTGCGGAGTCATTTCCCTGATCTCGGTCTGTGGGTCGATGGCAACGGATCGTATGGCCCGGGCAATCTTGACGCGCTGCTGGCACTGGACGAGCTCGGGCTGCGGATGATCGAGCAGCCGTTGCCCGCCGACGACCTGGTGGGCCTGGCGCGGCTGGGGGCACGCCTGGGGACGCCGCTGGGCCTCGACGAGTCGGTGGAGAGCGTGGGCGATCTGGAGGCGGCCGCCGCCCTGGGCGCCGCGCGGGTGCTCAATCTCAAGCCGGGTCGGGTCGGTGGCATGCTGGCGGCGCGGCAGCTCGCCCGCCGCGCCCGCGAGCTGGGGCTGGAGGTGTTCGTGGGTGGCATGCTGGAGAGCGGCCTGGGCCGGACTGGCTGCCTGCACCTGCAGACCCTCGGCGAGGTGACGCTCGATGGGGACCTCTCGGCTCCGGGGCGGTACCTGCAGGAGGACCTCGTGAAGCCGTCGCCGGGACTGGATGCACGGGGATGCCTGCCCGTGCCCTCGGGCCCGGGCACCGGGGTCGAGGTGCTGCAGGAGGTCGTCGACCGTCTCACCCTGGCCGTCGAGGTGCTCGTCCCCTGACGAGCAGCCGGATGCGCCGTGAGGCGAGATAGACTTCTCCCAGCATGCGTGACGCGCTCAAGGTCCTGCTGGCTTGCCTCGGTGGGTATGTCGGCTCGCTCGCAGTGGCCTTCGTGCTGACGGTCATCGGGATCGCGGTGGCCGGACGGGGCGGCGCGACCCGAGCCGGTCACGTCATGATGGCCGTCATCTGGCTCGTCGTGGTGGTCTTCGCGCTGAGCGCCGCGCTGGTCTGGGTTGCGGTCTCCCGGGCGGTGCCCGGAGTGCTCGGCCGGCTGCTGGTGGTGGGAGCCTACGTGCTGGCGCTCGTGCCAACCCTGCTCGTGATCGCCACGGTCGAGGCGGTCCTCTTCAATCGCTAGGTGGATGCCGGCCCACGCAGCAGGCTCAGGCCCGCCGCGGCGGCGATCACTCCGACGACAACACCGGTGATCTGCTTCCATCCGAATCCGGGCGCTCCGCCGACGCCGATCGAGTCGGCGGCCGCCGCCACGAGGGCGAGCAGCACACCAGCCACGAGCACCACCACACCAGTCGTCTTTCGGTTCATCTTCGGCTCCTCACCACCCAGGCGATGCTGCCCGGCCAGACCACGCTGTGGCAAGCAGGGTACTCTCTCCCGCGGAGGAAGCAACCGCCTCCCCCTCCCTCCCACCCAGGCCTCAGGTTCTCCACCACCCCTGCCGACCGGCCTCAGGCCTCAGCCCCCCACACACCCACCCAGGCCTCAGACCTCAGCTCCCCCGCCGGTGCAGTCCTGCCTTGTCGTACCTGAGGTCTGAGGCCTGAGGCCTGTTGGTGGGATCAGATCTCTTCCGGGGGAAAGAGCTCCGGCTGGGCGGAAGGGCCGCCGGGGTCGAAGCAGCGGCGGCAGCGCGCCTCGTAGATGTCGGCGGCGCCGACCACCACCTGCTCCTGGGCCTGGGAGAGGCGCTGGGTGTAGGACGCCGCCGCGCCGCACCGGGCGCAGATGGCGTGCATTTTCTCCACGTCCTCGGCCACCGCCATGAGCTCCGGCATCGGGCCGAACGCCTTGCCACGGAAGTCCATGTCCAGGCCGGCGACGATCACCCGCTTGCCGAGGTCGGCGAGGTGGTTGGCGACCCGCACCAGCTCCTCGTCGAAGAACTGACCCTCGTCGATACCCACCACCTCGGTTCTGGGGTCCATGCGCTCGAGCATCTCGGAGGCCCGCACCACGCGCTCGGCCTCGAGGCGCCAGCGCGAGTGTGAGACCACCTGGGTTGCGGCGTAGCGCTCGTCGATGGCCGGCTTGAAGACCTGCACGCGCTGGCGGGCGATGATGGCGCGGCGCAGGCGCCGGATGAGCTCCTCCGACTTCCCGGAGAACATGCTGCCGGTCACCACCTCGATCCAACCGCCCCAGGGTGCGCGTGGGTGCATGGGAACCTCCCGCGCGGGAATCGTACCACCCGCCCACCCAGGCCTCAGACCTCAGGCCTCAGACCTCAGGCCTCGGGTACGACGGGGAGAGGCCTCAGGCCTCAGACCTCAGAGTTTGTGAAAAATCTGCTACGAGGGCGGGTTTGTCCTGATAGGCGGAATCCGATGTCCTGCTGTCGGTTGCCGCGTGCAGATGAGGGGTCAAGTGGCCCAGGCGGGCGTCCGCCGCGGTATGGAGCCAGTCTGAGACACCTCCCGATTTCTTCACACGCTCTCAGGCCTCAGGTGCGACGGGACAAGGCCTCAGGCACGACAGGGCAAGAAAGAGCTGGGTGGGCGGTGGAGCTGAGGCCTGTAGTTCCTGAGGCCTCTCTTCCCTGAGGCCTGAGGCCGGTCGGGAGGGAGGGCGGAGAACCTGAGGCCTGTCTTGTCTGCTGAGGCCTGAGGCCGGGTGGCCGGGTTGGGGGGGAACCTGAGGCCGGGCGGGCGGTTGGGTGGGCTACGCGACTCCGACGCGGGGGCAGAGGGGGGCAAGCGGGCAGCGGTCGCAGGCGGGCTTGCGAGCGGCGCAGACACGGCGGCCGTGCAGGATGAGGCGGTGGCTGAGGGCCACCCAGGAGGTCTCGGGGACGAGCGCCATGAGGTCCCGCTCGATCTTCTCCGGGTCGTCGTGGCGAGTCAGGCCCAGGCGCGCCGAGAGGCGGGCGACGTGGGTGTCCACGACGACGCCGGTCGCCAGGCCGAAGGCCGTGCCGAGCACCACGTTGGCGGTCTTGCGGCCGACCCCCGGCAGGGCGGTGAGGGCCGCCATGTCGGCCGGGATCTGGCCGCCGTGGCGCTCCACGACGGCGCGGGCCATGCCCAGCAGGGATTTCGCCTTGTTGCGGAAGAAGCCGGTGCTCTTGACGAGCTCCTCCAGCTCGGTTGGGTCGGCCCCGGCCAGGGCCGGGGCGTCCGGGAAGCGGGCGAACAGCGCCGGGGTCACGAGGTTGACCCGCACGTCGGTGCACTGGGCCGAGAGGATCGTGGCCACGAGCAGCTCGTACGGGCTGCGATGGGAGAGCTCGCAGGTGGCGTCGGGATAGGCCGCGGTGAGGGCTGCATCGATCGCGACCGCGTGAACCTGCAGGCTCGGGTCGGGCCTCATGGCCGAAGCTCCGGCGAGCCGGGAGCGGGCGTCATGATGCGGCGGGGGTCGGGCGACACCAGGCCGCCGGAGATCACCATGCGCACGGCCTCCTCCACGGAGATCGCCGTGCTGCGGACCTTCTCGATGGGGTAGAGCATGTAGAAGCCGGTGGTCGGATTGGGTGTGGTCGGCATGAACACCGAGGCCATCCGCCTCGGCCCCTCGTCGGTGATGGTCTCGAACTCGCCGGTGAGGAACCCCACGACCCACACGTCCTCGATCGGGAACGGGACCAGCACGACGCGCCGGAAACCCTTGGTGCGGTCGTGGGAGAAGGCGCGGGTGACCTCGCGAGCGCCGACGTAGATGGGGCGCAGGACCGGCACCCGGGCGAGGATCCGCTCGCCGAGCTTGAGGAAGCGGCGGCCGATGACGTTGTGGCCCAGGACGCCGAGCATGAAGATGATGATCAGCGCCAGGGCGGCGCCGGCGCCCGGGATGGGCTGGCCGAACAGCTCCTTGGAGATCGGGTAGGACCAACTGTCCAGCAGCCCGAAGATGAACCGCCCGAAGAAGACGGACACCGCCAGGGGGAAGGCGACGAGCGCGCCGGTGATGAAGCGGCTGCGCAGGAAGCCCATGACGGTCGAGTGCTTGTCCGGCTCGACCTGGGCCATCGGCAGGAACTGGGAGTCGTTCAGGGGATCGTGGCCGTCACTCATGGGACGCCGATTGTAGCGCCAGGCGGCGACACCACCTGGGCCTCCAGGATCACGACGGCGATGGCCAGCCCGCCGTCGTGGGTGATGGAGAGGTGCGAGCAGCCGACGCCCAGCTCGATCGCACGGCGGGCCGCGACGCCCTCGAGACGGAGGGACGGCTGCCCGTTGGCGAGGCGCTCGACCACCACCTGCCGCCAGCCCACGCCCTCGCCCCAGCCAGTGCCCAGAGCCTTGAACGCCGCTTCCTTGGCGGCCAGGAGCCCGGACACGTGCTGCGCATCGCCGGGGCGGCGCACCTCGCCGGCCGAGAAGCAGTGGGCGAAGAGCCGCTCGGGATGCCTTTCCAGCAGGCGTGCAACCCGCGCCACGCCGACCGCATCGATGCCCAGGCCGACGATCACGGGTTCCTCAGGGCGCTGTCCAGCCAGATGAAGGCGACCGCGAAGTGGATCACCCCGAAGCCGGCGAGGGCGCCGCGGAAGGCGCTGTTGCCGAGCAGTGGCAGGAGCCAGAAGGGGGTGCCGGCGAGCACGCGCTCGGTCCAGAAGTGGCCCCAGGGCGCCAGGATGAAGAACCACCCGGCGCCCGTGAGGTACACGGCCACCAGCAGCCCGCCCATCGCCCGCAGCGCCCGCGTCAGCACCCGGGCATTGTACTGCCTCCGCTCAGGCTGCCCTCGACACGGCCGGACGAGGCTGCCGGCGTGATGCCCCGTCAGCCACGCGGCCTGGGCTCTTGACCTATTGTCTCGCCTGGGACGACGGGCTAGCATGCCGGAGTCGAAACAAGCGTGCCAGAGGAAGGAGGATGCAGCTCCAGCAGCGAGGATCCTGAGCCCGGTTCCCCAGGCTTCTGACCGATTCCCGGCAAGGAGGGACAGATGGCGGACACGTATGCGGTGGTTGTGGCAAGGGTGGAGAGAAATCCAGAAACTGCAGAGAGGAAGGTCGTGTGCTACCCGGACGGCGCGCAGCTCCTCTACAGGGCCGGTCCGACTCTGATCCGGTGGGTGTTCCAGAACGTGCCGGCCGAGATCGACGACGCGCGCGTCGAGTTCTTCGGGTCCCAGCCGATGGACAAGTACCAGCGGCCGGCAACCAAGCCGGTGTTGGGGAAGCAGGCGCTCGGCGACCACCGGACGAAGCTGGAGGTCTCCACCAGCGGCTCGCACCTTCGCGACCTCGTCACCATCGCGAACAACCAGGAGGAGGGCTACTTCTTCTACAAGGTGGTGCTGATGCGCGGAGGGGTCGATGTCATCTCGTCGGACCCCGGAGGAGGCAACAGCCCTGAAACCCCGCTGCCCTGGCCTCCGTGATCGCCCCACGCTGGACGCAGAGGCAGGCGCCCGGGACGATCAGGAACCGGGCCGGAGAAGCGCCTCGAATCGCGGCTCCCCCTGGAGACCGGCGAACTCGGGTCCCCGGAACCACGGGACCGGTGCGTTCGCCCTCCGTGCCCGGCCGGCCCAGGCGATGGCGCCCTCGCGGTCCCTGTTGACGGCCGCAACCAGCGACGCCGTGAACAGCGCCGCCGGATGACGTGGATACGCCGCCAGCAAGGCCTCGACGGCCGACGCCGCCTCGGCCCGGCGTCCGAGCTGCGCGAGGCAGACCGGCCGGGTCTCGAGGACACTGCGTTCGGTGCGTGCCGCCTCTGGGAGGGCCTCGCACTCTGCCAGGGCGGCACTGTAGTGCTCCCTGGCCTCGTCGTGCCGGCCCAGCACGAGGAGCGTGTCGGCGAGGTTCCTGCGGGCCAGGAAGTCCTTGACGTCCCGGTCGAGGGCCCGTCGATAGTAGGTCTCGGCCTCCTGGAAACGGCCCTGATAGTAGAGGCAGTTCGCCATGTGGATGAGGTCGAGGTGGGTGCCACGGTCCAGCAACAGATCGCGGTAGAGACGCTCGGCAAGCTCGTGGTTGCCGGCGTACATCTCGACCTCGGCCACCCTTGCTTTGTATGCGGTGTCCTCGGCTCCACGAGACCTGTACTCGGCAAGCGCCCGGCGCGCCCCATCGTAGTCACCGTGGGCGGCGCGCATATCGGCGAGGGCGAGGTGAGCGGTGGCGTTGGGAAAGAGCCGAATGCTGCGCTGGAAGGCGATCTCGGCGTCGTCAAAGTGCCCGGCTCGTGACAGGGCATTCCCGAGCGCATGCCAGGTGGCGGGGTTGCCCGGTGCCGTTCTGGTGAGCTGCTCGGCCAGCTCGATCGCCCTGGTGGTCTGGCCGGTGAGCGTGGCGAGGCCGATCTCGGCCAGACCGACGTTCACCGGCGAGCCGCCGGCCGCTCGTGCCCGGCTGATGGCATCCTCGCACCTGGCGCGGTCCTCCTCCCGGAAGTGGAACGCGAAACGCCTGCCGTGCTGCTCGGCGAGCAGGAGCCATGCCTCGGCGAAGCCCGGAGAGTCCGCAAGGGCCGAGGTCAGCAGGCTGATCTCCTCCTCAAGCTCCCGTGAGGTGGCTCTCCTGGCGGCACGGTCGCGGACGATGAGGTAGGACCGGAAGGCAGCCGGGGATGCGGCCAGCGGGGAGGTACCCCTGGATGCGTAGTCACCACGGTAGGCCCCGCGGAGGAGCTCGCTCGCCAGCTCCCGGAGGGCAGCCGGCTCCCAGGTGCCGGTCGAGACTCTCTGCGACCAGAGCTCCCTGCCGTCCCGGACGCGGCGCCGGTGGAGCTCGAGCCATGGCCCTGGCTGTGGGGGCTCCACCGTCAGCTTGATCTCGACCAGCTCGTCGACTGCCAGCTCGCGGGCGATCTCCGCGTCGGTGCGCCCTGCGGCGTGCAGGCCCAGGACCTCCCGTCGCCCGGCCAGCGTGAGATTGTCCACACCGGCCAGGGCTACCACCACCGTGTCGAAGACCGCTGTGGCGGCGAGCCGTGCGTCCTCCGTGTCGGCCGGCGCCTCGACAGGCAGGACCGCGACCGCCAGGGGGCGACGGGATCCCCACCACCACCAGCCGGCCGCGGCACCCGCTACGGCAAGCGCCAGCGCGAGGGCAGCCGGCAGCCACCGGCGGCGGGATGGCGAAGGCCGGGTGACGGTGGGCACGACCTGGGTCGCGGTCTGGCTTCGGTGGGCCAGCGCATGCAGCTCGGCCGTCGCCTCGTCGAGGCTCTCGTAGGCAGGCACTCCGGGGAGGGCCATCAGGCCGGCGATGAGGCGTTCCAGGGAGGGCGCCAGCGCGCCACCGTGCGTGCCGATCGCTTCCCGGATCTCTTCGAGCGTCAAGCTCCCGTCCTGGCCCGGTGGGACAGGCTTGCCCAGGAGGGCGAGGATCGCCCGTCCAAGTGCCCGGAGGTCGGCTGCCGGGCGGTCGGTCGCGATGAGCTCGTGGGGCTCGATGGCAGCCCAGGGGGGCAGGCAGAAGCCGCCGATCTTCAGGTGTCCGGCATGGGTCACCAGGACCCTGCGGAGTCCGACGCGCCCGCACGTCACGTGGCGGTGGTGCACCGCCGCCAGCGCTTCGGCAAGCTCGGAGGCCATCCTGACGACCTCGCTGGTCGCGAACGGCTGGCGCGTGGCCAGGTCCTCGAGCGACGCCCCCTCGACCCACTCGCTGATGATCCAGTCGCTCCCGTCCTGGTGGACGATGTCCAGGATGTGCACGACCGCGGGGTGGGTGACGGCCGCCATGGCTCGCACCTCGCGCCGCCACCGCTCCCGGTCGTCCACTCCCACACCTTCGAGGGGCACGCCAACGGCCTGGACCGGGCGCTCGAGCTGCTCGTCCCAGGCTGCGAATCTCTCATGGGTCGTGGAGGTCTCGATCACGCGGTCGAGACGGTAGTGGCCGACGCGGGCGGGGCGCATGCTGCAGGCATTGTAGCGGCCAGTGGGAATCGTGCGAAGGGCGGGCTGCAGGGTCGCCTGCGGCGGTCAGCGGCCGAGGAGGCGGTCCACGGTGTCATGCCGGGGCTGGTGGCCGGACTGCTGCGCCCGCAGGGCAAGCCACAGGATCCCGGCCAGGATCAGCCCGCTGGCCATGAGGATCCAGGCGTCGTAGGTCGTCTGGGTGGCGACCGTGAACGACATCGCCACTCCCCGCAGAAACGCCCCGTCGTGGAGGCGGGGGTCGCGGCTGCCGACCTCGATGCTGAAGGTGCGGTCGCCCCACGGCACGACGCCGGTATAGCCCAGGCTCGTGACGCGCTCCCCGTCGCGCTGGGTTTCGAACCACCCCCAGGCATCCCGGCCGCCGATCGACAGGGACTCCACCTCGCCGTAGCCCTGGGAGGTGTATCGGCGCGCGTACTCGTCCCGGGCCTCCTGGATCTCGTCGCGGGTGGCGGCGCCGGAGTACTCGGTGATGATCACCGAGGTGGTCCAGTCCGTGCCGCCGGGCTTGAGGTACGCCACCTGCCGGAGCCTCGCCCGGTGGGGGAGCGGCGCGCGCGCGGACTGCACCGTGCTGGTGTAGGCGAGGCCCGTGGGTGGCTTGCGGAGGATCGGTCCCTCGTTGATCGGGGCGCAGCCGGCGGTTGTCACGGCGAGGAGCAGGGCGGCCAGCCAGCGGCCCGATGGTGCCAGGCGCCGGATCCCGGTCGTGGGCCCTGCCCCAGGTGTGCCCATGTGCGTCATCATAGCCGGGTGGACATCGGGGCGCACCCAGAGGTGGCGATGAGCGGCGAGCCCGCGCGGTCGTGGGTTGTGCGGATCCCGTGCCCGCAGTGCGGAGACGGCGTGGTGGTGGCCTCGGCCGCCACCGGCGCCAGATGCCGGAGCTGCGGCTCGGCCCACCTCGTGACGGGGCACGGCGGGCCGACGGTGCTGGTCGTGCCCGACCGGGTCGCCAATGCGGAGGAGGCGCGGCAGGTGTTCGTGGCCGACCTGCAGGCGCGGCGGGCTGTCGAGCTCGGGCTGGCGCTGGGCCGCGACCGTGGAGCGAGCTCCGTTGCGACGGGCGCACCGGAGCCTGACACGCGGGCTGCCGACGCGGGGGAGGCCCTGGCCGCCAGATGGGGAGAGCGGCTGGATGCCGAGACCCGGGTCCTCTCCGACGTGCGCCTGCTGGCGCCCACCTGCCATCTGGCCGGTCGGTTGTGGGAGGGGGTGATCGGGCGCGACCGCGCCGGCACGAAGGTCCGGCAGGCAAGAGTGCGAGCAGTGGAGGGTGCGGCTCGGGCCTGCGAGGCGTCGCTGCCCCTCCCGGACATGGGCGCCCTGTCCTGGGTCCAGGAGCTTTGGCCCTGGCCGGCGTCCGGCCAGGACGTGGCGCCGGTACTGGAGCCGGTCGGACTGGACGAGCGGTTTGCGGCCCTGGGGGCCAGACTGGATCGCGTCTCGCCCTTTGCCGGGGTCGAACCGGCCCTGCGGCACGCCGTGCTCTGGGTCACCGCCAGGGCGGTGGTGATGCGCCCGTTTCACGTCCTCCGCCTCGCATGCCGCGGCCGATCCCTCGCGGTGCTGGTGGACGGTGGCGCCCGGACCTGTGTCGTCGCGCTCGAGGACGCCGAGGCGCTCCGGATCGAGCGGGCGCCCCGGTTGGCTCGTCCGGGCTCGCTGCCCGGTGCCCTCGGCCTGCGCCCCATGCGCTGCCCCGAGTGCGGCGGAGACCTGCCGCTGCAGCGGTTCGAGGAGGTGCGCCTGTGCCGCACCTGTGGACGGGCGTTCAGTCACGAGGGAGGAAGGCTGCACAGGGTCGCGTACCGGGTGGAGGCCAGGGGGCTGTCGGGGGACACCGCCCTGCTCCCCTTCTGGCGCCTCCGCTTCCGGCTGCAGGAGGTGGGCGGCGAGATCATCACCTCCCTCGGTCAGCTCAGGGGGAAGCTGCGCCGGCGGCACGCCGAGCCGATCGACGGGTCGGACGGCCGCGACACGCTCGACGTGCCCGCCTTCCGCTCGGGCGGGCGGGCGCGACTGGCGGACGTCCTGTGGCGCCGGCCTTGCGAGGGCGAGCCCGGGCCTCACCGGACGCTCGACGGACCCGTGAGCCCGGGCTCGGGCCTGCCGCGTCCGGCCCGCCTGATCTCCATCGGGCCCGCTGAGGCGACGGCCCTGGCGAGGCTGGCGCTGCTCCTGGGCCTCGGCGAGCGGGACCTGGCGGGCGCCTCGATCCCGAACCTGCGCGCGCTGCTGGGCGACTCCCGGATCGACGTGTCGGCACCCACGCTTGTGCTCCGCGAGGTGTCGCGGGCGCACCTGCGGGCCTGATCCGCAGGAACGTGCCTGGCCGAGGATGGTCGGGGGGGCTGCCCTCACCTGCGCTGCTCGGAGCGCGTGGAGCGGCCAGCGCGCGCCGCAACCTACCGCTCGGGGTGCCGGTCGGGGTGATTGGGGTCGTCAAACTCTAGGAACTCGATGGGGGCGCCGTTGTGGACGATGAATGCGACCCGCACGCCGGCGCTTGGAGAGTTGGGGGCGATGAGCACCTCCTGGCCGGCGATGGCAGCGTCCAGGTCGTCCACCTCGAAGGCGACGTGGGGGACCTTCTGGACCAGCTCCGGGGTCGACGCCCCGGGCTCGAAGCGCAGCCACTCCACACCGTAAGGGCTGTCGGAGAACCCCTGGACGTACGTCTTGTGGGCGGCCAGGTAGATCTCGCCCTCGCGGGGAAGGGAGGTTGGGATGCCGACGTGGTGGTACCTCACGATGCCCTCCGGGCGAGCAGGCCGGCCAGGGAGAGAACGGCGCCCGACCCGGCTGCCACGCCGGCCAGGAAGCCGGCGAGGAACGCCCAGGGGCGGCCGAGCGACCCGACGCCGAGCAGCGGGCCGACGACGATCGCCACCCCTCCCAGGCCCGCCAGGGTGGCGCCGAATGCGAGCTTGTGCTGTGCGAGCATCCGCGGGTTCTCCGATCGCCCATCCTACGAGAGGGTGTGACGGCGGGTTTCCCGGTCATGTCGAGGTCCGAGCGTGTGAAGGAATGTCGTGAAGGGCCCGCCCCGCCACCTGCACGCCAACGACAGCGTGGATGTGGACGTGGACGTCGACGTGGTCGTGAAGGCCGCGGGGCACTCCCTGGCCACCCACGTCCCACCCTGCGGTCTCGGCCGTGCACGCGACACGTCCGGTTCGAGCCCCTTCCCGAGCTTGGCAACGGTCCACGTCCACGTCCACGACCACGTCCACGTCCACGTCCACGGTGCGACGCGTCCGCCCGATACCCTCACAGGTTCTCAGCTCCTGGCAGGAATCAGCGCGGCGAGCCGGGGATGGCTGCGCAGGGGTTTCCACGCCGGGTCGAGGGCGAGGAGCTGGGGCGTCAGCCCGGACGGCTCCTGCAGCAGCTCGGCGACCAGGCCGGCGGCCCGGTCGTGCTCGCCGAGGGCGACCAGCGCCCGTGCGGCCTGCTCGCGGTCGAAGCAGCGGTTGACGGCGTCCGGGCTCTCGCCCTGGGTGCCGACCAGCCTCTCGACCATGTGCCGCGCCGCCTCGGTGCGACCGAGCCTGGCGAGCACGGTGCCGACCTCTCTGGAGACGCGGCCGGGAGCGCTCCGGCCGTCCGCATCAATGCCTGCGGCTCGCAGCGCCCGAAGGTACGCCTCGCGTGCCTCCGGCTGCCGCCCGAGCTGGGTGAGGATGTCGCCACGCAGGACCAGGAAGAGCACGGTGCTGGACACGGTTCCCTCGTCGCGGCTGCCGGCCGGCCCCAGCCGCTCGAGGGCGGCCTCGGGGTGCCCTTCCAGCATCTCGTGTATCGCCCACATGCTGCGGACCGCGTCGGTGTCGTCGTGAGGGGTCCTCGCGAGCACGGCCCGGGCCGCCGGCAGGTCCCCCACCTGCCAGTGGACCTCGGCCTGGGCGAGAAACGGCCCCGGGTTGTCGGGATCGCACGAGCTGGCCTGCTCGAAGGCGGCCAGGGCGTCCTGGTACCGTCGGACGAGCACGAGGGTGGAGCCGAGCTCGCCGAGGAGGAGGGGATCCTGCGGGGAGAGGTCGAGTGCCGCCTTGAAGCCGACGATCGACTCCTGCCACCGGCCCTGCCGGCGCTGCACCCAGGCCTCGGCCTCCCACACCCCGGGCAGGTCGGCCCGGAGCTTCTTCGTCTCCTGCAGCGTTGCCAGCGCCCCGTCGAAGTCCTTGTCGCACCAGTAGGAGACCAGCGCCGAGGCGAGCAGGACGTGCGGCCGCCTCGGGGCCAGGGCCACCGCCGTCGCCACGGCGCTGGACGCCTGCCGGCACTGCTCGGGCTCGAGGTCGTTCCCGAGGTGGTAGAGGTTGGCGTGGTCGCGCCCCAGCTCGGCCCAAGCCTCGGCGAAGGCCGGGTCGAGGCCCGTCGCGCGCTCCTGGAGGCGCACCGCGAGTCGCAGGCCCTCCCCCGACGATCGTGACCGCCGGGCGTGCCAGCGCCCCTCGAGGTAGGCACGGAACGCGTCCAGGTTGGTGGTCGGTGCATGCCGGAGGGTCGCGAGCTCGTGCTGCTCGATCACGACCGGGAGGCGGCCGCCCACGGACGCGGCGATCTCACCCTGGACCCCCAGGAGGTCGGTGGCGTCGCGGTCGAAGGTGTCGGCCCACACCTGGGAGCCGTCGGCGGTCCGCACCACCCTGGGTGTGATCCGAACGCGGTTGACCCGGTGGTCCCAGCGCACGGCGCCTGCCACCACGTAATCTGCCTGCAGCAGCCGGCCGGTCTCCTCGACGCCCCGGCCGGCGAGCCGGCCCGATCCGGTCGGGCACGCCACGACCTGCATGACCCGCAGTCCCGCCAGGCGGCTGCTGATCTCCTCGGCCATGCCGACGCCGAGGTACTCGTCTGACGGCTCGCCGAGGTTCTCGAAGGGCAGCACGGCGACCCTGGGCGGTGTGACGGGCTGGATGGACGCGGGGTCGGCCTTGGGTGAGCTGCCGGACCAGGCGCCGAGGCCCAGCAGGACCAGCGCCGCCGCGGCCACCGGCGCGAGCGCCGGGCGCCACCGCCGGCGGGGCTCCAGCTCCAGAGGGGGCTCGGCCGCGTTCGGTTTCGGGGTGTCGGGGTTGCCGTCGAGATCCGTGACGGCCGCGGCCAGGCGGTAGCCGCGGCGGGCCACCGTCTCGATGTACCGCGGCTGCTGTGCCTGGTCCGAGAGTGCCTCCCGCAGCTCGAACACGGCACGGGAGAGCACGGAGTCGCTCGTCGGCTGGCCGGGCCACACCGTGTCCAGCAGCGTCTCCTTGGCGACCACTGCTCCGGGTCTCGCAGCGAGCGCCGCCAGCACGTCCATCGCCTTGGGGCGCACGAGGACGACCACCCTGTCGCGCTCGATGCGGTTGCGGGTCGGCTGCACCACCCAGTCGCCGAGCTTGAAGGGGCTGCGCCGCGGTTCGAGAAGGACGGCCGCCATACTCAACAGTACGTCGATGATGGTCAGGTAGTTCGCGCGCGCATCCCGCCCCCGGCGCCGTCCGTCACGTCGTCCTGTGCGACTGTCCCAGGGACAGGAGGGCTCGGCTACACTCGTCGGGGTGCCGGGCGGGTGCACCGACCCGACGCGGTGCGAGAAAGCCCGTGGGCGACCTCGAAGGAGCTCGGCATGAGGAGGCTCGCTGCAGTCGGCGTCCTGGGTCTTCTGCTGGTTGCCGCATCCGCCGGCGCGGGCGGGAAGGACGCAGTGACGGGGGCCGAAGCCGCGGCCACTGCGTGGCTGGCGCTCACGGGTGCCGACGGGGCTATCGAGTCGTTGCGCCTGATCATCCGCACCGAGCACTCGGAGTACTTCGCGCTCACCTACTGGAGCGACGAGCTGCGCGTCAAGGGGTTCCTGGGGCGTCCAAGGGAGGGGACCTGTTTGCCGGCGGTGATCTACAACCGCGGCGGCAACCTGGAGTACGGCGCCCTGAAAGGGTGGGAGATCATCCCGTATGTCGAGGCGGGGTTCGTGGCGGTAGCTTCGCAGTACCGGGGGAACGGCGGCGGCGAGGGACGGGAGCAGTTCGGTGGCGCCGACGTCGACGACGTCATGAACCTCCTTCCGTTGCTGAAGGGTCTCCCGGAGGTCGATCCGGAGCGGATCGGGATGACCGGCAACTCCCGCGGCGGGATGATGACCTACCTGGCTCTCAAGCGGCAGACCCTGACCGGCACTCACGACATCAAGGCCGCGGTCACCATCGGTGGTGTGGCCGACCTCTTCGGGTGGCTCGACGAGCGTCCGAGCATGATCGACACCTTCCGAGCTCTCATCAGGGGATGGCCTGACAAGGGGCCGTATCGGGCCCGCTCGGCGGTCGAGTGGCCCGAGCTGATCAATGTGCCGTTGCTCATCCTCCACGGCGAGTCCGACGACAGGGTTTCCGTGGAGCAATCCCGCCGGCTGGCCGAGCTGCTCACGAAGGCGGGGAAGCCTGTCCAGCTCATCACGTACCCCGGCGATGACCATTCGCTGTCGGTCAGTCGCTCGGGTTTGGTCGAGGGTCTCGCCTGGTTCGGGCACTACCTTGGCATGCCCGGCGAGGACAGCTCTCTTGAGCGCCACGGCGACGCCATGCAGCAGGTCCTCAGTACATGGCCCGGTTCGGCAAGATGAGCAGGAGGACAGCAGATCAGCGAATCAGCAGATCGGTGGATCAGGCAGGCAGCCTCGGATGGTTGGGGGAGCTGACGACCTGATGCGCTGGCTTGCCGGGGGGCTACTGGGGCGGGACGGAGCCGGACCCCGGACCCCGGACCCCGGACCCCGGATCGTGCGGGCGGGAGAGCAGGGCAATGACCGCGTCCTTGCGGACCTTCCCACGCTCGGAGGTCGGCAGCTCGTCCACCAGCACCAGCCGCCGGGGCAGCTTGTGGGGGGCGAGCATCCGGCGGCACGCTGCCAGGATCGCGGGGACGGTGAGGCCGGCGGCGCGGTCCACTTCCACCACCGCCGCGACGAGCTGGCCGCGGTGCTCGTCGGGGAGCCCTGTGACGACCGCGGCGCGCACACCCGGGATCGCTTCCAGGGTGCGACGCACCTCGTCCGGGTGGACCTTCTTGCCCGCCACGTTGAGCAGCTCGGCCACCCGGCCGGTGAGGGTGAGGCACCCGTCCGCGTCGAAGACGCCGGAGTCGCCGGCCAGAAAGCGCCCTCCGCCGATCAGGCCGCCGCGATCGTGTGCCGGAACGGTGCCGCGTGCCACGGCCCCCGAGCGCACCAGCACGCGGCCCTCCTGGCCCTGCGGCAGGGGGTTGAGCATCTCGTCAACCACGTCCACCCGCACACCCCGCATGGGGCGTCCGACCTGCCCTGGGCGCCGCGTCGCCGGCGGGCCGGTCTCGTAGGTGATGCCTCCGCATTCGGACGAGCCATAGAAGACGTTGACCCGGTGCCCGGTGAGCGCCTCGAAGGCCTGGGCGTCGGATGGCATCAGAAGGGCGCCGGCAGTGAGGCAGACCCGCAGGTCGGGCAGCGGGGGGAGGTGGTCGTCCAGGCTCGTGAGTGCCCGGATGTGCGCCGGCACCGCCGGAAAGTGGGCGACCCGTGCCCGGGTGAGGGTTTCGGCGAGGGCAGGGGGGAGGTTGGAGACCGGGAACGCCTGGGGCGTGCCGGCCAGCAGCAGCGGCACCAGGCACGAGCCGATGCCGTAGGAGTGGGTCATGGGGATCGCCGCCAGGGTCACGTCGCCCGGACGCACCTGCATCGTGTGCATGATGTTGGCGGAGTCGGTGGCGAGCTCGCGAGGGCCGACGGCGACGGCGCGCGGCGTCCCGGTGGAGCCCGAGGTGAGCTTGAGCAGCGCCGTGCGGAGGGGTAGCTCCACTGCCGGCACGTCGTTGCGCAGCCCCAGTGCGACCGACCCGCTCTCCCACGTGGGTCGCACGGCTCCCAGGCGTCCGGGGCAGGCCAGCACGGCCACCGCACCCACCGCGTCGGCGGCCCGGGTGAGCTCGGCGGACGGGGCGCCCGTGTCCACGAGGGCCACCGGCAGGCCCAGGGCGCGCAGGGCGCCAAAGGCCGTCACGAGATCGGGGCCGTTGGGCAGCGAGAGGGCGACGGCGCGATCGGGCGGGAGGAGGGGCGCAAGCACTCCGGCCAGCTCGGTGATCCGGGACGCGAGCTGCCCTCGTGTCGCCAGCACCTCGCCTCGCGCGCCGAGCAGTGCCGGCGTGTCGGGAGCGAGGGACGCGAGGGAGAGGTACCGCCTCAGAAGCGGGCAGGCGGCTCTACTCACGCCGCCCCCGCAACCGCCCGAGCATGGCCTCCACCGTGGCGTGGGCGCGCTGCTCGTAGAACCGGCGCAGCACCTCGCGCACGACCGGGTGCCGCGTGGCGATGCGGTCCAGGTCGTCCCGGTAGATCTCGATGGCGGTCACGGGGCTCGTGGCGACGATCGTCGCGGTGCGCGGGCGGCCGGTGAGGACCGACACCTCGCCGAAGAACTCGCCGGCGCCCATGCGCCCGAGCACCAGCGGGTGCCCGGCGGGGTCCTTGGTGACGACCTCCACCGAGCCCTCCTCGATGAGGAACAGGGAGAGCCCGGGGTCGCCCTCGCGGACGATCGTCTCGTCCGCGGCGAAGGAGCGCACGGAGGTGGAGTCCAGCAGCTCCTCCAGCGCCCTGGCGGGAAACTCGGCGAAGAACTTCGAGGCCTCGCGCTCCTTCTCCGCCTGCTGGGGAGACGGCGGCTCGGGGATCACGGCCGTGGGGGACTCGGGGAGGGGAGTCGGAGCGGGAGCCTCGGGCGCGGCCGGGGGCTCCGGTTCGGCCAGGACCGCCTCGCTGACCTCGGGCTCCGGAGGCGGCGGTGGTGGTGGAGGGGGTGCCTGGACGGCAGCCGTGCGGGCGGGCTTGGCCGGCTTGAAGCGCAGCCGCGCGGCCTCCTCCGCTTCCTGCTTGGCGCTGATGAACCCCGCCAGCTCGCGGGTCACCTCGGGGTGCTCGGGGTCCAGGCGCAGGAGCTTGTTGGTGACCGCGATGGCGCGGGCGTAGAACCCGTCCTCGGCGAACTGGCGGGCCAGCTTCCGGTAGATGGCGATCGCCGCGTCCCGGTCGCCGGCGAGGCCGAGGATCTCCGCCTGCCGGAGCAGGAGATTGAAGTTCTCGGGCTTGCGCTTGATCTCCTCGACGATCGCCTCGAGCGCCGCCGTGTAGTCGTGCTGCGCCAGGTACTGGTCCAACATGTCGAACTTGGACTTCGACTTGAAGATCATGACCACCCCAATCGGCGGGCCACGGCGGCGCCCGCTGCCCGGGCGCGGCCGCGAATGTGCGCCGCGTCTCCGGTCAGAAGCTGCCCGTGCTCCACCACGACGGTGCCATCCACCAGCACGTGCCGCACGCTCTCGACCCCCAGCCCAAACACTACCACGTCGGCCGGGTCGGCGAGGGGCTCCGCGGCCCAGCTCTCGCACCCGAGCACCGTGATGTCGGCGAGGGTGCCGGGCGCCAGCCGTCCCACCTGCCCCTCGAGACCCAGCACCTGGGCGCCCCGCCAGGTGGCCAGCTCGAGCACCGTCCAGGCGTCCACGGCGCCCGCGCCGTGCCGGAGATTGTGAAGGGTGCCGGCGAGAGCCATCTCGTGGAAGATCGACAGCCGGTTGTTGCACGGCGGGCCGTCGGCGCCCAGGCCGACTCGCACCCCTGCCGCCAGCAGCCGCGGCACGTCGGCGATTCCCGACGCCAGCTTGAGGTTGGAGCCGGGGCAGTGGGCGACGCCGGTGCGGGTGGCGGCGAGGCCAGCCACCTCGTCGTCGTCGAGGTGCACGCAGTGGGCGAGCACCGTGGCCTCGCCGGCCAGGCCGAGCATGGCCAGGTAGGCGACGCTGCCGCGCCCGGTCAGCTCGCGCACGGCGCGGGTCTCGTCGGGGTTCTCGGAGGCGTGGGTGTGGAGCATGAAGCCGTGCCGGCGGGACAGCTCGGCGGCGCCGCGAAGGAGCTGCTCGGTGCACGAGAGCACGAAGCGCGGCGCGAGCGCATAGCGCAGCCGGCCGTCGAGCGCGCCGTGCCATCGCCGGCCGAGGCGCTCCGAGTCCTCCAGGGACCTCGCGGTGTCCTCCTTCAGCGCATCGGGGACCTCGTCTCCCACGTCCATCATCGCCTTGCCCGAGGTGAGCCGGATGCCCATCTCGGCCGCCGCCTCGAAGACGACGTCCTGGCTGTGGGTGGTGCCCATGTCGAGCGCCGACGTGGTGCCGCCGCCCAGCAGCTCGCCGATGCCCAACCGGGCCGCGGCATCCACCTCGTCCGGGGAGAGCGCCGCCTCGTAGGGCCAGATGCGCTCGCGCAGCCAGCGCAGGAGCGGCCGGCCCTCGGCCCGGTGGCGCGCCAGGCTCTGGACGACGTGGACGTGGGTCTGCACGAACCCCGGCAGCACCAGGGCCTCGCGGGCGTCCAGACGAGTGCATCCGGTGGGGACGGCAACGCCCTGCCCAATCTCGGCGATGCGGTTGCCGACCACCAGCACGTCGGCGCGTTGCCACCTCCGCCCGATCATGGGCACGACAGTTCCGCCCGTGATCAGAATCGCCCGGTCTTCATTCATCGCACCCCGATTGTCAGTCGCATGTCACGGGGTGTCAACGATGGCGTGCCGCCAGGCAACAGGCTCAAGATCCCCCACCCGCCCGGGGAGGCTCAAGGCTACAGGCTCAAGGCTCAAGGTCCACCGCCCACCCATATCAAGGTAGGAACACTTCAAGGGAGGGTGGGGGAGCCTTGAGCCTTGAGCCTTGAGCCTTGAGCCTTGAGCCTTGAGCCTGAAGCCCGGTTAAGCGGGGGAGAGGCACGAAAAAAGGGTGCCGAGGCACCCCAGGAGCTGGATGAGTTGGAGCGGGAAACGGGAGTTGAACCCGCGACTTCGACCTTGGCAAGGTCGCACTCTACCACTGAGTTATTCCCGCTCGTCGCCCGCGGCGCGAGCGAGGGGGAATCTACCAACAAGACTCCGAATCGTCAAGAGCCCGCGGCGGCGAGGGGCGCGAGCTCGCGGACGAAGCGGTCGAAGCCCGTGAGCTGCTCGCGGGTCCCGAGCACCACCAGGGTGTCGCCGGAGGCGAATCGGAAGCCCGCCTCCGGGTTGGGGTGGAGCGACGCCTCGCGCCACACGGCCACCACGCCGACCCCGCAGCGACGGCGCAGATCCAGCTCGGCGAGGGTGCGGCCGGCGAGCGGGTTGCCCTCGGCGAGGCGCACCTGCTCGAGCTCGAGCCCCGGGGTCTCGGCGGCGTTGAGCGACAGGTCCACGAAGTCGATGACCGTGGGCTTGAGGAGGATGTGGGCGAGGCGCGTGCCGCCGTGCTGGTAGGGGTTGACGGCGCGGTTGGCGCCGGCGCGCAGGATGCGGGCCTCGGCGCCCTCCTCCCCGGCGCGCGCGACGATGAACAGGTCGGGGTTGAGGGAGCGGGCGGTGAGCACGGTGTAGACGTTGCGCGCGTCGTCGTTGAGGCAGGCGACCAGGCCGCGGGCGCGCCCGATCCCGGCAGCCAGCAGGGAGGCCTCGGCGGTGGCGTCTCCGGCCACCACCGGCAGGTTCATGCCCTGCAGCTTGGCCACCTTGACGGGGTCCTGCTCGATCACGGCCACGGCGCGGCCGGCCCGCCGCAGCTCGGCCACCACGGCGCGCCCCATGCGTCCCCACCCGCAGACGATCTCGTGCCCGGAGAGATTGCCGATCATGCGTGACCTCCGCACCTGACCCAGGATCTCGCGCAGCTCCCCCTCCAGTACCGTGCGCCCGATGTGGGTGGCGATGAGGAGGATCAACCCCAGCCCCGAGACCAGGAGGGCGACCGTGAAGGCCTCCCCCGCCGTCGACAGCGGGAACACCTCCCGGTAGCCGACGGTGGTGAGGGTGATGGCCGTCATGTAGAAGGCGTCCCACAGGGGCGCTCTCTCGATGACCACGTAGCCCACGGTCCCGACGGTGAACACCGCCGCCAGCATGAGCAGCGACTTGAGGAGTCGGGACTGCATGGGGCAAGTCTACCGCGAGGCGCCCCCTCGATGGTTCCGGGTCGATGGTCGAGGGGGTTCCACTTCTGGAGAGGGCCTCAGGCCTCGGACCTCAGGCCTCAGGTATGACGGGAGAATCCACATCCCCGAGGATCTCCCCCGCCTTCGCCGGCCTGGCGGCCCAGACCGCGGATAGCGACACGACGAATCAGGTGGAGAGGAACTCGACGATCTCGTTGAGCAGGGCGGCGCCGCCCTCGGCCAGGACCGAGTGGGCGGCGTCGGGGACCTCGCGGAAGCGGGCCTCGGGAATGGCGTCGGCCAGCTCGCGGGTGAGGGCCGAGGGCGCAATGGGGTCCAGCTCGCCCGCGACGACCAGGGTGGGGCAGGCGATGGCGGCGGCCTGCGGTCGCAGGTCCCAGCCGGCCCGGAGGTGGGCGACGTGCCCCAGCGCCCCGGGAAGGTCCTCCGGGTCGAGGGTCCACAGCCGGGCGGCCTGGTCCACGAACCCCGGGAAGCGGTCCGCGAAGCTGCCGCCGAAGGCGAAGGCCATCAGGACCTCGGCGGCCTCGGGCGGAGCGAGGCGCGTGAACAGGAGCTCGAAGACGCGCAGCACCCGCCGGTGGCCCGGGGTGAGGCGGGCCGCGCACGAGGCGACCACGAGGTGGTCGACCCGGGCGGGGTGGCGGGCGGCCAGGTGGCAGGCGATGAGGCCGCCCATCGAGACGCCCACCACGCCGGCGGTCGGGAAACCGGCGTCGGCCAGGACGGCCGCGGCATCGTCAGCGGCGCCCTCGAGCGTGAAGGCGACGCCGCCTCGCGACCCCCCGACGCCGCGGTTGTCCGGCGCGAGGACCGTGAATCGGCCGGCCAGCACCCGCGGCAGCTCGCCCCACAACCGGGCGCGGGAGCCGAGGCCGGCGAGCAGCAGGAGTGCCGGTCCGCTGCCCCAGCGCTCGTACGCCACGCGCCCGCGCGGTCCTTCCACGGCGTGCATCTGGGCTGCTATCGTGCTCATCACAGGCGCCTTCGCTCCGGCTCACGCGGCCACGGCCCAAGCTTGAACGGGACCCTGGACCTGAGCTCATGACCGCCGGGGCGCTTCCAAACCGACGCGGATCGAGCTGGCGGGTCCGGGGTTTCTCCTGCGGCCAAGCATCTTGATCGCGGTCCAAGTCCAAGTCCAAGTCCAGGTCCAGGTCCAGGCCCACGAAACTGGAGCGACAGGAGTGGGTGGGGGACTCTCCCCTCTCCCCTCTCCCCTCTCCCCTGTCTCTACAGCAGGGCCTGCAGCTTCTTCTTGATGTCGTCCTTCTTGTGCTGGCCGCCGACCATGCGGTCGACGACCTGGCCGCCCTGGAAGAACAGCATGGTCGGAATGGACTGGATGCCGAACCTGGAGGCCACGCCCCGGTTGGAGTCCACGTCCACCTTGGCCACCACCACCTGGCCGGCCATCTCGGTGGCGACGGCCTCGACGTGCGGGGCGACCATCTTGCACGGGCCGCACCAGACGGCCCAGAAGTCGACGACGGCCGGCTTGTCGGCCTTCAGGATGATCTGCTCGAACGTCGCATCGGTGACCTCGATCGTGTTGCCTGCCATCACTTCCTCCTGCCTGCCACCCCCCCGGGGTGTCGGTTCGGGGCGCATGCGCGATGACCAACCGCGCGGCTGGGTGGTCTGATTCCTCTTCGCGCCGGCGCCAACTGCGGGTATTGTAGTGGGCCTTGGAGGGTGGAGCAACGATCCGCACCAGGCGTCAGAAGCTGGGCCAGCACTTCCTGCGCGACGCGCGCATCGGCCGCGCCATCGTCGAGGCCCTTCCCGCCTCGCCGGCCCGGGTCATCGAGATCGGGCCCGGCCAGGGCGCCCTGACGGGGCTGCTGCTCGAGAGGTTTCCCCGGGTGCGGGCGGTGGAGCTCGACCCACGGCTGGCCGCGAGCCTGGCCGGCCGGCTGGGCGGGCCCGCTGGCCTCGAGGTCGTCACGGCCGACGCCCTCACGGTCGACCTCGATCAGCTCACCGGAGGGGAGCGCTGGTCGGTGGCCGGGAACCTGCCCTACAGCGTGGGCACGCCGATCATCCGACGCCTGATCGAGCGGCACGAGGTCGTGGCCGCTGTCGTGGTGATGGTGCAGCTCGAGGTGGCCCGCCGCCTGGTGGCCGGGCCGGGCGACCCGGACCGCGGCTTTCTCTCCGTGCTGACGGAGATGCACGGTGGCGCCGAGCTGCTCTTCAGCGTGCCGCCCAGTTGCTTCAACCCGCCGCCCAGGGTGACCTCGGCCGTGGTGCGGATGGCGCCGCGGGCGGCGGCGGCGCCGCCCGAGGTCGTGAGCCGTGCCCTCGCTCTGGCCGCCGACGGGTTCTCGCATCGTCGCAAGAAGCTCCTCAACGCCCTGCCGATCGCCGCCGCGCGCGGCGACCTCGCAGCGAGCCTGCCTGCCGTGGGTCTCGATGCGGCCATGCGACCCCAGGAGGTCCCGGTGGCCGGGTGGCTGGCGCTGGCGCGTGCGCTCCCGGGCCCTCCGGAGGGTGCATGACGGTCCGGCTCCGCGGCCTGGGGGGTCTCGGGGAGTTCGGTGCCAACTCGCTTCTCGTCGACGACGGCGCGGCCGGCCGCGTGCTCGTCGACGCCGGCGCGGCGTTTGCCGACGAGCCGGCGCTGGGGCTCAGCTACGAGGTGCCCGATTTCTCGGCCGTCGCCGGGCCGTCGCCGGGCCTGCTGGTGCTCTCCCATGCCCACGACGACCACTGCAAGGGCCTCGGGGTGGCGCTGCGCGCCTGGCCGGGCTGCCGCGTCGCGGCCAGCCGCACCACCCTGGCGTGGTGCCGGCCGGCGCTGAGCGGCGCCGGGGTCCACGGCGCCGAGCTGGGGACGGGGCCTGCCCTGGCCTCGGGCGGCTGGCAGGTGGACGGCCTGCCGGTCTCGCACTCCATTCCCGGCACGCTCGCCCTGCGCCTGCGCTCGGAGGCTGCAAGCGTGGTGCTGGCCTCGGACCTGCGAGTGGCTCCCTCGGCGCTGGGGGAGGAGACCTCCCTCGACGAGCTCGGCCGGTGGGGAGGTGAGGGCGTTGACGTGCTGCTGCTCGACAGCACGAACGCCCTCGTGGCCACCCCACCCCCCACCGAAACAGCGGTGGCCTCGGCCCTCGCGGAGCTCGTCCGGAGCACGCGGGGCATGGCGGTGGCCGTCACCTTCGCGTCGCACCTCGGGCGCTTCCGCCAGGTGGCCATGGCCGCCCTGGCGGCGGGCCGGGTCGTCGTGCCGGTGGGCCGGGGCCTGGTGGAGGCGCTCGCCGTGCAGGCGAGGCTCGGGGGCATCGGCCTGCCGCTGGGCCTCGTGCGGCCGGCCCGCGAGCTGCCGCGGCTGCCGCGTGACGGGGTGGTGGCCGTGGTGACCGGCTCCCAGGGCGAGTCGGGCTCGGCGTTCATGCGTCTGGCGGCGGGGCACCTGGCCGGTCTGGGTCTGCAGGCCGGGGACCGGGTCCTGCACGCGGCACGGGTGATCCCCGGCAACGAGCGGCGGCTCGCCGGTCTGTTCGACCTCTGCGTCCGCCAGGGCGCCGAGGTGGTGACGGCGGCGGAGGCGCCCATCCACGCCTCGGGTCATCCTCACCGCCAGGAGCTCGAGACGCTCCTGGACGCGGTGCGGCCGCGCTGGGTCGTGCCCGTGCACGGCTGGCGGCGACACCTGCAGGAAGTGGCGGACCTGGTCCGTCACTTTGGAGCCTCGGCGGCGGTGGCCGAGAACGGCGAGGAGCTGGTCTGGTCGGGAGGGGAGCTGGAGCTGTCCGGGCAGCGGCAGCCGGTGGGCCGCCTGGCGTTCGGGGACGGCGACAACGAGCTGCTCGACGCAGGCGAGGTCCACACGCGCCGCATCCTGGCCCGGTTCGGAGCGCTGGTGGCGGTTGTGGTCCAGCACGACGGCAGCTTGCCCTCGGTCCAGCTCCACACGGCGGGCCTGCGCCTCGCGAGCGAGGAGGTCGAGGAGCTGACGGCCGCGGTGCGCGGTGAAGCCGGGCGGGTGCTGGCCGGTGGGACCATGGATGGCGACGATGCGAGCCTTACAATGGAGCGGTGGCTACGGCGAGAGCTGCGTCGGCGCTGCGGGCAGCGTCCGGCTGTGGTGGTGAGTGTGGTGACGGGCGCCGATCGGGCGCCTCGACCCGGTGCGGGCCGGCCGCCGGCATGAGCGTGGATGTGAGGCGATGACGCGATCCCGCGAGGAGATCACGCGCGAGGTGGGCGGCTACGTGACGCTGGTCGGGGCCGGGCTGCTGGTCCTCGCCCTGGTGAGCTTCCACCCGCTCGACCCCTGGCTGCTGGTGGCCGGCAGCGACAGCGTCCACAACTGGCTGGCATCGTGGGGTGCGCACATCGCCGGCGCCCTGGTCTTCCTCCTCGGCGTGCCGGCGCTCGCGCTGCCGGCTCTCGGATTCCGGCTGGGAGCGCTGTGGCTGCACGGCGAGAAGCTCGAGACGCCGCTGCTGCTGACCGCATCCTGGACGGTCGCGCTGGTGGCGGCGGCCGGCCTGCTGGAGGCGCTGGTCGGGCGCGCCCCCTACCGGGGCGGTGTGCTGGAGTGGGGCGGCGAGATCGGCCGGGTGGTGTCGGGCGGGCTGCGAGACAGCCTCGGGCCGGTCGCCACCGTGGTGATCTGTGCCGCGGCGCTGCTCGCGGGTACGGTCCTGGGTGTCCGGTCCTCCCTCGCGGCGGTGTTCACCGGCGCCGGCCGCGGGGTGAAGGGGTGGCGCGACCGCCTGCGCACCCGCTGGCATCACCGGCGGGACGCCAGGGAGAAGGTCGCCCAGCGCCAGCGGCTCATCGACAACCACGCCCGGAGGCACCCCGTCGCCCGCCCCGCCCTCGTCGTTGAGGAGCGCCAGGGGCAGGCCGGCTTCTCGATCCGTCGGCTCCACCACGTGGTGGTGGTGGATGGCACCCCCCCGGAGCCCTCTCCGGCGCCGTCGCAGCCTGGGCCCCCACCCTCCCCGCGCCGCGCGTCGGCCGAGGCTTCCGTCCCCAGGTCCTCCACCTCCCGGGTGAAGTCGATCCCCACCCAGGAGGTCTTCCCCTTCGTGGACGAGACGCCGGTCGCCTCCCTGCCCGAGAAGACGATGCTCATGCCGGCCATGGCGCCCCCGGAGCTCGACCCCCGCCAGCTCGCCTCGATGAAGGACCTGGTGGAGTCCAAGTGCCGGGAGTTCAAGGTCGAGGGCCAGGTCGTGGACGTGCTGCCGGGACCGATCATCACGACCTTCGAGTTCCGCCCGGCGGCGGGGGTCAAGTACGCCCAGGTCGTCAACCTCGAGGACGACCTGGCGCTCGGCCTGCAGGTCGAGGCGGTGCGCATCGAGCGCATTCCCGGCAAGGCCACGGTGGGCATCGAGGTCCCCAACCCCGAGCG
>JALOLB010000208.1 GCA_025456225.1 Thermoanaerobaculaceae bacterium
GCTCTGTCTGGGCGGACCTCACCCCATGATCGTCGCCGTCAAGACCATCGGCTCGATCCTCTACTTCAGGGTGCTGCGACGCCTGCGGCGGCAGGCCCAGGTCTGATCAGGGTGCTCCGTCGGTCTCACCAAGGGGGCGGAGGAAGCCGAGGAGCGCGCGCGATGTCGCTTCGGCCTGCTCCATCGACGGGGTGTGACCCGACTCCGGGATCACCGCCAGGCTTCCCCTCGGGAGCTCGGCGGCCATGGCCCGGGCCGTGGCGAGCGGCACGAAGCTGTCCTCCTCCCCCACCAGCACCAGGGCCGGCACGGCGAGAGAGGGCAGGAGCGGGGTGCTGTCCGGCCGCTCCAGCATCCCCTGCTGGCAGGCAGCCAGGACATGGGCAGAGGTGCCCGCGATGACGGCGCGCAGGCGCGCGACGAGCTCGGGGTGCTCCTGGTGGCTCGTCCGACCGATCAGGCGCGGAGCGAACTCGTCCAGGTACCGCTCGGCCCCGTAGCGGGCGATCGCGGTGATGGCCTCCTGCCGCACCACCCGCCCGGGCGGGGGATCGGCCTCGGCCCTGGTGTCGAGGAAGACGAGCCCGGCCAGCCGTTCCGGCCACCGGGCCGCGACGCGAAGCGTGACGTACCCGCCCATCGAGTGCCCGCCCAGCACGAAGCGGTCCAGAGCCAGGACATCGGCGAGGTGGATGACGTCCTCCGCCAGGGCGTCCATGCCGTAGCCGTGACCGGGCGTGTCGGACCGGCCCATCCCCCGCAGGTCGGGGGTGATCAGCCGGCAGCCCTGCTCGAGCAGGGGCCGCACCGGGTCCCAGATGGCCGAGGACAGCGGGAAGCCGTGCAGCAGCACGACCGGCAGGCCCATCCCGCCGTCGTGCACCGCCAGCCGCACCCCGCCGATGTCGACGAGCATCGCCCCTCCCCCCTCATGCTCGGTCCTGGGGAGGAGGTCGTCAATCGCCGCCCACCCAGGACGTGATCAGTGCTCGGTGCTCGGTGATCGGAGGGGTTCCGGAAGGCGACTGCCACTGGATCGGCTGGGGGGCACGAGGTTGCATGAGCCCCGAGCCATGAGTCAACGGCCGATCTCCTCATCCTCCGATCACCGAGCACTGACCACCGAGCACGTCCCCACAGCGTTGACGCGGCTCCGGCGGGAACCTATTGTGGTGAGGTCGAGCGGTTCTTTGAGAGCCAAGGTCCGTAGGGGTGCCCCGCACATGTCGGGGCTGAGATCACACCCTGGAACCTGATCCGGGTCATGCCGGCGGAGGGAACGGAGACGCGTCGGGGGTTGCGTGCGCATCCCCCTTCCGCCCCCCCGGGGCTGGAAGGAGGTCGAGATGCGCAGGTGGCTCCCGGCGCTATTTCTGTGTCTCCCGGTCGCGTCGGTGGCGGCCGGGTGGTCCGTGACCGGCACGGTGCGCGATGCCGTGACCGGTGCGGTGCTCCCGCGCGCCAGCGTGCGGGTGGTGGAGACCGGCCAGGCCACCGAGACGGATGAGGGCGGAGCCTTTGCCGTCGAGATACCTGGCGACGGGCCGGTCGTGCTGGCGGTGTCGCGGCCCGGGTACGAGGTCGTGCGGCTGCATGTCGAGCCCGGTGCCAGGGACGTCGCCCTCGCGCTCGCGCCGATGGTGAGCTTCGCCGATCGCATCGAGGTGACCGCGTCCCGGGCGCGTGAGGGCACCGATCCCGCCTCGTTCACGAATCTCCCGCAGGAACGGATCGAGGAGGCGTACTGGGGGCAGGACCCGGCGATGCTGCTGGCCGAGACGGTGCCCGGGTTCTACGCCTACAACGACAGCGGCAACGGCATCGGCTACTCGTACTTCACGGTGCGGGGCTTCGGCCAGGCGCGGACCCGGGTGACGCTCAATGGCGCCCCCCTCAACGACGCCGAGTCCGGCGAGCTGTTCTTCATCGACCTGGCGGACTTCCTCGCCACCTCCGGCGACGTGCAGCTCCGCCGCGGCGTGTACGGCCTGTCAGGGATCGGCGGCGCGCTGGACATCACGACGGCGGCGCCGGCCACCGGGCCCTCGTTCCGTCTCCACGTCGGCTTCGGCAGCTTCGGCACCCAGCGGCAGTCGGTGGAGCTCGACAGCGGCCTCATCGACGGCACCTGGGCGCTCACCGCGCGCTACTCCCGCGTGCAGACCGATGGCTACCGCGACCAGTCGTGGGTCGAGCAGTGGAACTACTTCTTCTCGCTCTCGCGCTTCGGGGAGCGCTCGCGCCTGCGGCTCGTGCTGTTCGGAGGCCCCGAGCGCACCCACCTCGCCTACAACGGCGTGTCGCAGCGCGTCCTCGATGGCGGGCTCACCGGGGACGAGGACCGCGACCGCCGCTACAACCCGCTCACCTGGGAGGGCGAGGTCGACGAGTTCACGCAGCCCCACTTCCAGCTCGTGCACGAGCTCTCCCTCGGCCCCGGGACCGAGCTCTCCCAGACCCTGTACGCGTTCCAGGGTGAGGGCTTCTACGACCAGTTCAAGACCGACCGCGAGCTCGTGGAGTACAACCTCCCGGTCATCACCCTGCCCGACGGCAGCACGATCACCAGCACCGACCTGGTGCGCCGGCGCAACGTGTCCGAGTGGGACTGGGGGTGGGTCCCGACCCTCGCGCGCACCGCGGGGCCCTGGACGCTCACCCTCGCGGGCGAGGTCCGGGCGCACCGGGCGCACCACGTGGGCGAGGTGCGCTGGGCGCAGGACTACCCGCCGGACGTGCCCCCGAACCAGCACTACTACGACTACCGTGTGGACAAGCAGACCGCCTCGCTCAGCCTCGCCGCGTCGTACCGGGTGAGCCCACGCCTGACGCTCTCGGCCGGCCTGCAGGGCACGCGGCACCGCTACGAGATGCACGACGACCACATCAAGGACGTCGCGTTCGACGAGACCTACGACTTCCTGCTGCCGCGCGCGGGCGCCGTCTGGGTCCTGGGCGAGGGGAGCGAGGCGTACCTCGCGGTGGCGCGGGGGATGCGGGAGCCGGCGTTTCGCACTGTCTACGACCCCCAGGACTACTGGGGCACCCGCGTCGAGCTCGACCCCGAGGATGTGTGGGACTGGGAGACCGGCATCTCGCTGCGCCGGCCCGCCTGGCGGCTGCGCGCCAACGCGTTCTGGATGGACTTCTCAAACGAGATTGTGTGGGCCGGGACGCTCGACGACTCGGGCGTGCCGGTGTACGGCAACGGCGCCCGCTCGGCGCACCGGGGCGTCGAGGTGGACGGCTCATGGCAGCCGACCGGCCGGGTCGGTCTTGATGCCGCCGTGACCTGGTCGCACAACACCTTCACCGAGTACAGGGAGTACGTCGACGAGACGACCTCGATCGTCTACGACGGCAACCGCATCGCCGGCTACCCCGACCTCATGGTCTCGCTCACCGCGCGCACCGAGCTCGCGGGCGTCCGCCTCGCGCTCACCGGCCGCTGGGTGGGCCGCTTCTACGTCGACAACACCGAGGACAACCGCCGCACCCCCGCCGAGCGCGAGGTGCCCGGGTACGTCGCGCGCGTCAACCCGGCGTTCACCGTGCTGGACCTCTCGGCGGCGCTGCCCGTGCCGACGAGGTGGACCCGCGCCGTGGGCCTGGGCCCAAGCGAGCTCGAGCTCCGGGTCAGCAACCTCCTCGACCGGCGCTTCACCACCTTCGGGTACGTGGACTGGGACGACGATCTGGGCCGCCTCGACCCGCGCTTCATCCCCGCCGCGACACGCTCGGTGTACGTGGGGGTGACCCTCGGGCTCTGACCCGGGACGGGGCGATCCTGCTCCGGGGTGCTACCCTCGGTGGCGCTGCGCCGCCCGTGTGCGGTGTCGGAGAGGAAGTGATGCCGTACCGGACACCCTTCGCCATGCCCACCCGTGCCGACCTGGCGGCGATGCTGCGCCTGGCGGCGCCGATCGCGGCGGTGCAGGTGGGCATGATGGCGATGGGTCTGGTGGACACGATCATCGTCGGGCACCTCTCGGCCGAGGCCCTGGCCGCGGTCGCCCTCGGCAACCTGTTCTTCGTCGCCACCTGCAGCTTCGGCATGGGCGCCCTCCTCGCCCTCGACCCCCTGGTGTCCCAGGCCATCGGCGCCGGCGACGCCCCGGCCGTGCGCCTGGCGGTGCAGCGCGGCCTGGTGGTGGCGACGGCCCTCGCGGTCCCGACCTCCCTCGTGCTGCTGGGCAGCGAGCCCCTGATGGGCCTGCTCCGCCAGCCGTCCGGCATCGTCCCGACGGCCGCCGCCTACGCCCGCGCGTGCAGCCCCGGCGTGCTGGCCGGGTTCGTCTTCATCGTGACGCGCCAGACTCTTCAGGCGCACCACCGGGTCGCCCCGATCCTCACGGTCATCGTCGTCGCCAACGTGGCGAATGCGGTGCTGGACTGGATCCTGGTGTACGGCCGCCTGGGCGTGCCGGCCCTCGGTCCGGTGGGCGCGGCCTGGGCCTCCACCGCCTGCCGGTGGCTCATGGCCGGCGGTCTGCTGGTCGTCGCCCGGGATGAGCTCGGCCCGCTGCTCCGGCGGCTCGAGCCGGCGGCACGCGACCTTCGGAGCCTGTGGGCGATCGTGCGCCTGGGCACTCCCATCGGCGTGCAGTTCCAGCTCGAGTTCGCCGCCTTCGGCGTCATCGCCCTGCTCATGGGGTGGCTCGGCACGGTGGCGATGGCCGCCCACCAGGTGGCGCTCAACCTGGCCGCCTTCACGTTCATGGTGCCACTCGGTGTCTCCCACGCCGCGGCGGTGCAGGTCGGGCGTGCCGTGGGGGCCGGGGACACCGCGGCAGCTCGGCGCGCCGCCAGCGCCGGCCTGCTGGTGGGAAGCGGCTTCATGGCGTGCACCGCCGTCGCGCTGCTGGCCCTCCCGCGGCCCCTGGCGGCGGTCTTCACCGGTGCCGCTGGCGTCATCGCCGTGGCCGCCACCCTCATTCCGGTGGCCGGCTTCTTCCAGGTCTTCGACGGCCTGCAGGTGGTGGCCACGGGCATTCTGCGGGGGCTCGGCGACACCCGCACCCCGATGCTCGTCAACGTGCTGGGGTTCTGGCTCGTCGGGATGCCCGTGTCGCTGGGGCTGGGGTTCGCGCTCGGCCTCGGCCCGGCCGGCCTGTGGTGGGGTCTCGTCGCCGGTCTCGGCTCGGTTGCCGCCTTCCTGGTGCTACGCAGCGCCATGCACCTTCGCCACGACGTCGCTCGGCTGTCGCTCGCCGAAACCGCCCCGCAGGCCTCCGGACCTTGAGCCCATCTGACCTGCCTGCTCGTCCGTCCGCGTCGGGGTCGAGCCGGGGCCCGGTGCGGGGTACAATCCAGACACCGATGTCCGCGCCGCGTCCCGCGTCGTCCGACGCCAGCCGCCCGGTCCCATCCCGAAAGGGGGTTCATCCATGAGCATGGAGCGCAGGAACCTGATCGCCCAGTGGGCCTTCAACACGAGCCCGATCCTCGGCCGCTTCCACCTGTGGCTGGAGGACGTGGAGGAACGCTGGGAGCGGCGCACCGGCGACGACGAGTTCTCCTTCGTCGGGCCGGCGATGGAGGACGCCCTGATCATGACCTCCGCCGTCACGGCCCTGGGGACGAGGCTGTTCGGGCGCTACGGGGAGGGCAAGGGGCTCGACAAGGCCGGCATCAACCAGGTCAAGAAGGATGCCGACGCGGTGTCGGCCTACGCCATGAGCGAGGCGCTGTGGTACCTGACGCGGCGGCTGCCGGAGAACCACGCGGTGATGGTGAGCCTGGGCGAGGGGCTGATGCCCAAGGCCGGCGAGACCCCCGAGATGGGCTCCAACCCGCTGCTCGGGTTCGGGCGGGTCTACGCCCGCCCAGGGGTGGCGAAGTTCCTGGACCGCCGCGTCCACCGCATGATCAACGAGCCCGACTACGGTTGGGAGGAGTTCTGGACGGAGATCAGGGCGGCCGGCCTGACGGTGTGGGGCGCCGCGATCGACACCCTCGAAAACACCTCCCGCTTCGCCAAGGGCTCGCCGACTGGGCCCCTCGCCGTGCTCCACGTCTTCGACCAGCCGCTCCAGGTGGCCCTGCCCTACGAGGGGTACATGGGGTGTCTGACCCTGCCGAACCACGTCGTCCAGGCGGCGGAGAAGCGCTCGACGCTCCTCAACTACCTCACGCCGCGCGCCATGATCATGCACGCGATCCAGGACGCCTACCCGGAGATCAAGCCCTCCAACGTGCACGTCTGGACGCTCGGAGGCAAGACCCGGGAGGCGCGGCTGTCCTCCCTGTGGGAGGAGTGGAAGGCGGTGGGGGCCCACGTCGTGGAGGACGGCTGGATCCTGCCCAACGGCATGGCGTCCTTCAACGAGTCCGGCACCTACGCGCCCATGTATAGGGTGGGCGCCTTCGCCGACGAGGCCGGTGCAACGCATGTCTTCATCCTGGACGGCTACGCGGCCTCGGCCGAGGCCATCCAGGCGGCGTCGCTCGATCCGATGCTCGGGGTCACCACCTCGATGACCCTGTTCTCCTCCAAGTTCGACGTGAGCTGGGCGCGGGAGGTCAACATCCTGCACCTGAGCCCCGACTCGGACGACTTCGCGCGCCAACTCGGCAAGGTGCTGGGCCGCGAGGCGCCCCCCGAGGAGGTGGAGGAGTACCGGGGGATCATCGGCCACGCCCGGCGCGCCGGCATGCCCTGCGACGCCCCCACGGTGCGGGTCGACGACTTCTTTCCCAACAAGAAGTGGCGGGGCCTGGCGCTGGCCGGATACATGCTCCCCGACCCCTACTCCGGCAACCCCGGGGTGGAGCAGGTGCGCCAGGGCGTCTACCGCGTGACCTGCCGGGCGACCTGCGAGCGCGGCGTCCGCGAGGTCGTCTTCACCCTGCGGCTGAAGGAGACCTTCGAGGAGAGTCGGCAGGTCTTCTCACCGCTGCTGGACCGGTTCTGGCGCGGCCAGGACTACCGCACCCGGCCGGTCAAGATCTC
>JALOLB010000001.1 GCA_025456225.1 Thermoanaerobaculaceae bacterium
CCGCCACCATCAAGGTCGCGGAGCCGGGTCCCCTGACGGCGGCCTCGATCGAGGGCGGCCCGGAGCTGGAGATCGTCGACTCCACGGTGAACCTCGCGACGCTCTCGGAAGAGGGCGCCGTGGACGCCGAGCTCATCATCCGGCGCGGCCGCGGCTTCGTGCCGGCGGACGAGCAGGAGCGGCGGGACCTGGGAGTCGGTTTCATCTTCCTGGACGCCGCGTTCTCCCCGGTGCGGAAGGCCAACTTCCGGATCGAGCCGGCGCGCGTTGGGCAGGCCACCGACTACGAGAAGCTGGTGCTCGAGGTGTGGACCAACGGCGCCATCCTCCCGAGCGTGGCGGTAGCCGAGGCGGCCAGGCTCCTGGCCGATCACCTGCCGATCTTCGTGAACCTCGAAGGTGCCCCGCCTGTCGTGCCGGCGCCTGCCCACGACAGCGTTCTCGATCGCCCGATCGAAGGGCTGGAGGTCGGGGTTCGGATTCTCAACATGCTGCGCTCAGCCAACATCGCGTCGGTCCGGGACCTGGTCGCATTCACCGACGACGAGCTGCAGAAGCTGCCGGGCCTGGGCAAGAAGGCGGTGGCTGAGATCCGGGACCGGCTCGAAATGGTCGGCCTGGGCCTGGGCATGCGCTTCGACTTGCCACAGTCGTAACGGAGGGTTGTCATGCGTCATCTACGAGCAGGTCGCAAGCTGGGTCGGGTCTCCGAGCACCGGCGCGCGCTATTCCGGAATCAGTTGCGCTCCCTCATCGAGCACGAGCGCATCATTACGACCCTGGCCAAGGCCAAGACCCTGCGCCCGATCGTCGAGAAGGTCGTGACCATGGGCCGCAAGGCCGACTCGGTGCACGCCCGCAGGCTCGTGGGGCGTTGGATCGAGAGCCGCGACATCATCAAGCGGTTGTTCAACGAGATCGGTCCCCGGTTCGTCAACCGGCCCGGTGGCTACACCCGGATCGTCAAGCTCGGGCCCCGCAAGGGCGACAATGCCGAGCTCGCCATCCTGGAGTTCGTGGACTTCAAGCTCCCCGAGGCGAAGGTCAAGGCTGCCGGCGATACCAAGAAGGAAAAGAAGGCCAAGCAGCCCGCCGCTGCGAAGGCCAAGGTGGAGTCGCCCTCCGGCGTCTGATCCGCCAAGCACGCTGTGCTCCGACGACGCCCGGGTTCGCCCGGGCGTATTCTTTTGTTGGAGATACCAGCCACGGTGCAATCTGCGGCACGACTCGGACCGCAGCCATGCTGGCAGAACCAGAGTGCTCACTCTCACCCGCATCTGGCTGGGAGGGCTCTCCCCTCAATCCTCCTCCCTCTCCCCTGGAAGGGTGGCCGCCAGGTCTTGACACGGAATACCAGTTCCTGTATAACCATTGAGTGATGGATGGAGGGCGTATGGGACGGGTAGCCATGACAGGGTTCGTGCTGGCGCTGGTGGCGCAGGCGGTTGGTGCCGAGCCGCTCACGCTGCGGGCAGCGCTCGAGCAGGCGAGGCAGGGAGCGGGCGAGGCCGTGGCGGGCCGCGAGCGGGCCCAGGCGGCCGCCGAGCGGGTGCGCCAGGCGAAGGGGTACCGGCTTCCGTCGCTCAGCCTCCAGGAGATCTTCACGCGCACCGACTCGCCGGCCGAGGCGTTCGCGCTCAAGCTCAACCAGGAGCGGTTCTCGTTCCCGGAGTTCATGACCTCCGACCCGAACCAGCCGGATCCGCTCAACACGGCGATCACGCGGATCGAGGCGATGATGCCGCTGTTCACCGGCGGCGAGCTCTCGGGTCGGATCGCCCAGGCGGAGCTCGCAGCCACGGCGGCGGACGGGCAGGCGCGATGGGCCGCCGAGCAGGCGGCGCTCGCCGCAGGTGAGGCGTACGTGATGGTGGAGCAGGCGCGGGAGTACGTGGCGCTGCTCCGCAAGGCGCGGGAGACCGTCGCCGCCCACGTGACGCTCGCCGAGGCGTACGCGGAGCAGGGGATGCTGGTGCTCTCCGAGGTGCTGCGCGCCCGGGTCGAGCTGTCGCGCCTCGACGACCTGGTGGCGGAAGCCGAGGGTCGGGCGCGCGTGGCCGAGGCCAACCTCTCGTTCCGGCTCGGCAAGGGGCAGGGGACGGCGTGGGAGCTCGAGACGCTGCCGCCGCCGGCACCGCTGACCGGCAGCTACGACGAGTGGGCGGCGGCGGGCGACACCCGGCCGGACCTCCAGGCGGCGCGCAGCCTGCTGGCGGCGGGGGAGCGGGAGGAGCGGGTGCGCCGGGCCGCGTACCTCCCGAAGGTGGGCGTCGTGGCGCGAGCCGACTGGGTGGACGACACGCTGTTCGGGACCCACGGCTCCTCGACGACGATCATGGCGGTGGCGTCGATCAACCTTTTCGCGGGCGGCAGCGACCGGGCGGCGGTGGCCGCGGCGCGACACGAGGCGCGGGCCGGGCGCGAGGACGTGAACCGCTTCGCCGAGGGTGTGAGGCTCGAGGTCCGGCAGGCGTACGAGGAGGCCGCCACGGCCCGCCAGCGACATGCGACGGCGCGGCAGGCTCTGGAGGCGGCGCGCGAGGCGGAGCGCATCACCGGGGAGCGGTTCCGCTCCGGGGTGGTGAGGATGCTCGACGTGCTGGACGCCTCCACGGCGCGGCGCGAGGCGGAGACCCGCGAGCTGGTGTCGCGGGCGGACGCCCAGGTCGCCCTCATGCGCCTGGCGGTGCGGGCCGGCCGCGCGGCCGACTCGGTGCTTCCCAACTGAATTCGATGTGGCAACCGACCTCACCCCAGGCTTCCCGAGATGCACGGATGCAACCCCTCCCCAAGGGTGGGGGACGGGCGGACGGGCTTGTCGGGTGGGGTGGTGGGGGAGACTCTCAACTCTCAACTTTCGACTCTCGACTGGTGGCTGGGCGGGAACCGACACTCCCGCAAGGAGCAACGACATGGCGCAGAGGCTGATGGCAGTGGCAATGCTGGTGGCCCTCGGGGGCGTGACGATGGCGTGTGGTGGCCACGAGGCCACCACGGCGATGGACGCGGGCGCGGTGCAGGCGCGGGTGGTGAAGGCCGGGATGGTGACGGCGCCGACCACCGTGGAGCTGTACGGGTCGGTGGAGGCCGGGCGCTCGGTTGCGGTCTCCTCACGGGTCATGGCGTCGGTCACCGCGGTGCCGGTGAACGCCGGCGAGGCCGTGAAGGCCGGGCAGGTACTGGTCGAGATCGACCCCCAGACCGCGAAGGGCCAGGAGGCCCAGGCACGGGGCGCGCTCGCCCAGGCCCAGGCGGGGCTGGCGCTGGCCTCCCGTAACTTCGAGCGGTTCAAGGCGCTGCACGAGAAGGGCGCGGCGTCCGACCTCGAGCTCGACATGGTGCGCATGCAGCACGAGCAGGCCATGGGCGCGGTGCAGCAGGCGCAGGGGGCGGTCGACGCAGCCTCGTCGGTGGCGCGGGAGTCCCGCGTCGTGGCGCCGTTCGCCGGACGGGTGGTGAGCCGGATGGTGGAGATGGGCGACCTCGCGGCGCCGGGGCGGCCGCTCGTCATGCTGGAGTCGGAGAAGGGCCGCCGCCTGGCGGTCGCGGTCCCGGAGAGCGCGGCGCTTGCGGCCGGGCTCAAGCCGGGCAGCGAGGTCGACGTGACGATCGACGGCCTCGGTCGCGACCGGGTGCTCGCCGCGAGGGTGGCGGAGATGAGCCCGGGCGCCGACCCGGCGGCCCACACCTTCCTGATCAAGCTGGACCTCGGCGCGGTGGAGGTGTCCACCGGCGCGACCGGCCGGGCCAGGCTCGCAACCGGCCAACGCCAGGTGGTGGAGGTGCCCCGGCAGGCGGTGCTGGCGCCGGGTGGCCTGTTGCTGGTGGTGGTGCGCGACGCCCAGGGGCTGGCGCGCACCCGCGCCGTGACGCTGGGCGCATCGCTCGCGGGTGACAAGGTCGAGGTGCTGTCGGGGCTGCGCGGTGACGAGGACGTGCTGGTCGGGCTGGCGACGCCGCCCGCCGACGGCGCGCGGGTGGAGGAGGTGCGGTAATGGCCGACACACCACGTCTCGAGCGTGAGCAGGCCCGTCGCGAGGCGCTGCGCCTCAAGATGACGCGCCGGCCGCTGGGCGCCTCGGGCCGCATCGCGAAGGCGTTCCTGACCTCGAAGCTGACCCCCCTGCTGGTGGTCTTCTCGCTGCTGGTCGGCGGGTTTGCGGTGCTCATCACGCCGCGCGAGGAGGAGCCCCAGATCAAGGTCCCGATGATCGACGTGTTCCTCCAGATGCCGGGCGCGTCCGCCGCCGAGGTGGAGCGGCGCCTCACCTCGCCGGTGGAGAAGGCGCTCTCCGAGATCGAGAACACCGAGTACGTGTACTCCACGACCCAGCCCTCGGGCGGGATGGTGATCGTGCGGTTCAAGGTGGGGACCGATCCGGACCAGGCGGCGGTCCGGGTTCACACCAAGGTTGCCGAGCTCATGCCTGGGTTGCCGGTCGGGGCGATGCCGCCGGTGGTGGTGCCGCGGGGCATCGACGACGTGCCGGCGGTGGCCTACACCCTGTGGTCGCCGGAGGCCTCGCCGATGCAGCTCCGCCAGGTGGCGGACGAGCTGTCGACCGAGATCAGGCGCCATGACCGTGTCGCCCAGGTGTGGGTGCTCGGCGGGCAGCGGCGGGTGGTGCGGGTGACGTTCGACCGCGACCTCCTGGCCGCGCACCAGGTGTCGCTGCTGCAGGCGTACCAGGCGCTCTCGGGCCTCAACTGGCGCCTCCCGGCCGGGTCGTTCGCGACCGGCGACCGCGAGGTGGCGGTCGAGGTGGGCTCGCTCTTCCGCTCGGCGGATGAGGTGGGCGGCGCGGTGATCGCCGTGTACGGCGGGAGGCCGGTCTACCTGCGGGAGATCGCCGCCGTGGCCGACGGGCCGGAGGAGGCCTCCCAGTACGTGTGGATGGTCGGCGGCGCGGGTGCGGCCCACAAGGGCCTGCCCCCCGGGACCGACACCGCCGCTGTCACCCTGGCGGTGGCCAAGAAGCCCGGCACCAACGCGGTGGACATGGTCCGCGACCTTGACCGGTGGATCGAGCGGCTCAAGGGGCCGGTCATTCCGTCCAACGTCAACGTTGCCAAGACCCGTGACTATGGTTTCACAGCCGATGAGAAGTCCTCCGAGCTCATCTTCCACATGGCCCTGGCGACGCTTTCGGTGGTGATCCTCATGGCATTCGCCCTCGGACGCCGCGAGGCCGTGGTGGTGGCGGTGGCGGTCCCGGCGACCCTGGCGCTGACGTTGGCATCGTCGTACATGTTCGGCTACACCCTCAACCGCGTCACGCTGTTCGCCCTCATCTTCGCGATCGGCATCCTCGTGGACGACGCCATCGTGGTGGTGGAGAACATCCACCGCCACTACGAGCTGGGGTGGGGTGAGCCGCGCCAGGCCACGGTCTTCGCGGTGGACGAGGTGGGCAACCCGACGATCCTCGCCACCCTGGCCGTCGTCGCCGCGCTGCTGCCGCTGGCGTTCGTCTCGGGGCTGATGGGGCCGTACATGCGGCCGATCCCGATCAACGCCTCGGCGGCGATGCTGTTCTCGCTCATCGTGGCGTTCGTCGTGTCGCCGTGGCTGACCTTCCGGCTGTTCCGCCGCTGGGCCGAGGCGCACGTGCACACCGCCTCGTCGCCGCACCAGGAGACGCCCAAGGAAGACCGGCTGCACCGGTTCTACCAGCGGCTGTTCACGCCGCTGCTGCAGAAGGCGTGGCGCCGCTGGGCGCTGCTGGGCGCGGTGGCGATGCTGCTGGTGCTCTCCATGGGGCTCGTCTTCATCCGCTTCGTGACCGTGAAGATGCTCCCCTACGACAACAAGAGCGAGATCCAGGTGGTCGTCGACATGCCCGAGGGCTCGACCCTCGAGAGCACCGCGGCAGTCGCCCGCGAGCTCGCCGGCACGGTGCGCAACCTGCCCGAGGTGAGCGACATCCAGGTGTACGTCGGGACCTCCGCGCCGTTCAACTTCAACGGCCTGGTGCGGCACTACTTCCTGCGCTCGGGACCGCTCGTGGCGGACCTGCAGGTCAACCTGCTGCCCAAGGGGGATCGGAGCACCGACTCCCACGCGTTCTCGAAGCACGTGCGGGAGCTGTTGCAGCCGATCGCGGCCCGCACCGGCGCCAACGTCAAGGTGACCGAGGTGCCGCCCGGGCCGCCGGTGCTGTCGACCCTCGTGGCCGAGGTCTACGGCCCGGAGCTCGGGCAGCGCGTGGCGCTCGCGAAGCAGGTGCGGGCGATCTTCGAGAGCACGCCGGGCGTGGTGGACGTGGACTGGCTCGTGGAGGACCCGGCGCCGCGCCTGGAGATGGAGATCGACCGCGAGAAGGCGGTCCGGGCCGGCATCACCCCCGAGGTGATCGTGCGCACGCTGCGGGTGGCGCTGGACGGCGCCGAGGCGGGTCTGCTGCGCGACGAGACGGCGCGAGCGCCCGTGCCGCTGGTGCTGCGCCTGGAGCGCACCCAGCGATCGAGCGTCGAGGGGCTGCTGGCGACCACCGTTCACGGCGCCGGAGGGCGGCTCGTGCCGCTCTCTGAGCTGGTGAGGGTCCGCCAGGTGCCGCGGGAGCAGTTCATCTACCACAAGAACCTGCGGCCGGTGAGCTACGTGCTGGCCGAGATGGCGGGGGTGGCCGAGGCGCCCGTGTACGGCATCCTCGCCATGCAGGACCGCATGGAAAGCCTGCAGGGGCCGGACGGCAAGGCGGTGGAGCTGCTCTCCAACGCCCTGCCCGAGGACGCCACGCGGTACGCCGTGAAGTGGGACGGCGAGTGGCAGATCACCTACGAGGTGTTCCGCGACATGGGGATCGCCTTCGCGGCGGTACTGGTGCTCATCTACCTGCTGGTCGTGGGGTGGTTCCGTTCGTTCGTGACGCCGCTCATCATCATGGCGCCGATCCCGCTCACCCTCATCGGCATCCTGCCGGCGCACGGGGTGGGGAACGTGTTCTTCACCGCCACCTCGATGATCGGCTTCATCGCCCTGGCCGGCATCATCGTGCGCAACTCCATCCTGCTCGTGGACTTCATCAACCTCGAGCTGGAGGCGGGCGAGAAGCTGGAGGACGCGGTGATCAAGGCCGGCGCCGTGCGCTTCCGGCCCATCGCCCTCACCGCCGCGGCCCTCGTCGTGGGCGG
Organism: Thermoanaerobaculaceae bacterium; assembly: GCA_025456225.1. Classification (GTDB taxonomy): domain Bacteria; phylum Acidobacteriota; class Thermoanaerobaculia; order Thermoanaerobaculales; family Thermoanaerobaculaceae; genus JAAYVZ01. The sequence goes on from JALOLB010000001.1 coordinate 7,135, forward strand.
CGGCGTCATCCTGCTCGACCCGATCTTCCAGGGGCTGGCCGTGGCGCTCATCTCGGGCGTCGTGGTGGCCACGGCCCTCACCCTCGTCGTGATCCCCCTGCTGTACTTCATGTACCTCAAGGCGGTCGGGATCCACCGCGTCGTTGCGGTGGATGGCGATCCCACGACTTAGAAAGGAGACACGCGTGACCATCAACGAGTATCTGCGCGCCATCGCGGGGCTGTTCGTCCTGCTCTCCGTGGCCCTCGGCGTCTTCCTGCACCAGCCCTGGTTCTTCGCCTTCACGGCGTTCGTGGGGCTCAACCTGCTGCAGTCGGCGTTCACCCGCTGGTGCCCGATGATCTCGATCCTGCGGGCGCTCGGAGTCAGGGAGTGAGGCCATGAAGCTCCTCATGATGATCGTCGACGAGTCCCACAAGGAAGAGCTGGAGGTCCTCCTCCAGCGTGCCGGTGTGGAGGGGTACACGGAGATCCCCCATGCCTTCGGCCTCGGCACCACCGGGCAGCGCCTGGGTTCGCGGGCCTACCCCAGGACCTCCGCGGTGATCCTCACGCTGGTGGAGGAGGAGCGGGTCCAGGCGTTGCGGGACCAGGTGCGGGCGTACTGCCACGACTGCGGCGAGAAGCTGAAGATGTTCGTGTGGAACGCTGAGGAGGCGATGTGAGGCTGGCGGCCCTTCGGGCGGACACTGCCGCGCCTTGCGCATCCATGAATGTGTGGTTATACTCTCTGCTGGGAGGCGAGATGACCGACTTCTCGACCCAGCTCCTGGAACGCATCGCGGACCGCCTCAAGGCCATCGCCGACCCGATGCGGCTGCGCATCCTGCACACCCTGCAGGCCGGCGAGCACAACGTCAACGACATCCTCGGCCTGGTGGGCTCGAGCCAGGCCAACGTCTCCAAGCACCTGGCCGTCCTCAAGAAGGCCGGCCTGGTGGACTGCCGGCGCGAGGGGACGAGCATCTTCTACTTCATCTCCGACCCCGAGGTCTTCGACATCTGCCGCATCTGCTGCGACGGCCTCGAGCGACAGATCAACGCCGATCGCACGGCCATCGAGCAGGGGCGCGCGGAGATGATGGGTGGTCACACATGAGCGGTGACATGTGGTGGCTGATTGGCATCGTGGTGGTGTGGGGGCTGCTGCAGTGGGTCGTGCTGCCGCGGCTCGGGGTGCCGACCTGAGCGGTCCCCGACCCGGCCGGGCGCCGGAAGGGCTGTGGCACGGACGACCAGACGGACGAGGTTGCATCGGACCCGAAAGATCCTGGGAGGTCGTGAGCATGGAGCAGATGGAGAAGGACCCCAAGCCCGGAGCGTGCCCGCGCTGCAGCGGCGACCTCCGGCCCGTCCCGACGTGAGGTGCCCTGCTCTGGCGGTGCCGGAGCTGCGGAGCAATCTTCTCGACCTACGAGGTGTACCCGGACGGCATCCCCGAAAGCGTGTGGGGCTCGATCCAGGGTGGATGCGGAGGCTGACATGCCGTTGTACGAGTACATCTGCCAGCAGTGCGGCAAGCGATTCGAGGTACTGCAGCGCATGGGCGCCACGGCCGAGGGCCTGAGCTGCCCGTCCTGCGGAGGAGCCGACGTGAACCGGGCGCTCTCGACGTTCGCCGCCAGCGTCTCGTCGGGCGGCGGCAGCGCGCTGCCGTGCGGCAAACCCAGCTCGGCTGGCTGTGGTGGCGGCTTCTCCTGAGCGTCGTGACCGGGGCCCGTGTGGTCCCTCGAGACAGTCTCCCCCACCCATCCACCAGTTGAGAGTTGAGAGTCGAAAGTCCCCCGCCCGCCCGCGAGACAGGTGGGCCTTGAGGTCGACATGCGAGAGACGATGGTTGCGTACGAGGCGGTGTCGCCGTTGTCCCATGACGCCGCAGTGGAGAAGGCGCGCAAGGCGCTGGCGGCCGAGGGGTTCGGGGTGATCACCGAGATCGACGTCAGGGCGACGGTCAGGAACAAGCTCGGCATCGAGCGTGAGCCGTACATGATCCTCGGTGCCTGCCACGCCCCGTCCGCGCACCAGGCGCTCACCGTGGCCCCCGAGGTGGGTGTGCTGCTGCCGTGCAACGTCACGGTCTCGGTGGAGGACGGCCGGACCATGGTGCGGGCGATGCGGCCCGACAGTGTGCTCGGCATCCTGCGGCTGCCAGAGCTTGCCCCGGTGGGCGAGCACGTGGGTGCCGCGCTCCGCCGCGTCGTCACCGCCTGCGAGATCCCGTAGGAGCGGCATTCCTGCCGCGACCTCGTCCGCGGACATGATTGGACGGTCCCAGCCGAGCTGTCCCGGCCGAGGGAGGAGCCCTTCTACGCGTCCTCCGGGATCGGGGTGTTGTAGTAGAACGTGATCGTCACACCTTCCCGCTCGACCCCCACCAGGTCCGCGGGGAGCGGATTCAGCGGCGAGGCGTTGAGGATCGCGTCGCGGGCCGCGTAGTCCATGGGAGGGTGCGCTGACGGCATTTCGATCTCCAGGCCGGTGACGCGGCCGTCCCGCTCGATGAAGAACCGGATGCGCACCACGCCGCCCACTCCGAGCTGCGCAATCTCCGGGATACGCCAGTGGTACCGGATCTTGCGAAGCATCTCGGCGGCGTAGGGACCCCACTCGTACCAGTTCGTGTCGAACGAAAGCGGACCCATGTCGACGCGCCCGCCCTTGCGGTTCGGCACCGACCCGCCGATCGACCCCGGGCCGAGGCCACCAATGCCGCGCAGCACCGGCCGGTTCTGACCTCCGCCCTGGAAGGGCTGGCGCAGGGCTTCACCGCCGGCATCGGCAACCTGGATGGGCGGGGTCGGGCTGGCACCTTCACCCTCGCCGGTCTTCGCTCCCCTGCCGGCTCCTTCGCCCTCCTCGCCCTTGCCGGCGACCTTGACCCCCTCTGTGCCGGACGAGCCGCCTGCCGTGCCGGCGGCGGGCGCCTGCATGCGCTGCTCCGGGGTGTTGCCCTGGGAGCCCGGCTGGTCGGCAGGCGCTCCCACGCCACCGTGGGCACGCCGGTCCAGGTCGGAGCCCGGCGCGTTGCGGCGGGAGGGCTTCTCCTCCTTCTGGTTGGGAAGGTCCACGAGCTGGAAGCGTGGCCAGACGGGCTCCTCGACCTGGGCTCGCCGGGGAGGGGGTTGAAGCGCCGCCATCATCGTCGAGATGGCGCTGCCCTTCATGAGCTGGGAGAAGACCAGGAGGTGGAAGAGGATCGAGATGACGAGGGTGAGCCAGATGGAGCCGTCTCGCCATGACGTCCCTCTCGGCGAGACACGCTCGTTGATGAAGAACGTCGTCCTCGTGTCGCCGCCCAGGGGCCATGGCAGCTCCTCCTCGGCAATGTCCGGCAGGTTGGCGAGCCTCGCCTCGATTCGCTCGAGGTCGGTCTCGGGTACGAGGTCGGGGGCACCAAACACGTCGGTGGTAATGGTACAAGACCCGTGCCAGCGTCAGCCAGGGTTCGGAGCCCAGTGGAGCAGGTGCCCGGTCGGTGGGGCGGCTTTCCGTGCCGGCCTGGCCGGCAGACTGATCTCCGCCGGTGGAACCATCTTGCTCCTCGATCACGTCTCATAGCTCGTGGTCGCAGCATGGGATCGACTCGAAGCAGTTGTGCTCTGATATTCTGATAATCGGAGGATCGGATGATCGAGACAGCCAGAGTCGGGAGGCGTGGCACGGTTGTCCTGCCCGTGCGCCTGCGCCGGAAGCTCGGGATCGAGGAGGGCTCGCTGCTTCTCGTCGAGGAGCGGCCCGAGGGTCTGATGCTGCGACCGGCGGCGGCCTACCCGGTCGAGCAGTACGCGCCGGCCCGGGTGGCGGAGCTCCTCCTCAACAATGCGGTGGACGAAGCCGACTACGCGAGGGTGTGTGAGCAGGTGCGCAAGCTGGGCCTCGACCCCAGCGAGATCCCCCACCGGAAGCCCTAGATGGATCGCGCCTTCCTCGATGCCAATGTGCTCTTTTCGGCGGCGTGGCGGGAGCACGCCGGCCTGCTCGCGCTCTGGCACCTTGGTGATCTGGAGCTGGTGACGAGCGAGCACGCGGTCGAAGAAGCCCTGCGCAACCTGCCAGATGACCCCAGGCGCGAGAAGCTCGGTGCCTTGCTCGCCACGGTCGAGGTTGGAGTGGGAGCCTTCGAAGCCGTGCCCCTGCCAGCAGGGGCCAACCTCCCTGCAGACGATCTGCCGATCCTCCAGGCCGCCCTCGGCATGGCTGCAACCCATGTGCTGACGGGTGACGTGCGCCACTTCGGGCACCTGATGGGGAAGAAGGTCGGTCGGTTGCAGATCCTCCGCCCGGCGGAGTACCTGCGGCGGCGCCGAGAGTGACAGTCAGGTCGTTGCTGCCAGCGGTGCGCTACGCCTTGAGGACGATGACGTTGACGCCGTCCTCGGGGCCCAGGTCGTAGGTCGTGGCGTTGAGGATCTTGACGACCCCCGCCGTCTCAGCCACGCGCGCCGGCTCGCCGCTCACGCTCACCACGAGCCCGTTGCCCGCTCCGTCGGAGATGACGAGCGCCCCGGCGTTGGGGCGGGCGACCTGCAGCCCATCGGAAGGCGACAGGATGCTGATGTCGGCGTTGAGGTAGCGGATGCGGAGGGTGGCGGGGTCGGTGTTGGCCTCGACGTAGGCGTCGGCGGCGCTGAGCGCCCCCTGCCTGACGCGCTTCGCGAGCCCGCTGGCCGCCTCCCTGGCCCTGGTGGTGATGCCCTTCACGGTGTCACTCTCGGCGGCGTGGGTGAGGGCGGCGGCGGCCTTGTTGAGCTGCTCTTTCCAGTCCATGTGATCGCTCCTCTCGACGAAATCCCGGTGCTGTGAGAGCCGGATGGTAGCAGGTGGCCGAGGAGGTGCAAGAGCAGCCACGCCGGGCCCCCGGCCCAAGACGGCCGCGGCATTTGCGGGTTCCAGGGCCTTCAGCTCGCGCCGACCCCCGGGGTCCGCGAGTAGAATCGCTGCCGGGACCCGCTTCTCGATGGTGACGGCAGCGGTCCCGGAAGGAGCCGGGTGCCCGATATCGAGCTACCGCTCGTGGCCGTGGACGAGGCGCTGCTGTACAGCCGGCGCGACCCGAACGACGTGCGCCTGGGCGACATCGTGCTGCGGGGGCCAGCCGACTATGACCGCGCCGACGTGGTGCTCGTGGGCTGCCCCCAGGACCAGGGCGTGCGCCGCAACCGCGGCCGGGTCGGCGCCCGACGCGCGCCCGCGGAGATCCGCCGGGCGCTCTACCGCTACGCCGTGAGCGAGGCCCACGAGGGGTTGCGCCTGTATGACGCCGGCGACGTGCGGGTCGCGCGCCGGCTCGAGGCCACCCACGACCGCCTCACCGAGGTCGTGCAGCGGTTCCTGGCCGACGGCAAGAAGGTCGTCGTGCTCGGGGGCGGCAACGACATCTCTTACCCGGATGTCCGCGCGCTCGCGGCCGTCGCCTCCAACCCGCTCGTCCTCAACATCGACCGCCACCTCGACGTGCGGGCCGACACCCCGCGCAACAGCGGCACGCCCTACCGGCAGCTCCTGGACGAGGGTCGCGTGCGGCCGGAGCTCTTTCACGAGATCGGCATCAACTCGTTCAACAACTCCAGCACCTACATGCGCTGGGTCGAGGAGATCGGCGCCCACATCCATCTGCTGGGCGACCTCCGCCGCGCCGGGGTCGGCGCGACGGTGCGGGCGATCACCGAGAACCCCCGGACCGACGCCATCTTCTTCGGCTTCGACCTTGACGTGGTGCACGCTGCCGAGGCGCCCGGCGTGAGCGACCCGAGCCCGATGGGCCTCACCGCGATGGAGGTCTGCGAGATCGCCGACGTTGCCGCCGCGGACCCCCGGACCCGCGTCATCGAGATCACGGAGGTCAACCCGACCCACGACGTGGGCGGCATCACTGCCAGGCTCGCCGCCAACATCGTCGTGCGGGCGCTGGCGCGGAGCGAACCGTAGCCCAGGCTGTGCGCCCCCGGCGGACAGCTCAGCGCACCATCACGAGCAGCGTCACGGTCCCGGTGCCCTCCGCGAGGCCGGTGAGCGCCTTGCCCAGCACCGCCCCGACCGGCGTGCGGCTGCCGGCCCGCATCGCGTGCCCCGCGGTCGAGGAGGCGACGAGCAGGTCGCCGGGGCGGACGGCGCCGTTCTCCGTCGAGGCCTTCACCGGGACCACGCCGACCACGGCCAGCGGCACCTTGCCCGTGCCGGTCTCGGCATCCGGGTTGCCGCCGAGGAAGCCGGGCTGCGTCGAGTACACGCCCACCACGCTTGCCTGATACGCCTCGGTGCTGCGGGCCAGCGTGCCGTCGGCCGTGACCGCCAGCACGTCGCCCGGCTCGATGCCGTCGCGCGCCGGCAGCAGCTCGGCGAAGTCGGCGCCGCCGGTCGCGTACCCGCCGTTGGCGAAGACCTTGCCGGTCTGGTCGACGCGGAAGACCCGCGTCGTGCTGGCGTTCCATCCGTCGAAGATGGGGCCGGTCGAGGTGTTGTAACCCTGCACCCCGGCACCCGACCCGTGAGCGACGCCGCGCACGCCGATGTTCGTCTCGCTGTCGCCCTCGACGCCGGCATTGCTGCTGCTTGTGCCGTTGACGCCGATGCCGCTCGTGCTCTCGCCGAGCGCCCCGGTGCCGCTGTTGGAGCTGGCGTGCAGGCCCTTGCCGGTGCCGCTGACGGCCATGACGCCCTTGCCGCTGGGGCTGGATCCGGATACCCCGATGCTGGTGGCGCTCTGCCCGAACACGCCGGCAAAGGAGTTGCTCGTCGTCTCGCCCATCACCCCGTAGCCGCCTCCGCTGGAGCCCTGGATGCCTGCCTTGGTCGCGCTGTAGCCGAAGATCCCCACACCGTTTGTCGACGACCCGGTGATGCCCCTCCCGGAGCTGCTCTCGCCCCACACGCCCTCAGCGGTCGTGCCGGTTCCCTTGAGTCCCATGCCGCTTCCNNGCGGTCTGGGCCGAGCTGACCGATCCCGAATACGGCAGGGTCATCCCACCTGTCGCATCCGTCTGCCAGACGAGGGAGGAACCGTCGGTGCCGAGCACCTTGCCGCTGGCCGCCGTCCCGGAGGCCGAGAGCTTGGCCTGGGTGACCGAGCCGGGGGCGAGGTGCGTGGCGTTGACGACCCCTCCGGCAATCGTGTTGGCGGTCACGGAGCCGAAGGCCAGCATGACGTTCTTGATGCCGGCATCCCTCACCGACAGGAGGACCTCGCCGCTCGTGCCGCCGCCGGTGAGGCCCTCGCCCGCCGTCACGCCGGTGATGTCGCCACTCGAGCCCGAGGTGGCCTGCCACGCCGCGCCCGAGGCTGTGACGGTCAGCACCTGCCCGGTCGTGCCGCCGGTCGTCGCGACCTTGGCCGCAGTCACGGCTCCAGGTGCGAGGTCCGCCGTCCCGACCGCCCCGTCGGCGATCTTGTCGCTCGTGACCGCGTTCGCCGCGAGCATGCCGCTGACGATCCCGCCCGGGGTCACCGAGAGCGTGACGTCACCAGAGGTGCCACCACCTGCCAGCCCCGACCCGGCGCTGACGCCGGTGATGTCGCCACCGTTGCCCGAGGAGACAGCCTGCCACGCCGCCCCCGAGGCCGTGACGGTCAACACCTGCCCGGTGGTTCCGCCGGTCGTGGCCACCTTGCCTGCCGTCACTGCGCCGTTGGCGAGCTTGGCCGTGGTGACGCCGTTATCGGCTAGGGCGAGGGTCACGTCGCCGCTCGTCCCGCCACCGGTCAGACCCGCACCGGCGTTGACAGCGGTGATGTCGCCGCCGCCGCCCGAGGCGTTCTCCGCGAGCAGCTCGTCGCGGAAAGCCATTTCGAACGTCGCCGGGTCCTGGGAGCCGTTGGCGACGCCCGAGCCGAAGGCGATGACCTTGCCGGTGCCCGACAGCACCTGGACGGTCAGCCGCGCGTTCTGGGTCGAGAGCGAGGGGAACTCGCTCGGGAACGACTTCTGCATCTGCTCCCACTGACGCACGGTGTAGGTCCTGGAGGCCACCTCGGCACCGGTCGGGTCCTTCACCGCCACCTTCACCTGGCACGTACCGGTGCCGGTGGTCTCGACGAAGCCGAAGTTGTACCGGAACGTCGAGTCGGCCGCCGGCAGCGTGCCGTAGGCGCCGAGCAGCTCGGTGGACTGTCCGGAGCCGATGGCGAAGGAGGCCGGCGTGCCGGCGAAGAACTGCCCGACCGAGTCCTTGAGCGCTCCGGACTGGGAGTAGATCCGCGACCCGACCAACACCTTGATGTTGGAGGTGACGCGGATGGCGCCGAACGTCTGCCTGGCGAACATGAGCTGGACGGCGTCCTCGTACCTGGCGGTGTCGCCCGGCTGGATGGTGTCGGCAAACGAGACCGGCGTGTGGTTGGCCTGGCGTTCCAGGAGGTAGAACGTGACATTGGCCGCGGTGGCATTGGGGTTGTGCACGTACACCGTGGTGTACCAGACCGCGGGTGGGGTGCCCGGCTTCGCGCCGACCGACGGCAGGAACACGTCGGTGCCGGTGAACGAGGCGAGAAGTGGGGCAGCGACGGTGAGGAGGAAGGTTGCGACGGCAGGGACTCTCGGTTTCATGGTGTACCTCCGGGGCGGATCGGGAACAGGAACCTGAGCTGAAGGTAGAGGCCCGTCGGGAAGCGACGGGCCTCCGGTGTCTCGATGGGCAGCAGGGTCGAAAGGCGCATCTACTCGGGCTTGGCCTGGGAGGCCTGCTCCCGCGCGTCCCTGGCCTGTCTCATCTGCTCGGGGTGGGTGGCCCACTCGACCCCTGTTTCCTCGGGCTGACCGAAGAGCTCGGGATGGAGATACGTGCCGCGCTCGGCCTCGGGCTTCTCCTCCTCCACCGGGATGCGGTGGGCCTCGGCGTAGGCGTCCTTCCGGATGCCGGTGACCTGCCAGGAGACCTCGAGGCCGGGGGTGCCACCGGCGATGCGGAAGTGGTTGCCGTGGACCTTGTCGGCGACGTACACCGGGGCGAACCCCCCGATGCAGGTGAGCTGGTAGCGGAAGTCCCGGTTGAGTGACTCGAACCACTCCGGCAGCTCGACATCGGCCGCGCCGCTGGCGTCGAGGGTGACCACACCGTTGTAGATGTTCATCATGTCAGGGGACTCCACGAAGGAGTGAGAGAGGTACTTGCCGGAAGGGTCGAGAGGATGGTCGATCCGGAACGACCCGGCGTTCTTGGAGAGCGTCCCGTTGACGTGGACCCGGCCGGAGAAGTAGCCGGCGTAGGCACTGCTGCTTGTGCCCCACACGCCGTACGAGGAGGTGCCGTTGTTGGCGATGCCGTGCACGCCGGCGCCGTCGGCGGTGGTCGACTCACCCTGCACGCCCGTGCTGCTGATGCCGAGCACGCCGGTGCCCCGGTTGCCCCCGAATCCGGATACACCGGTGCCCGTGGAGCCGGAGGCGGCGCCCCTGACGCCGATCGGGCCCTCGCCCAGGACGCCGTAGCTCGTGGTTCCGGTCGTCTGGGTGTTCTTGCCGTACACTCCGGCCTTCCCGGAGCCGCCGGTGGTGGCGATGATCGCCGTGTTGCTGGTCGACCGACCGTCGATGGCGAGGCCCGAGGTGCTGTTGACCCACAGCCCGGTGTCGCTTCCACTGACGAGCTGCATGGCGCGGCCGTTCCCCGTGTTCCTGAGGTACACGAGGTCGGTGTTGACCGCGGTCGAAGCCGAGCCCGTGAACGGCAGCACGAGGGCGGCGGGTCCCGGCTCCTGCCACTTGGCACCGCTCGCCGTGACGATGAGAATGTGGCCGACGCCGCCGCCGGCGGTCGAGATGTGGTTCGCCGTCACCTGGGAGGTGGCGATCTTCGCGCCGGTGACGGCACTGTCGGCGAGCTTGGAGGTGCTGACCGCACCGGCCGCGAGCTTGGTCGAGGTCACGCCGCTGTCGGCGATCGCCAGGGTCACGTCGCCGCTCGTCCCGCCGCCGGTGAGGCCCGTACCAGCGGCGACACCGGTGATGTCGCCACCACTCCCCGACGGTGTCTGCCATGCGGCGCCGGACCCGGTCACCGTCAGGACCTGACCCACTGTGCCTCCCGTGCTGGCCACCTTGGTGGCGGTCACGGCCTTGTCGGCGAGCTTCGCCGTGCCAACCGCTCCGTTGTTGAGTCCCAGCGGCACGGCGGCGGTGCCGAGGCCGGTGAGCGTCGCGTCATGGCTGACCTCGGCGAGGCCGCCGGAGCTGTACTCCGTGAGCAGGCCGTCCCGATATCCCATCTCGAAGGTGGTCGGATCCTGGGAGCCGCTGGTGACCTGCGAGCCGAAGGCGATCACCTTGCCTGTCCCGGAAACGACCTCCACCACGAGGCTCGCGTCCGCGGTGGAGACGGCAGGAAACTCGGTGGCGAAAGACTTCTGCATCTGCTCCCACTCCCGGACCACGTAGGTCTTGGAGCCTTGGGAGGTCCCGGCATGGTCCTTGATCGTCACCTTCACCTGACAGGCGCCGGTGCCCGTCGTCTCGACGAAGCCGAAGTTGTAGCGGAAGTCCGAGTCGGCCTGGGGCAGAGTGCTGTACACTCCGAACAGCTCGGTGGACTGCCCGGTGCCGATGGCGAACGACGCCGGGACACCGGCGTAGAACTGGCCGACGGAGTCCTTGATGTCGCCGGCCTGCGAGTAGACCCGGGCGCCAGCGGAGACCTTGCCGTTGGATGTCATCCGCAGGGCGCCAAACGTCTGCTTGGCGAACATCGTCTCGATGGCGTTCTCGAACTTCTTGGTGTCGCCGGCGGGTATGCTCGCGGTGAAGGAGGCCGGGCTGAGGTTCTGCTGCCGCTCGAGCAGGTAGAACGTCACGTTGGCGGTGGTGGCACCCGGATTCCGGACCCAGACCGTCGTGTACCAGACCGACGGTCCAACTCCCGCCTTGGCCCCGACCGAGGGGAGGAACACGTCCGTCCCCGAGAACGACGCGAGGGCCGGGGTACTCACGGCAAGCACGACACAGATGGCGAGTAGCGTTCTGCACTTCATGGGATTCCTCCTTTGCTTGTCCTGTGTGGGCAGGCAGAGATCGGGCTCGCACGTGGATCGGCGGAGCGTCTCTGTTGTGCCTCGAACCTGAGTAGTGGGCATGGCTACTCCTGCCTGGACCCTGCGGCCAGGGCCTGCTCGGCTTGCAGCCTCTTCATTTCCACGGGACGTGTCGCCCACTCGACGCCCATCTCCTCGGGCTGACCGAAGAGCTCGGGGTGGAGGTAGGTGCCCTGCTCGACCCCGGGCTTCGCCTCCTCGACCTGGATGCGGTGCGCCCGGGCCCAGGCGTCCTGCCGGATGCCGGTGACCTGCCAGGAGACCTCGACACCCGGCATGCTGGTCTGGATCACGAACGCGTTGCCCTGGATCTTCCTGGCGACCCGGGCCTGGGCCCAGACGTCGCCGCCGCCGAGCACGGTGAGCTGGTAGCGGAAGTCGGAGTTGAGCGCCTCGAACCACTCCGGCAGCGTCACGGTGGCAAATCCGCGGTCGTCGGTCGTGACATTGCCGTCGTAGACGTTCTTCATGTCCGGCGACTCGACGAACGAGTGGTAGAGGTATTTCCCCGAGGGATCCAGCGGATGGTCGATCTTGAACGATCCGCTGGCCTTGGAGAGCGCTCCGGTGACGTTGACATTGCCGCTGAAGAACCCGGCATAGCCAGTTGTGCTCCTACCCCACACACCGTATGCGTTGGCTCCGGTGTTGGCGGTTCCAAGCACCCCGGTGGCGTCGGTCCCCGAGGCATTGCCCCAGACCCCTGCCGTGATGCCCTCTCCGTACACGCCAGCCGCAGAGGCGTGCGTGGTCTTGCCATGCACGCCGCTGGACCCCGGCGACTCGCCATACACGCCGCGGTTCAAGCTGCCGAGGGCACCGAGCGCCCCGGTCGAGCTGTTCCAGCCGTAGACGCCGTTGCCGCTCGCATTCGAGTTGGCGCCCCAGACGCCCGATTTCCCCGAGGCGGTGGTGGAGCCGTGGATGCCATCGGCGCTCGTCGAGCGGCCGTCGAGCGCCAGGCCCGAGCCGCTGCTGACCCACAGACCCGTGTCGGTGTTGGCCACGAGGTGCATCGCGCGGCCGTTGCCCGTGTTCCCGAGGTAGAAGATGTCGGTGCCGGTAGCACTCGATCCGGTCTTGTTGACAGGCAGCGTGAGGTCTCCGCTCGCAGGGGTCTTCCAGGCCAGGTTGCCACCCTCGACGGTGAGCACTTGTCCGGCTGTACCGCCGGTGGCGGAGAGCTTCTCCTTGATGATGTTGCCGTTCTTGATGTGGTGCGCGACGATGCCCTCGTCGGCGATGGCCAGGGGCGATCCACTGATCCCCTTGCCGGTGAACGAGCCGATGTGAACCACCTCCGTCATCCCGCCACCCGAGCTGTTCTCCGCCAGCAGCTCGTCGCGGAACGCCATCTCGAAGGTGGCCGGGTCCTGGGAGCCGTTGGCGACGCCGGAGCCGAAGGCGATGAGCTTGCCGGTTCCGGAGAGCACCTGGACGGTGAGCCGGGCGTTGGGGGTCGAGAGCGAGGGGAACTCGCTCGAGAACGTCTTCTGCATCTGCTCCCACTGCCGCACGGTGTAGGTCCTGGAGGCCAGCTCGGCGCCGGTCGGGTCCTTAACGGTGACCTTCACCTGGCAGGTGCCGGTGCCGGTGGTCTCGACGAAGCCGAAGTTGTACCGGAACGTCGAGTCGGCGACCGGCAGCGTGCCGTAGCCGCCGAGCAGCTCGGTGGCCTGGCCGGAGCCGATGGCGAACGACGCCGGCGTGCCGGCGAAGAACTGGCCGACCGAGTCCTCGAGGGCACCGGACTGGGAGTAGATGCGGGAGCCGACCAGCACCTTGACGTTGGAGGTGACGCGGATGGCGCCGAACGTCTGCTTGGCGAACATGAGCTGGACGGCGTTCTCGTACCTGGCGGTGTCGCCGGGCTGGATGGTGTCGGTGTACGACACCGGCGTCGGGTTGGCCTGGCGCTCGAGCAGGTAGAAGGTGACGTTCGCCGCCGTGGCGTTGGGGTTGTGGACCCAGACGGTTGTGTACCAGACCGCAGGTGGCGTACCCGGCTTGGCGCCCACCGACGGCAGGAACACGTCCGTGCCGGTGAACGATGCAAGCAGCGGCGTGCACACCGCGAAGGTCAGGGTTGCAATGATGGAAGCTCGGGTCGTCATGAGGCTCCTCCTCGGTGTGATGGCCAGGGTAGGATGCGGTGAACGCACTACGGCTCCGGATTGGTCTGTTGGGACTGCTGCCGCTGCGCCTTGATCTCCTGCATGAGGTCGGGATGGGTCGCCCACTCGACGCCGGCCTCCTCCGGCTGGCCGTACAGCTCGGGGTGGAGGTAGGTGCCCCGCTCGGCCTCGGGCTTCTCCTCCTCGACCTGGATGCGGTGGGCGTTGGCGAAGGCGTCCTGCCGGATGCCGGTGACCTGCCAGGAGACCTTCTGGCCCGGCTCGCCGCCGGCGATGGCGAAGCGGTTGCCCGCGACCTCGGCGGCGACGTACAGGTCAGGCGCCGGGGCGCCGATCGGCGTGAGCTGGTAGCGGAAGTCGCGGTTGAGCACCTCGAACCACTCCGGTAGCTCAACCACCGCTTTGCCGTCGGCGTCCAGGACGACGTTGCCGTTGTAGACATTCATCATGTCCGGCGATTCGACGAAGGAGTGGTAGAGGTACTTGTTCGCCGGGTCGAGCGGGTGGTCGATCCTGAACGAGCCTGCGCCCTTCGAGAGCGTGCCGGAAACCTGGACGTTGCCGTTGAAGCTGCCCGCCAGGCCGGTGCCGGTGCTCTGGCCGTAGACGCCGCTATCTGAACCGGTTCCGATCCCGGCCACACCCTCGTTGGGCGTGCCGAGCACGCCCCAGTTCGTGCTGTTGGAGCAGAATCCCCGGACGCCCCAGTTACTCGTTGACAGGCCGAAGACGCCAACGCTCGTAGTGCTCACCCCAGACACGCCGTAAGCCGAAGTGCTAGATCCCTTCACGCCGTCGGATGACGATGACTTTCCTAGGACACCAAACCTCGAAGTGCTGAGGCCTTCGACGCCGTCGCCTGACGTGCTCTTTCCCAAGACGCCTACGCCACCCCCCGCGTATCCGGAGACGCCGGCCTTCGAGTCGCTCGAGGTGGTTCCGTACACGCCGTCGCTGGTCGAGCTGGAGCCGTACACGCCGTAGTTGGACGAGCTAACGCCCACGACTCCGTAGCCGGAGCTGCTATTTCCTCCCACCCCGGAGCTCGAAGTGCTCTCCCCGAACACCCCGATGCCCGACGTGGCCTTCCCGTACATGGCCTGCCCGGATCCGTTGTTGGTGACCTTGAGCGCCGCTGCGCTCGCCGAGGCCGAGCCGTCATACGGTAATGTGAAGCCTCCCGCGCTCTGCCAGGTGAGCGAGGAGCCGTCGGTGCCGAGCACCTTGCCGCTGGTGGGTGAGCCCGAGGCCGAGAGCTTGGCCTGCGTCACGGCACCGGCGGCAAGATGGGTCCCGTTCACGACACCGCCGGCAATCGTGGTGGCGGTGACGGAGCCAGCATCGAGCATGTTGTTCTTGATCCCGCCGTTCTTCACGTAGATGGTGACCTCGCCGCTGGCGCCACCACCGGCAAGGCCGTCGCCGGCGGTCACGCCGGTGATGTCGCCGCCGCCCGACCCCGAGACCGCCTGCCACGCCGCCCCGCCGGCGGTGATCGTGAGGACCTGTCCGGTGGTCCCGCCCGCGGTCGATACCTTGGGCGCCGTCACCGCGCCGTTCGCGAGATCCGCCATGCCGACCGACCCGTCCGCGATCTTGGCCGAGGACACGCCGCCGTCGGCGATCATGAGCGGCGAGGCGGTCGTCCCGCTGCCGGCAAGCGTCGCATCGTGAACCACCGAGGACATCCCGGTGCCGCCGGACGAAGGCGTCTGCCACGCCGCGTTGATGCCGTCCGAGGTCAGCACCTGGCCTGGAGAGGATCCAGCCGTAGAGAGCCTCGATGGCGTCACCGCTCCGCTGGCGAGCTTGGCGGTGGTGACGCCGCTGTCGGCCAGGGCGAGGGTGACGTCGCCGCTCGTCCCGCCGCCGGTCAGCCCGGCTCCGGCGGCGACCCCGGTGATGTCGCCTCCACCGCCCGAGCTGTTCTCCGCCAGGAGCTCGTCGCGGAACGCCATCTCGAACGTCGCCGGGTCCTGAGAGCCGTTGGCGACGCCGGAGCCGAAGGCGATCACCTTGCCGGTCCCGGAGAGCACCTGGATGGTGAGCCGCGCGTTCTGGGTCGAGAGCGAGGGGAACTCGGTCGAGAACGTCTTCTGCATCTGCTCCCACTGCCGCACCGTGTAGGTCTTGGAGGCCAGCTCGGCGCCGGTCGGGTTCTTCACGGTCACCTTCACCGAGCAGGTGCCGGTGCCGGTGGTCTCGACGAAGCCGTAGTTGTACCGAAAGGTGGAGTCGGCCGCCGGCAGGGTGCCGTACACGCCGAGCAGCTCCGTCGACTGCCCGGAGCCGATGGCGAACGAGGCGGGTGTGCCGGCGAAGAACTGGCCGACCGAGTCCTCGAGGGCGCCGGACTGGGAGTAGATGCGGGAGCCCACCAGCACCTTGACGTTGGAGGTGACGCGCAGGGCGCCGAATGTCTGCTTCGCGAACATGAGCTGGATGGCGTTCTCGTACCTGGCGGTGTCGCCGGGCTGGATGGTGTCGGTGTATGACATCGGCGTCGGGTTGGCCTGCCGCTCGAGCAGGTAGAAGGTGACGTTGGCCGCGGTGGCGTTGGGGTTGTGGACCCAGACGGTGGTGTACCAGATCGCAGGTGGGGTGCCTGGCTTCGCCCCGACAGACGGCAGGAATACGTCGGTGCCGGTAAAGCTGGCCAGCGCTGCGGTCGCGAGCAGGACACTGCAGAGCACAGCAACGGTCCGACAGGTGTGGGGAATGCGGCTTTTCATCGTGGCCTCCTTGACCGGGAACACTGGGTTTCTCGTCGATTTCTGTGGAGGTGTGTCGACGTTGACACCTCGTGATGCCTGGACCATGGGTGCACGCTAGGTTTCCGCGCTAAGATGCGAAACGCACGAATATGCGACGCGGCGACCGGCGACAGCGTGTGGACAGGGTGGGTCGGCTCCTCGGCCGGTTCGGCACGCTGGCGTTGGCGGCTGCCATGGCCGGAACCGCCGCGGCGGAGCGGTTGGCCGTGCGCACGCTCACCGTCGCTCATGGTCTTGCCGGCGACTGGGTCACGGCGCTCTACAAGGACTCCCGCGGCTTCCTGTGGGTCGGCACGGCGACCGGCCTTTCACGTTTCGACGGCGACACCTTCGTCTCCTACTCGAGGCGCGACGGCCTGCCCAGCGAGATCCCGCGGGACATACTGGAGGACCACACGGGGGCGATGTGGTTCTCGACCGATGGGGGGCTGGTGCGCATGCGCCAGACCCGGGACGCGTCCGGGAGCCTCTTCGAGCCGTTCGAGCTGCCAGGCGCCCGCGGCGCCGGGTCGATCATCGAAGACCGCCACCACGCCATCTGGGCGGCCGCGTCGAGTCGCCTGTTCCGACTCGATCTCGGGGCGGGAGCGCAGCGTTTCGAGACCGTCGATGCGCCGTTCCAGTGGAGCGGCGACACCAACCCCACTGTCAACGCCCTGGCCGAGGGTGCAGATGGCAGTTTGTGGGTCGGCACCTCGGTGGAGCTCCTGAGACGCCTCCCGGACGGGCGATGGGTCAGCTACACCTCGCCCCGTTCCGAGGACCTGCGGCACCCCACCTCGACCGTGGAGGTGTTGGTCTTCGACTCCAGGGGCATCCTGTGGGTCGGAGGACCGAGGATGGTCGCCTTCACACCGGAGGCCGCGAGCGACCTGACGGCTGAGCGACCATCCGTCCTGGCGAGGTCGGTGCCGGGCGGAACGGCGCGAGTGGGTACCCTGGGTCCGGGAACGGCCATTGTCTGGAGTCCGCCGGCGGGTCGGCCGCCGGGTGGCTGGGTGGGGCTGACGGCCGGCCGAAACGGCACGATCTGGGCCTCGAACAACCTCGGTCTCGTTGCCTACGGCGGTGATACCCCCATCCTGCTGGGGCGCAGCCGAGGTCTCCCGGTGGATCCAGTGACCTGCGCCATCGAGGACGACGAGGGTGGCCTCTGGGTGGGGACGCACAACCGCGGGTTGGTGCGCGTGGACACCGCGGGGTTCACGAGCCTGGGCCCCGAGGACGGCCTGCTGACCGAGAACATCAGCAGTGTGACTCCGGATGGCCATGGCGGTGTCTACCTCTCCGCCTATCCGCCAGGGGTCGGCTTGCACCACGTCGTGGACGGAAAGGTCGACTCGATCCGCTGGCGCGTGCCGCCGTTCGTGACCTACCTCGGCTGGGCGAGCGTCCAGGACACGATCCGCGACCACGAGGGTGACTGGTGGGTGCCCACCGGTGACGCGCTGCTCCGGTACCGCGGCGCCGCCCGGTTCGCAGACCTGGCGCGGCTCGAACCGATCGCTCACTACGGCAAGAAGGAGGGGATGGGCGGGAACGAGGCGTTTCGGGTGTTCGAGGATTCGCGCGGGGATCTCTGGCTCGGGGTGTTCGGGGTCGGCATCGTCAGGTGGGAGCGTTCGACCGGGCAGTTCCGCCAGTACTCTGTCAAGCCGGGGGTGCCGGAGTGGCCCGCCTTTGCTTTTGCGGAGGACCACAGCGGTGCGGTGTGGGCCGGCATGTGGGAGGGTGGCCTCGTACGCTTCCGGGGCGATCGCTGTGATCGCTTCCCTCCCGGAGGCGGGATCCCAGCCGGTACCGTTCGGTCGCTGCTCGTCGACCACGCCGGGCGGCTGTGGGTGGGGACGATGCGGGCCGGGCTGCTGCGCACCGACGATCCCGGTGCCGAGCAGACGGCCTGGGCTCACTACACCACCGCCGACGGCCTCGCGAGCGACGGCGTCCTGTGCCTGGCGGAGGATCGGTTCGGGCGGGTCTACGCCGGGACGTGGCGAGGTGTGGACTGCCTCGATCCCGTGACCGGCCGGGTCGCCCACTTCGACACCGCCAACGGCCTCGTCAACAACTCGGTCGTCGCCGCTGCGCGCGACGACAACGGGGACCTCTGGTTCACGACCCAGGCCGGCGTGTCACGCCTGCGCCCGACGCAGATGGAGCCCGCGAGACCGCCGCGGCTCGGCATCGTGGAGGTCCGCTCTGGCGGCACGACCTTTCAGGTTCCCGTGCTGGGGACCTCGAGTGTCGGACCGCTGCAGCTCCCGGTTGGCGCCGACAGCCTCGAGATCGCGTTCACCGGCACCAACTTCGTCCCCGGCCAGCATCTCGCATTCCAGTACACCCTCGACCCGCAGGAACGATGGTCGACGCCGGCGTCGGAGCGGCGGCTGCACCTGGCCGGGCTCGGACCGGGGAGCTATCGCCTGCGCGTGCGGGCCGTGCGCAGCGACGGCGTGACGAGTGATTCCGCGACCGTCGCCTTCTCGATCCCGCCGCCTGTCTGGCGGCGCTGGTGGTTCCTGGGACTGCTCACGCTGGCCGTGGTCGGTGGTGTCCTCGCCGTCCACCGCGCCCGCGTGCGCCGGCTCACCGAGCTGCAGCGCGTCCGCTCCCGGATCGCCTCCGACCTTCACGACGAGCTCGGGCTGTCACTCTCCCGCATCGCCATCCTCTCGGAGGTGGCGAGCCGCAAGGTCGACAACGGCGAGGCGCGCACGGAGCTCGCGGACATCGGAACGACGGCGCGCGACCTGGTCGCCGCCTCGAGCGACATGGCCTGGTCCCTCGACCCCCGGCGGGACGACCTGCCGAGCCTGCTGGCGCGGTTGCGCCGCCTGGCCGAGGACGTGTTCTCGGGCGCCGGCGTGCGCTGGAGCTTCGTCGCTCCGCGCACCATGGAACGCCTGCCGCTCGGTGCCGAGCAGCGGCGGCATATCTACCTCGTCCTCAAGGAGGCGATTCACAACGCCGCCCGGCATGCCGGGGCGTCCCAGGTACGGCTGACCGTCGCCCTCGATGACGGACGGCTGCGCGCGGAGCTGCAGGACGACGGGCGTGGGTTCGATGCGGACGCCGGCGGCGACGGTCACAGCGGGGTGGTCGGGCACGGCCTCGCGAGCATGGCGCGGCGCGCGGCCGAGGTCGGCGGGACGCTCGTGATCCGCTCGCGCCCGGGCGAGGGCACGACCGTGAGCCTGGAGGTCCCGCTCGGAGTGTGAAGCCCGGTCGACCGGTTAGCATGTTCATGCGAGGCACCCGGCAGCGATCTGGTGTACAACCATGGTGGAGCGGGGGCGGGGACCGATGACCACGACCGACAGGGTGAAGGTGGCGCTCGTCGAGGACGACCGCAGGATGCGGGAGGCGTTCCGCGTCCTCATCGACGGCTCGCCCGGGTTCGCGTGCGTGGCCGCCTACGGGTCCCTGGAGGAGGCGCTGCACGTGCCGGCGCGCGAGGCTCCCGATGTCGTGCTGCTCGACATCAAGCTTCCCGGTATGTGGGGCAGCGAGGGCGTCGACCTCGTCCTGAAGCGGTTCCCTGGCAGCACGGTGCTGATGCTCACGGCGTTCGAGGACGAGACCCGGATCATCGAATCGCTGTGCAAGGGCGCATCCGGCTACATCCTGAAGGACACACCCCCGGCGAGGCTGCTCGAGTACATCCGGGAGGCCACCTCGGGCGGGGCGCCGATGTCCCCCGAGATCGCCCGCAAGGTCGTCACGCTGTTCTCCACCTTCGCCCTGCCCCAGCGCCTCGACTGCCAGATGAAGCCGCAGGAGACCCGGCTGCTCGCTTTGCTCGCCGACGGCTACGGCTACCAGGGCGCCGCCGAGGAGATGGGCGTCAGCATCAACACCGTCCGCAGCCATGTCCGCTCGATCTACGAGAAGCTGCAGGTCCACTCCCAGTCCGAGGCCGTCACCAAGGCGCTGCGAGCCGGGCTGATCTGACCTGCAGGGCGGGTTCGCCGCGATGGACGCTCCTGCGACGCGCCCCTGTGCGATAGTGGAGCCATGGATCCACGGCAGGCCAGGGACGAGGTGGTGCACGCGCCCGGCGACCCCGAGCGGCGCCTCGTCTACGCCCGGGCACTGCTCGAGGCCGGTCACCGTGCCGCGGCGTGGCACGAGGTCATGCAGGCGGAGCGTCTCGGCGTGGCGATCGCGGATGACCTGCGCCAGCCCTTCGTCGTCGAGAACCCACCAGGTACCTGTTGGACCTTCTTGCCGCTCCACCTGGAAGAAGGCGCCGTGGCACCGTGCCACGTGCCCGATCCCCGCTTCCCCGGGGTCGTCGCCGCGTGCGGCGAGCGCCATCTGCCGCTGGTGATTCTCCTCGGACGGCCCTGCGCCCGCTGTGATGCCGACGGCAGCATGGTCTGCGACCAGTGCGGCGGCACCGGCTGGCGGAGCGCCTTCCTCTCGGACGGCGAGGTGCCCTGTCCGGAGCGCACAACCTGCACGAGCTGTGGCGGCACGAAGGTCGTGGTCAACACCTCGCACGGTGGCACGGGCGACTGCTTGCACGTCCAGCTCGTGCCCGAGGCCGACGGGCCGGGGTGGGAGATGCTGCGTTGCCCGCGCTGCGGGCTCGGCGCGCTGACTTGCTGGCCGTTGTGGAAGCAGGCCTGGGCATGCGGGGTGTGCGGTCTCTTCGACTGCGCATGCCCCCCGGTTGAGTCTCCAGCCTCGCAGCGTGTCTGACAGACCTCACCGCGCGAGGTGGCGGTCGGGCACACGGGCGGATCCGGAAGGAGCGAGCGAGCGCTATCCGGTCTTTCTCTTCGGCTGCTTCGCCTGCTGGGCCTTCGCCTTCTGCTGCTGCTTGTCGGAGTGCTGCTTCTGGTCCTTTGCCTTGTCCTTCTTGCCGCCCTTGTCTCCCACGGAGCCCCTCCTCCTTTGCTGACGTCCCGGCCGGGCACGCGACGCAGGTGCGTCTGCCGGGCCGCTCCCATCTTCGCACCCTTTCGCACGAATAGCTGGACCCCTGCCCGGCTCGCCGCAGTGGATCCCCGTTGCGTGCAGCCGCGGGCCTACTTCTCCATTGTGACGGTGACCTTCACCGAGTCCGAGACCGCGGCGGCGACCATGCGCACGTGATCCAGCTCGCGCCCGTCCCGGAAGTCGAGCAGGGAGTAGACGCCCGGACCCACCGCCTGGTCGTTGAAGTCGACCTCCTGCGTCTCGCCCCACGAGAAATGCGGGCCTTCCGCTTTCTCCGACAGGCTCCTAGAATGCCGCGATGGGTCGACAGCAAAGGGTCAGGAAGGATGCACCCCGGACAACATCTGCCGGCCCCGTGCGCCGCAGGCCAGTCTCCCGGCGGTTGCTGCTCGCGACCGCTCTGTTCGTTCTGACTGTTGCGGTCTTCTTCCCCGCGATCCGTTGCGGGTTCGTGAGCTACGACGACCCTCTCTATGTCACGGACGCCCCGGGGGTGCGCGAAGGCCTTGGCCTGGCCGCGATCCGGCAAGCCTTCGGGGGCACGCAGGTCGGCAACTGGCACCCTCTCACCACGCTCTCCCTCGCCGCCGATGTCTCGCTCGCAGGCCTCCGGCCCGCCGCATTCCACCTGCACAACGTGCTCCTCCATGCCCTGGCCGCGGCGCTCCTGCTCGTGGCCCTCGCGCGACTGACCGGCGCCCTCTGGCCCTCGGCGGCGGCAGCCGCACTGTTCGCCCTCCATCCTCTCCGGGTCGAGTCGGTGGTGTGGGTGTCGGCCCGCAAGGACGTTCTCTCCGGTGTCCTCTTCATGCTCGCCCTGCTGGCCTGGGAACGGTACGGCAGGAAGCCGTCGGCCCGGGGGATGGCGTTGACGGTGCTGGCGGCCGTCGGCGGGCTCATGGCCAAGCCCACACTGGTGGTGCTGCCGGCGCTCCTCCTGATCCTCGACTTCTGGCCCCTGGCGAGGAACGCCGGGGAGTCCTCGTCTGCCCGGCGCGCCGTCGCGTTGCTCCGGGAGAAGTGGCCGCTGCTCGGAGTGTCCCTCGCCTTCTCCGTGGTCGTCCTGATCGCGCAGCGGAGCGCCGGTGCGGTGGCGAGTGTCGATTTCGTGCCCGTGCAGGTCCGGCTTGCCAACGTGCCGGTCGCGGCGCTTGCATACCTCGGGGACCTGGTGTGGCCGGCTCGGCTCGCCGTTCTCTACCCGTTGCACCCACCGGGTGCTGGCCTGGTCGTCGGCTCGACGCTCGCGCTCGTCGTGGCGAGCATCCTCGTGATCCTGTGGCGGCGCTCGGCGCCCTGGCTGGCGGCAGGCTGGACCTGGTACCTGACAGGGCTGGTCCCGGTCATCGGCCTGATCCAGGTCGGGAGTCAGGCCAGGGCCGACCGCTACACGTACCTGCCCCAGATCGGCATCGCGTTCGCCCTGGCCTGGGGGGCGAGCGCGCTGGTCCAGCGCTTCCAGGCGGCGCGGAGGCCCGTGGTCGTGCTGTGGGGCGGTGCACTGCTGGTCCTGGCGCTCGTGACCCGGCAGCAGATCGGCGTGTGGCGTGACAGCGTCACGTTGTGGCAGCACACCATCGCCTGCACCGACCGGAACATCGTGGCCCAGGTGAACCTCGGCAAGGCCCTCCTGGCAACCGGGCGCAACGACGAGGGAATCGCGCACCTGCGGGAGGCCCTCGCCATCGATCCGGACCACCCGGATGCTGCCAACGATCTGGCGGTCCAGCTCTATCTGCGCGGACAGTACGACACGGCCTTGCCCTTTCTCGAGGCCGCCCTTCGACGCCGACCTGCAGACCCGGTGATCCTGGCCAACACCGGTCTCGTCCAGGCCTTGCGCGGCCGATGGGATGCTGCGGCAGCGGCCTTCACGGAATCGCTCCGTCTGCGTCCCGACGACGCGGACGCCCTCACCGGGCTTGGCGTCGCCGAGCTCGAGCTGAGCCGGCTGGACGAGGCTGAGCACTCCCTGGCGCGGGCGACCGAGGTGAATCCCGGGGCGGTGCTGGCGTGGGTGCATGTCGGTAGGGTGCGTGCGGCCCGTGGCGACTGCCAGGCCGCGGTGTCGAGCTGGCAGCGAGCCCTGGCGCTCAACGGGCGCGAGCCTCTCGCACTTCGCCACCTGGCCTGGATGCTCGCCACCTCGCCGGACGCTCGTTGCCGGGATGGCGTCCATGCCGTTGCGCTCGCCCGCGAGCTCGCAGCCCTGGGTGTCCCCGGGAGCTCCGAGGTCCTGGCCGCAGCCCTGGCGGAGGCGGGGAGGGCCTCCGAGGCCGTCACGGTCCAGGAGCAGGTCGTGGCAGCCGCCCCTGCCGGCCCCCGGCGCGATCAGGCCATCGCGTGTCTCGAGCGCTACCGTCGTGGCGAGGCCCTGCGGGATGCGGGCAAGACCGATCCCAGGACCCAGCGCGTCAGGTGACGCCCGAGGCTCGCGCCCCTTCGTGCACCCGCATCGGCGGCGCCTCCGCCCACTCGCGGCGGACCTTGTGAGGACCGCCGGCTAGACGGCCGCGCCGAAGAGACGGCCCACGGCGGCAGTGCACCCCATGGCCACGGCGCCCCAGAACGCGACCCGCAGCGCCCCCCGGGCGAGCGGGGCGCCGCCCAGGCGGGCCGCCACGCCGCCGAGGGCGAGGAGCAGCCCCAGGGTCACGCCGACGACGCCCGGCGTCAGGATCCCGGCAGGCAGCACGGCGGCGAGGAGCGCCGGCGGCGCCGCTCCTGCCGCGAAGGCGGCTGCCGACGCGATCGCCGCCTGGATCGGGCGGGCCCTCGTGATCTCGTGGATGCCCAGCTCGTCTCGGGCATGGGCCCCCAGCGCGTCGTGGGCCGTGAGCTGGTCCGCGACCTGGAGCGCGAGCTCGGGATCGAGGCCCCGGGCGACGTAGATCCCGGCCAGCTCGGCGCGCTCGGCCTCCGGCGTTGTCGCGAGCTCGCCGCGCTCGCGGGTGAGATCGGCCTGCTCGGTGTCCGCCTGGGAGCTCACGGAGACGTACTCACCGGCGGCCATCGAGAGGGCGCCCGCGGCGAGCCCGGCGACGGCGGCCAGCATGATCGCCGCGTGGCTCGGCTGCGCCGCAGCCACGCCGACGACCAGGCTGCTCGTGGAGATGAGGCCGTCGTTGGCGCCGAGGACGGTGGCGCGCAGCCAGCCGATCCGATCGCTGCGGTGGGACTCAACGTGCATGGTGGACCTCTCTGTCGCGTTCGTTTCGGGTCACGCCCGGGAGGACCGCGCTGCCCTGCAGCATGAGCGGCATCGTGAAGGCGTGGGTCGGGTTGGTCACCCCGGGAGTGTAGCGGAGAGACGGGTGGAAACCTGCCCGTGCGGACCTCAACGCCGGGGAAACCGACCGCTGCGTGCGGGCGTAGAACACCATGGCATGGGTACCACGGCGACGATCCTCCTGCTCTCCCTGATCCTCCTCGGGTTGCTCCTGGGCGTGGACGCGCTCTCGCTCGGCGCGCTCCGGGCGGCGCTCCCCCGGGGCGGACCGCGATGGCTCCGCAAGGCCGGCGCGATCGCGTACTGGGGCCTCCCGGTCCTGCTCGTGGGGTGGCTCGTGGGCGTCGTCGCGGTGGCGGGTGTCCCGTCGGCCGAACCGAGCTTCGTGTTCTTCGCGGTCCTGGCCCTCGGCTACTTCCCGAAGCTCGCGATCGTGGCGGTCAGTGCGGCCGCAACAGCCGTGCTGACGCCGTGGCTGCTCGTCCGGCGCCTGCGCGCCCGGGGTGGGGCCCCGGTTCCCGAGCTGCGGGCCTGGCGGCTGCGCCCCGTGGCCCTGGCCGCAGCCGTCGCGGGGGCTCTGGTGCTCGGTGGCGTCGTGCAGGCCCTCACGGTGGGGCGCGGAGCGATCACCGTGAGCCGCCGGGTCGTCGAGCTGCCGGGCCTCCCGGCAGACCTGGACGGGCTGCGCATCGTCCACCTCTCCGACTTCCACCTCGCCAGCCTGCCGGACGGCGATCTCACGGTCCGTCTGGTCGCCGCGGTCAACGGTCTCCAGCCGGACCTCATCGTCTTCACCGGGGACCTCGGAGCCCCCGAGGAGGTCGAGGCCGGACCCGAGATCCTCGGACACCTGCGCGCGCCGCTCGGCTGTGTCGCGGTGCTGGGAAACCACGACCTCGTCCGTCCCGGTGCGGCCGACGACGTGGCGCCGAGCGCCGAGGACAAGGCCATCCGCACCGCCCGGCAGCGCGAGCTCCTCGCCGCGCGGGGATTCACACTGCTGCACAACGGGGCACGGCTGGTCGAGCGGTCGGGCGTTCGCCTTGCCGTCCTCGGGGTTGCGGTGCAGGACCCGCACCACGGGTTCGCCGACGCCGATCTCCCGGCCGCTCTCGCTGCCGCGGCGGGAGCGGACTACAAGCTCCTGCTCATGCACAACCCCTTGTTGTGGGACACCGACGTCCTGGGGCGGGTCGACGTCCCGCTGACCTTGGCCGGCCACACGCACGCGGGCCAGGTCGCCGTCGAGCTCGGGCCGCTGCGCTGGAGCCTCGCCAGGGGCATGTTCCCGCGCTGGCACGGTCTCTACGAGGTCGCGGGACAGGTCCTCCACGTCTCGAGCGGCGTGGGGTACGTCGGCCTCCCGTTCCGGCTGGGCTGCCCGTCCGAGATCGCCCTGCTCGAGCTCCGCCGCAGCGAAGGCAAGCCGAAGGTGGTCTCCGCACGTCACGGCACATGACCCTCACCGGTTGGTTGCCTGCCTGGTCTGCTGCACGGCAGGTGCTGACGGTGCGGGGTGACTCTCCCGGGGCCTGAGTCTGGTATGGTCCGCAGTGGGTCTGGAGGTGGGGCGATGGGACGATCGGGTCATGCGACGGCAGTCTTCCTGACGGCGGGCTTCCTGGTGGTCAGTGGGGCATGGGCGGTGACGCCTCTGGACCTGCCGGCGGGAGCACGGGAGGCCGCACGACAGATCGACCGGGGCGCGCTGGAAGGGCCGGTGCGCATGCTCGCGGACGACCTGCTCGAGGGCCGGGGGCCGGGGAGCCGCGGCGACGCGCTGGCCCGGGTGTACATCGCGAGCGTGCTCGAGCTGCTCGGGTTGCAACCCGCTGCGCCGGGTGGTGGCTGGCAGCAGCGCTTCGAGATCGTGGGCGTCACCTCGCAGACCCCCCCGACCTGGTCCTTCACGGCCGCCGGGAAGCAGCTCGAGCTGCGCGAGCAGGACGAGTTCATCGCGGTGTCCGGGGTCCAGGAGGCCAGCGCGGCGATCGTGGGGGCGGAGCTGGTGTTCGTCGGCTACGGCATCCACGCGCCCGAGTACGGCTGGGACGACCTCAAGGGAGCCAGCCTCAAGGGCAAGGTCGCCGTCGTCATGAACGACGACCCCGACTGGGATCCCGCCCTGTTCGAGGGCACGCGGCGCACGCCGTACGGCCGCTGGACCTACAAGTACGAGCACCTGGGCGACGAGGGAGCCGTGGCGGCGATCATCATCCACACCACGCCCTCCGCCGCCTACCCGTGGAAGGTGGTCCAGACCTCCTGGAACGGCGAGCAGTTCGACCTGCCCCAGCCGAGCCGGGGGCGGCTCGTGGTCCGCGGCTGGACCACCGAGGGCGCCTCGCGGCGGCTCGTCGCCCTGGGTGGCTTCGACCTCGACACGCTGATCAAGCAGGCGCGAAGCCGCGAGTTCAGGCCGGTGCCGCTCGGCATCACCACCTCGCTGGTGATCCCGACGAAGCTCACCCACGCCGAGACCGGCAACGTGATGGGGATGCTCCCGGGCTCCGATCCGGTGCTCAGGGACGAGGTTGTCGTGTTCTCCGCCCACCACGACCACCTCGGGGTCGGCCAGCCCGATGGCCGGGGCGACACGATCTACAACGGCGCCGTGGACAACGCGTCGGGCGTCGCCCAGGTGCTCGCCATCGCGAAGGCGTTCAAGGCGCTTCCCCAGGCCCCGCGCCGCTCGATCCTGTTCGCGCTCGTGGCGGGCGAGGAGTCGAGCCTCCTGGGCTCCTACTTCCTCGCCACCCACCCGCCGGTGCCGGTCGAGCGGATCGTGGCCGACATCAACTTCGACGCCGGCAACATCTTCGGGCGCACCCGGGACGTCGCGGAGACCGGCAAGGGCCTGTCGACGCTCGACGAGGTGCTGGCGAGGGCGGCGGCCCTGCAGGACCGGGTCGTCACCGACGAGCCGTTCCCCGAGCACGGCTCGTACTTCCGGTCGGACCAGTACAGCTTCGCCAAGGTCGGCGTGCCGGGCCTCTACTTCCGGGCCGGTGTCGACTACATCGACCGGCCCGCCGGCTGGGGGCGGGCGACGGCCAACGAGTGGCTGGCAGCGCACTACCACCAGCCCTCCGACGAGCTCACCGCGGACTGGCGCTACGACGGCATGATCGAGGACACCATGCTCGGGTTCTACGCCGGGCTTGCGGTGGCCAACGCCGACCAGCCGCCGACCTGGCTCCCCGGCGCCCCGTTCCACCGCTCCGGGTCGACACCGCCGGCACGGTGACGCGCCCGGCCTGACCTTCCCTGTCAGGCGGCGCCTGCCTGGCCGGGACCCGGATCGACCCCCGCACCACCGCAAAAGGGACCGCAAGGTCCGCCGGTCAACGCAGGCTGCCACGGGACGGCAGTCGGAGCCCGGCCCGCGCGGGTGCACGTGTCTGAACGGGGATGGTGCCCACCACTACCGCATCGGTACCGGTTTCACTCCCGAGATGCAGCAGTCGGATGCCTTGGCCGGCGGCACCTCGGACTTGAGCCAGCAGCGAGCCGAGGGCCCCTGCACACCCGGATGGACGTAGGTGAAGGCGAGGCAGCGGGGCTCCTGCGAGCACGCGGCGCGGCAGCGCTCGGGCCTTGCCTCGACAAGGTCGAAGTCGCGGTAGTCGCTACCTGGCCGATCGGTGCCCGACTCGAGGGGGAAGTCCGGCACCTTCTGGGCGCCCTCGCTGACGCCTGAGGTGCAGTCGCTGTTGGGGACCGCGGCGGGTACCTCGGACTTGAGCCAGCAGTGCGCCGCCGGTCCCTGCACGCCCGGCCTCACGTAGGTGAACGCCCGGCAGCGGGGATCGCGCCGGCACGCATCGCGGCACAGCTCGGGGCGAGCCTCCTCGAGGTCGAAGTCCTGGTAGTCGCCCCCCGGTCGGTTGGTGCCAGGCTCCAGCCCCGGCCCTCCGGGTATCGGCGTCGGACCCGTCCCTGGGGTTCCGACAGGCGTCCCGTTCTCCTGCTTCTCGAATACGTACTCGATCACCAGGTCGAACCAGGAGGCCTGCACGCCGTGGAGCTCGAAGGTGACGACCTCCTGCTTGTGCCAGTCGCAGTAGAGGGCGAAGGTGCGCGGCCCGGCCTGGTGGGCCGAGTGGGTCGGGTCGCTGTAGAAACGCCCCTCCCCCGGGAGGTCCCGACGCAGGTTCGCCGTGCCGTTGTGCCACATGAACACGGGTGCATTCATCACCGTCCCCGCGAAGTGGTCGATGGCGAGCGAGGTCCGGAAGGCATGGGAGCCCTTGACGCCGCTGAGCCGGCTGATGTCCTTGTCGAAGGTCCACTTGAAGATGTCCTTCTGCCGGTCCCCGGCCAGATCTCCTTCGCCGGCGGTCGTGATACCGACCTGCCCGCCCGTGGAGGTGGCCTCGATCCGGTCCACCTGGACCCGTCCCGAGCGGACGCCCCCGTCGTTGACCCACCGGCGGCGGATCTCGACGAGCTTGAAGTCACAGGTCTCCTGGGCCGACGCGACGGGGCAGGGCCCCGCGGCCCAGAGACACACGAGGATGGGTGCCGCCTTGGCCAGGCCTCGGAGCAGTGGAGCGACGGCGAGTGGGCTCATCGGGTCCCCCTTCCCGGATCGAGTCTGCCACCATGGTAGCAAGGACGCCGGATGCAGCACTTGCCAGGCGGGCTCTGCGCCGGGCGATCGCACACCACATCCACACCTGTCGACACTGCCCGGAAACAGGGGAACCGGGGGCCCCAGGCGGCGGGGTGTGGTGCCCGGCTCCGAACGGCGTGGCGGCTCCTACCGGGTCTTCCGGTAGGGCGTGAACTCGCCGAGGCCGCAGCCGCCGAGCTCCATGCCGCTGACCGGGTCGAACACGGTGATGATGTCGCCGCGGCAGAGCTGCGTCGCCGTGGTCCGCGTCCTGAACGCCCGTCCGGACCCCAGGTCGGGGCAGCCGGCCGGCGGCCGGTTCACGTAGACGACCTCGTCGGTGCGGCCGCTGAACAGGATCACGCCCCTGCCGAAGGACCTGGTGCCGCCCAGCTCGCTTTGGGCGACGCATCCCTGCGGGGGACCGGCGGTCCTGCCGCGCAGCGCCGCGGCGAGGTCCGCCTCGTCCCTGGCGGCCTGGGACTGCGCGCTCGCGCTGGCTTCGGGCTCGCCGGTGTGGGTGCAGCCGACCACGAGGATGGCGACGGAAAGCAGGATGATGGTCCTCATCACGTCCTCCACTGGGTGCGCACGCTCCGGAAGAGGACCTGGCGTCCATGTGTGGCGGCAACCGCTCGCGTCATGGCGCTGTCGACGGGAGCTTGCTCTCCCACCTTCACCGATGATACCCCCGCCCGCGTCGTGGCGGCGACGGCAATGTCCAATACTGTCAAGGCTCTGCGGTGCCAGGGGTGTGACCTCGGTGCGGCGTGCGCGGATGCTAGACTTGCCGGCAGGGAGGACGGTATGAGACGAGCGCTATCTCCAGTGTTGGCCGGGGCTCTCCTTGTGCTTGTGAGCCTCGCCTCGTGGGCCCAGCAGGCGCCCGACCGCGAGCTCGGGCTGCTGCTCGGCGCCGGGTTTCCTGACCGGGAGCTGACCGGCCTGCCCCAGACCGTGGAACGCGAGTCGTTGCTCCTGGGGCTGCGTGCGGCGACCACCGTCTACAACGACCTCCGGCTCTTCGGAGACCTCACGGCCACCCGCTACAACGAGGGTGCCGACACATCGCACGATGTCGACGAGTACGCACTCCGGGTCGGTGCCGAGGTCCCGTTCGGAAAGCGGTTGCAGTTCTTCGTGGCTCCCAGCATGGGCTGGGCGCAGTTCAATCCTGCCCACGACTCCACCTTCAGCCGTGGGATCGCGTCGCTGGGGTTCGGCCAGCGGTTCGTCGTCGGCGGGTCCAATGCGCTCCACTGGGAGCTCCGGGCCGAGCATGCGTTCATCGGGAGTGGCTCGGGACCCCTGACCTTCACCAACCTGCAGCTCCTGCTGGGGTACTCGTTCGGGAAGCCAGCGCTGGACTCGGACAGCGATGGCGTGCCGAACAGGAAAGACATGTGCCCGGGGACTCCCGCCGGGGCGACCGTCAACGCCATCGGATGCCCGTCGGATGAGGATGATGACGGAGCCTGGAACGGCATCGACCGCTGCCCGGGCACTCCGCAGGGCGCCAGGATCGACACGGCAGGGTGCCCGAAGGACAGCGACGGCGACGGCGTGTGGGATGGCATCGACCGGTGCCCCGACACGCCGCGCGGAGCGACTGTCGGTGCGGACGGCTGCCCGAAGGACAGCGATGGTGACGGCGTCTGGGACGGCATCGACCGCTGTCCCGACACGTCGCGCGGCGTGGCAGTGGACGTCGTCGGGTGCCCGAAGGACAGCGACGGCGACGGGGTCTTGGACGGAACCGACCGGTGCCCCGACACGCCCCACGGTGCCAAGGTCGACACCTCCGGGTGCCCCGTGCAGGCCCCGGCGCTGTTCGAGCCAGACAAGAAGGTGCTGGTTCTCGACGGCGTGAGCTTCGAGTCCGACAGCGCGGTCCTCGTCGAGACCTCCCGATCCGTGCTCGATCGGGTGGCCGCCTCGCTCAAGGATTGGCCCGAGGTACGGGTCGAGGTGGCCGGCCACACCGACGCAACGAACACCTCGGCGCACAACCAGAAGCTCTCGGAGCAACGGGCGGAGGCGGTTCGCACCTATCTCGTCGACAGGGGGATCCCGCCTGCCCAGCTCACCGCCAGGGGGTATGGCGAGGGCAGCCCGATCGCCGACAACGCCACCCCTGCCGGGCGGAAGGTCAATCGGCGGGTCGAGCTCCGCAGGCTGGACTGACGCCTCGATGCAAGGGTGGCCGGTGCCGGGCGAACCGGCCGGCCGCGACACGTTCCCGTCGACCGGCAGCCCGTGGTCGATGTCGTTGACGAGGATCTGGAGGGCGCGGTCCGGGGCCCGGAACCTCCGGTCACGGTGCGGGCGAGCTGCGGGGCTCCGTGACAGGCGGGCTGAAGATGAGCTCGGACGCCGGGATCTCGACGTTGACCTCGGGCGTGTAGGTGGTCGTCCGGGTCGAGCGGTACGTGTCGAAGGTCCGCGCCTCCTCGACCTTGCGGAGCAGGAACGTCCCCCGCTCGAGCCAGAGTGTGACAGCCTCGTCCTGGACCGTGAGGATCTGCGCGCCCATCGTCAGCGAGTACGGCGTCTGGCGGCTCTTCCCCTTGAGCCGGATGCAGGTCACGCCCCGGTCATCGGCGTCCTCCAGCCGCTCCGGGCGCAGCAGCCGAGCGCCCGCGCCGACCTCGTGGGGCAGCAGGAGGCCGGGCACCCGATCCGACGCTCCGCCCGACAACCCGCTGGCGGCACCGAGGGCCTCCTGCAGGGACGCCGCCTGACGCACTCCCGGCTTCGGGTCCCACCAGGTCAGGACGTCGCCGTCGCTCAGCCAGACCACGAGCCTGGACGACCGGCCACCCAGACCGCGGTCGGTGAGCTCGAAGCGGAGGCGGCCCGGCCGGACGAAGGCGGTGCGGAATGGCTGCTCGCCGCCGAAGCGGCCGCCATCGGTGAGCGAGACGGTCTTGACCACCCCACTGTCGCGGTAGCTCGAGCACCCCGCGTACGCCCTTTCCATCGCCAGCGCGATGGTTTCGGGCGTGAGCGCGGCCTCGTCGCCACCCGGCGTGGCCTGCTGGGCGGCCGCCACGCCGGCCAGCGCCAGACCGCCGAGAAGAGCACAGGCTGCGAGCCGTCCCCGCGCGCCCAGGCTGCTGGCGGGTGGGTGTGACGGGACGGCGGAGCGGGCCTTCTCTCTCATCGGCCGATCATACGCCCACACACCGCCGTCCTGCGGAGGCTGCACGCGGATGACCAACCCCTGCCGTGGCGCGAGGTCTCGTGCTCAACACGTGTCGACGCAGCGAGGCCTACGCGGCGCGCGGCACCATGACCAGCACGCTCACGCCGCGATAGGCGCCGCTGCTGACCTCGACCCGGCCGCCGATCTCGTCCAGGATGTGCTTGAACGCGGCCAGCTCGAGCCCGGTCCGGCGACCGAGGAGCGACGGCTCCTGGAACGGCTCGAACACCAGCGCCAGGCTGTCCGGCCGGATCGGGGCCCCCTCGTCCTCGACGCCAAACCAGGCCAGCTCGGCGCTGAGGGCGCCAGCCCGGATCACGAGCTTCCCGCCGTCGGGCATCGCGTTCACCGAGCTCGACACGAGACACGCCAGCGCCATCTCCACCTGGGTCCGGTCGGCGTACAGGTTCAGCTCGCCCTGGCCGGGCTCGAGGACCAGCTCGATCTCCGGCCGCAGGACCGGCGTGAGCAGCACGTCGGCGGTGGCGATCACCTCGTTGAGGTCGAACAGCTCCGGAATCGCCTCGTCATCGCCGTCGAGCACCCGGAGCTGCCTGAGCAGCAGGTCGCCGCGGCGGATCTGGTCACCGAGCTCGCGGGCGCCGACCGGATCCCCGTGCAGCGCGGCGATCTGGACCATGAGCTCGTCGGCGTAGCCGCGGAGGTTGTTGAGCAGGCCACCCACCTCGCCGGTGAACCCCCTGACGAGGCCGGACGCGGAGGCCGGAGCCGCGGGCAGGCCCGGGCCGGCTGCGGGCTTGCCGGCCGGGCGCATGGCGCACAGCAGGGCCTGGACACCCTGGTACTCGATCGGGGTCGCCACGATCTCGAGGTCCAGGAGGCTGCCGTCGGCGCGGCGATGGTCGGCCGGGGTGACGACCCGCGTCCCGGCCGGGACGCCGTACAGCGCCGGCTCGAGCCCGCGGTCCAGGTCGCCGGTGAGCTTGTAGTACGGGATGCCCACGATCGTTTCCCGGGTCATGCCGTAGAGCTCGCCCAGGGCGGCGTTGGCCTCCAGCACGGCCTCGGTGTCCGGGTCCACGACCAGCATGGCGACGGGGTTGATCTCGAAGATGTGGCGGAACAGGTGCTCGTCAGTCACGCCGTCCTCCTCGTCACGGAGCTCGCCGAGCGGTGGCCATCCGGCCGGTTGTGATTCCCTGACCGGGACGAGCGGAGCCACCCGGCTCGCCTGGCCGCAGCAGGACGCCGCAGGGCATGTGGGTCGGAAGCGACGAGCGCGCGAGCCCTGGCAGTGGGTCGGTGGGTCCAGGTCCCGGATCGACCCCGGGCTTCGAGCGTCGAGCTCGTCGAGTGGTGCGCATCAGTGGCTCCCGGCACGACATTCCATGCTAGCACCCGGACGATGGCGTGCACTGCCTCGGTGTGGCGCGTGGCGGGCACCACGCGGAACCCGTTGACCGGGATGGCGCACCACCTGGGCGGGGCGCGATCGCCCAGTCACGCAACCCTCCAGCTCTGTCGACACGGGCAAGCGCGGGAGCGAGTCGCAGGCGTGTCGAGCGTGCAGGCCCTGGTGCCGATCGGTGCCGGGGCATGAGAGACTACCGCGGTGTGGGCGGCCAGGTTTCGCGGCGCATGCCGGGAACCAGCGTGCCACGCGTGTCGGGAGCGGAGCAGCGATGGATGTCTGGTGCTCCAGGGTCGATGCGTCCCGTGCATGGCGCCACGGGAGAGAGGGCTGAGTCCATGAGCTCACGGCTCGCGCTCGGCGGGGTTATCCTGGCGCACCTCGTCTCGATCGGCGTGCTTGCAGGTCTTGTCGCCTGCAGGGACAACGTCCCGGGTGACGACCGCAGCGGTGCCGGGGGTGCACGATCCACGCCCACGGTTCCGCCGCCGACCGCCCCACGATTCGTCTCCAACGACGACGGGACGGTGACGGACACGCACACCACCCTGACCTGGGCGGCACGGGACAACGGCCAGGACCTCAACTGGGAGAGCGCGAAGGCCTACAGCGAGAGCTTCAGCGCCGGCGGACACACCGACTGGCGCCTGCCCACGGTTGGTGAGCTGAGGAGTCTGTACGACCCGGCGGACTCGCGCATCGCCCGCTGCGACAGCGATCCGAAGAGCTGGAGAATCCACATCGCGCCGGCCATCGATCTGAGCTGCTACTGGGTGTGGTCATCGGAGACGCCGGACCCGACGTCGGCGGTGTACGTCCTCTTCGACAGCGGTCTCACCCACCAGGCCCTCCGGTCCTATCCCCTCGACGGGCGCGCCCTGCCGGTCCGGTCCGGCTCGGGGTCAAGCTGAGCTCCGGGTACCACGTCCACACTTGTCGACATTGTTGCGGCGTGAGGTTGGATTCCAGAGGGCAGCACTTTCCCCCTACACATGGGAGACGGGATGGGAGTGCTCACGGGAGGGGCAGGTCGAAGGCCGCGGCCAGGCCGTCCGCGACGGCCAGCCCCAGCACGGTCGGCACGAGCCGCCGACCTTCCGGGCCGCTGCGCACACAGAGTCGGCCCTCCCGGACGAGGCTCGTGACGAGGGCGTCGTTCGCGGCCACGAGGTCGAGCCCGTAGCGCGCCGCGAAGCCGTCGAGGTCGACCCCGGCCGTGGTGCGCAGGCCCAGCATGAGCGTCTCGGTGGCCAGCGCCAGCGGGCCGAGGCGCTCCTCGCCCGCGACCGGCCGCTCGCCCGCCGCCACGCGGTGCTCCCACGGCCGGAGGCGCGGCTCGTTCCACCAGCGGTGGCCGGCCGCCACTGCACCGCTGTCATCCGCTCGACCGGGGTGTGCGGCCATGCCACCGACCGCGAACGAGTGCGCCGAGGGGCCGAGCCCGAGGTAGGGCGTGTGGTCCCAGTACTTGCGGTTGTGGCGCGACTCGTGGTCGGGGCCGCGCGCGAAGTTCGAGACCTCGTAGGCGGGCCAACCGGCGTCCGCGAGGAAGCGGTGCGTGAGGTCGAAGAGCTCGGCCTGGTCGCGGTCGGGGAGCTCGGCGATCAGGCCCCGTGCGGCGCGCACCCCGAGCTGCGTGCGCGCGTGGATCGTGAGCTGGTAGCACGACAGGTGCCCGGGTGCCAGGGCCACGGCCGCCTGCAGGTCGCGAAGCCAGGCCTCGGAGGTCTGGTCGGGCAGGCCGAAGATGAGGTCGACCGAGACGGTGTCGAAGCCCGCGGCGTGGGCGACCTCCACGGCGACCCGCGCCTGCGCGGCGGTGTGGCGGCGGGCGAGGAAGCGGAGGGCTTCGCCTTCGAACGACTGCACCCCGAGGGAGAGGGTCCGCACCCCGAGGCGGCGCCACGCGGCGCAGGCGTCGGCCGTCACGTCCTCGGGATTGGCCTCCAGGAAGACCCAGGGTGCGGGGGACGCGAGTGCGAGGTGCGTGCGGCACGCGTCGAGCACCCGCGCCAGGTCCTCCGGCGGCAGGAGCGAGGGCGTGCCCCCGCCGAAGTACACGGTGTCGAAGGGCCTGGGGTCGGGCCACGCGCCGGCCGCGAGGGGCACCTCGGCGATCAGGCAGTCGACGAAGCGCCTCCGGATTGACTCGCCGGCACGCATGACCGCGAAGTCGCAGTACGGGCAGATGGCCGAGCAGAACGGGACGTGCAGGTAGAGCCCGGGCTGTCGCGAAGGCACGGTCAACCCCGGCGCTCCGGACCAGGCGTAGAGGCGGCACTCGTGGCCGCCTGTCTCTTCGGAAATCGCATCGGCTGACGGTGCACGGCGCGCGGGGCGGGGACAAGCCCCGCCTCCACCTGGAGGATCGCCAGGATCAACTCGTGATCGGCAGCCCGCGCCACCCGGGACTCCTACCCCTCGTCCTCGTCGTCCTCGGTGCGGAGCACCGCCACGAACGCGGCCTGCGGGATCTCCACCGCCCCCACCATCTTCATCTTCTTCTTGCCTTCCTTCTGCTTCTCGAGCAGCTTGCGCTTGCGGGTGATGTCGCCCCCGTAGCACTTCGCCGTCACGTCCTTGCGGAAGGGGTTGATGGTGGTGCGGGCGATGATCTGGCCGCCGATCGCGCCCTGGATGGCGATCTTGAACTGCTGGCGGGGGATCGTCCTGGCCAGGCGCTCGCAGTACTTGAGGGCGCGCGGCCGCGCCGACTCGCGGTGGACGAGCTGCGACAGGGCGTCGACCTTCTCCCCGTTGACGAGGATGTCCACCTTCACCGCGTCGGCCTGGCGGTAGTCCAGCAGCTCGTAGTCGAACGAGCCGTACCCCTGGGTGAGCGACTTCAGCCGGTCGTAGAAGTCGAAGAGCACCTCGGCCAGCGGCAGCTCGCTCAGCACCTCCATGCGACCCGCGGCCAGGTAGTTGAACCTCGTGTCCACCCCGCGCCGCTCCCGGCACAGCTCCATCACGGTCCCGAGGTAGCGCTCGGGGGTCATGATCGTCGCCTTGATGTAGGGCTCGAAGACCTCCTTGATCGAGGTCGGGTCCGGGTAGAAGGTCGGGTTGTCCACCCAGATCTCGGAGCTGTCGTTGAGCACGACCCGGTAGCGGACCGACGGCGCGGACAAGATGAGCGAGAGGCTGTGCTCCCGCTCGAGCCGCTCCTGGATGACGTCGAGGTGCAGCAGCCCCAGGAAGCCGCAGCGGAAGCCGAAGCCGAGCGCCGCCGAGCTGTCCTTCTCGTAGGTCAGGGATGTGTCGTTGAGCTTCAGCTTCTCGAGCGCCTTCGTGAGGTCCCCGTAGTCGTTCGTCTCCATCGGGTAGATCGAGGAGAAGACCACCGGCTTCGCCTCGCGGTAGCCGGGCACCGGCTCCGCCGCGGGGCGCTCGGCCTCGGTGAGGGTGTCGCCGATCGCCAGGCCCGAGAGGCTCTTGATCCCGGCGAGCACGTAGCCCACCTCCCCCGCCGACAGCTCCCCGGTCGGCACCCGCTTGAGGCGCTGGCAGCCGACCTCCTCGACCTTGTGCTCTTCGCCCGAGTGCATGAGGCGGATGCGGGTCGGCGCGCGCAGGGTGCCGTCGAAGAGGCGCACCAGCAGGACGGCGCCGCGGTAGGCGTCGTACTGGGCGTCGAAGAGGAGTGCGCGCAGCGGCGCCTCGGGGTCGCCCGTGGGCGGTGGCAGCTTGTGGACGATCGCCTCCAGCAGGTCGTCGATGCCGGTGCCCAGCTTGGCCGAGACCTGGACCGCCTCGAACGGGTCGAGGGCGAGGTCGCGGTCGATCTCCTCCATCACCCGGTCGATGTCCGCCGACGGGAGGTCGATCTTGTTGATCACGGGCACGATCTCGAGGCCGAGCTCCATGGCCAGGTAGAGGTTGGCGACGGTCTGCGCCTCCACCCCCTGGGAGGCGTCGATGACCAACAGGGCGCCCTCGCAGCTCATCAGCGAGCGGCGGACCTCGTGAGAGAAGTCGACGTGCCCGGGGGTGTCGATCAGGTTCAGCTCGTACGTCTGCCCGTCCTTCGCGGTGTAGGGCAGGGTGACGCTGTTGGCCTTGATGGTGATCCCGCGCTCGCGCTCGAGGTCCATCGAGTCGAGGATCTGGTCGCGGAAGTCCCTGGCCTCCACCGCCCCGCAGCGCTGGATGAGGCGGTCGGCGAGGGTCGACTTGCCGTGGTCGATGTGCGCGATGATGCAAAAGTTGCGGATGTTGTCCATGGTCCTCTCGAGCCCCGTGCAGCGCGGGTCTGGGCGTCCCAGTCTAGCCCACGCCGCCCGTCACCCGAAGGGCGCGGACCTTCCCATTTCTCCGACAGGCTCCTAGCCGGCGGCGCGAGCTAGCCTGTATGGTGTGCGGGGCGTCGGCGCAGACCATGCGAGGCCGGCGGCCGGACTGGAGCCACCGATGATGGACCTTCGAGCTGCCACAGCCGTCACGCTGTCCACGTTCGCCCTGACCCTGCTCGCAGCGCCGACCGTGCGGGCCGCCGAGGTCGACGCGCCGGCCGCGGTGACGATCCGCGAGGTCGTCGAACAGGCCTCCCACCCGCTCATGCGGTGGGGCGCCGCGCCCCACTACCAGGACGAGATGCTCGGCCTGTACCGGCCGGGCGACTTCGCGCCTCTCTGGTTTGCGGACGGCGTGCCCCGGTCCCAGGTCCGCGACGTCATCGAC
Organism: Thermoanaerobaculaceae bacterium; assembly: GCA_025456225.1. Lineage (GTDB taxonomy): Bacteria > Acidobacteriota > Thermoanaerobaculia > Thermoanaerobaculales > Thermoanaerobaculaceae > JAAYVZ01. The sequence continues at coordinate 45,110 of JALOLB010000001.1, forward strand.
GAGCTGCTCGCCGCCGGCACGCGCGGCCTCGACCCCGATGACTACGACGCCGCCCGACTCGACGCGGCCTGGCGGGCGGTTGCCGCCGGTGGGCGGATGAGCGGCCGTCAGGAGGGTCTCTTCGACACCGCAATCTCCTTGGCCCTGCTGCGCCACATCTCGGACCTGCACATCGGCAGGATCAACCCGAAGAACCTCGGCGTCGACATGGACATCGAGCACAAGAAGCTTGACCTGGCCGCGGTGATCCGCGCGGCAATTGACCAGGATCGGATCGCCGCCACCGTCGCCGAAGCGGAGCCACAGATTGCGCCCTACCGGCGCATCAAGGCGGCGCTCGAGCTCTACGCCCGTCTCGCGGCGGACGCATCGTTCCAGCCGCTGCCGGCGGTGCCGAAGGTATCGCCGGGTGACGCCTGGCCGGGCACGCCGGCCCTGCGCCGGCTGCTGGTCGCCCTCGGCGACCTGCCAGCCGCCGAGGCGACGGTCGGCGACGATACCGTCTATGCCGGACCGCTGGTCGACGGTGTCATGCGCTTCCAGGCCCGGCACAACCTGGCAGCCGACGGCGTCATCGGCAAGGCGACGTTCGAGGAGCTCAACACGCCGCTCGCGGTCCGCTACCGGCAACTGCAGCTCGCCCTCGAGCGGCTGCGCTGGCTGCCGGGCTTCGGCGAAGGCCGGCTCGTGGTCGTCAACATCCCGGCGTTCCGGCTGTGGGCGTGGGAGCTTCCGAACCCCGATGGGCGGGCTGCCCTGGCCATGGACGTCGTGGTCGGCCGCGCCTACCACACCGAGACGCCGCTGTTCACGCGCGACATGAGCCACGTGGTCTTCTACCCGTTCTGGAACGTCCCGCCCTCGATCGCGCGCCGGGACATCGTGCCGAAGCTCAAGAAGGACCCCGGCTACCTGGCCGCCGAGGGCATGGAGCTGGTCGACAGCTACACGCAGCCCGCGCCTTCGGTGACCGAGGTGACCCCCGAGGTGCTGGATCGCCTGGCGCGCGGCGCGCTCAAGGTACGGCAGAGGCCGGGACCGAAGAACGCGCTCGGGCCGGCCAAGTTCATCTTTCCAGACAGCGGCAACATCTACCTGCACGGCACGCCGGCGCGCGCCGCCTTCGGTCGGCCGCGCCGCGACCTCTCATCCGGCTGCGTCCGCGTCGCGGACCCGGCCGCGCTCGCCGAGTTCGTGCTCCGGGGACAGACCGGGTGGGATCGGGAGGCGATCGACCGCGCCATGGCCGGACCGCGCGAGCAGTGGCTCCGGCTCGAGCGCCACGTGCCGGTGTTCCTCTTCTACACCACTGCCTACGTCGAGATCGACGGCACCGTCCACTTCCTGCACGACCTCTACGGGCACGACGGGCGCCTCGAGGCGGCGATCGCCGCAGGCGAGCCATTCGCGCCTTGAGCGGCTTCCCGGCCTGCGCCTCGCGCTACCAGCGGCGAACGCGGCCGGTGTCGACGTGGACGAAGGCGGGACCGGGGTAGTAGCCGACGCCGCCGCGCGCGAGGTCGAGCGCGGCATCGCGCAGCGCCTGGCAGTCGACGTCGGCGAGCCGGACGTCGATCGCCCGGCCGAAGAGGTGCATCGAGGCCCGCGCGACGCCGCCGCTGCGCAGGCGCAGCATCTCGTTGGTCGCCGACGAGCGGTAGCCCGAGATCACGTGGAATGGCGAGGAGGTTCCGGTGGCGTGCGCCAGGTCGTGGAGGAGGTCGAGCAGCGCCGGCTCGATCGGGTGGACCTCGCCGGTGCGAAAGTCGCGCAAGACCCGGTCGATGGCCTCCAGCGCGTCCGGCAGGTTGGAGCCATGCTCCTGGTAGGTCACCGACAGCCGCTCGCCGGTGTGGGTGTGCTTGAACGACAGCATGCGCGCCGCGGGCACGTCGGCCCAGCCGACGCGCCCGACCATCACCGAGACGCCGGCCGCACCCCCGAGCGCGAGCAGACGACGACGCGAGATCGGACCACGCTCCCCCACAACCGGTTCGTATATCCCAGGGGCGGCCCGGCTGTCAACCTGAGTGCCAGGTCCGCCACTCTTGACACTCCAGGAGGCTGGCGTGGCGCCAGGTCGAGTGGCCTGCTGAGAAGCACCGCTCTCGACTTTGGGCTGAGGTGTTCACCATGATCCTGGCGCGGTTCGACTCAGACCCGCGAAGCACCGAAGAGTATCAAGAGTGGCGGACCTGGCACTGCTCCTGCGGGTTTTCCGACCCTGGGAGCCAACATCTACCACAAGGGCACTCGCCACCGCTTTTCGCGCCCCTGGGCGATCGTCGAGCGGAACGGTGTGCGGATTGGAGTGATCGGTGTCATCGGGCTCGATGCTCGCAGCGTGGCGCTGCCCGCCGGGATCGCGGACCTGGAGTTCACTGACCCGGTCGAGGCCGTCGCCGAGGGGATGAAGGAGCTCCAGGGCTCCGTGGACCTCGTGGTCGTGCTCGCCCACCAGGGCAAGACCGGACCGGTGCAGAGTGACGCCGAAGCTCGCCCCGAGGTGCAGAGGGACGCCGACGAGGACATCCGCCTGGCAGAGGCCGTGCCGGGGATCGCCGTGTTGATCGGCGGCCACGCCCACCGCGGCATCGAGACGCCGATCGTCACGCCGACGACAGGCACGCTCGTTGTCCAGACCTACGGCTACGGCACGCGCCTCGGCTACCTGAAGCTGCGAGTTCAGGATGGACGAGTGGTCGGCCACGAGGGGAAGCTGATGCCGGTCTGGACCGATCAGCTCACACCCGACCCGGTCGTGACCGCGCGACTCGCGCCTTATGGAGCGGAGTGCTCGCGCACACTGAAGGAAACGAGATACCAGGAACCGATCCGATCGTACCGATCAGGTACCGATCACCCAAGGTACCTTTCGCTACCTATCCTGGCTGGTCGTTTCCAGGGCCGTGGTGTGCCTGCTCTGTCGAAAGGGCTGGAGACAGCACGTAAGCACACTCCCCGATGGGTTGTGATTCGCGCAAAGCCATCATCATGTAATGGTATTTCATGGTAGAGTGAGCCATGATAGATCGCCCAGACGCGCTCCGGCGGGTTCGTGACGCCTTTCGCGTGCATCCAGTCGTCGCGGTCCTCGGTCCCAGGCAGTCCGGCAAGACCACCCTGGCTCGGATGCTGGCCGAGGGGGAGCCCAGCACTTTCTTCGACCTCGAAGACCCACGGGATGCGCAGCGCCTGTCGGCTCCTCTGACCGTCCTCGAGAGCCTGGCGGGCCTCGTCGTGATCGACGAGGTGCAGCGACGGCCGGAGCTGTGGGAGCTGCTGCGTGTACTCGTGGACCGGTCCGGGAGCTCGGTGCGATTCCTGCTGCTCGGCAGTGCCTCGCCGGCGCTCGTCAAGGGTGTCTCCGAGACTCTGGCCGGTCGCGTCGGGTTCGTGGATCTCGGTGGGTTCTCACTGACGGAGGTCGGCGCCCGGCGACGGGACACCCTGTGGTCGCGAGGCGGCTTCCCGCGGTCCTTCCTGGCTGAAGACGAAGGGGCCAGCCTCGGGTGGCGTCGCGACTTCATCCGCACCTTCCTCGAGCGGGACGTGCCACAGCTCGGCATCCGCGTGCCGGCCGAGACGCTGCGCAGGTTCTGGACCATGGTGGCGCACTACCACGGCCAGGTGTGGAATGCTGCCGAGATCGGCCGCTCGCTCGGCTTCGGGGAGATGACGGCCCGGCGCTACCTCGACATCCTGGCGGGCGCCTTCGTTGTGCGGGTGTTGCCCCCGTGGTACGAGAACGTCGCCAAGCGGCAGATCCGCTCGCCCAAGGTGTATCTGCGGGACAGCGGCCTGCTGCACGCGCTGCTGCAGCTTCCCACCCTCGACGACGTGCGTTCCCACCCGAAGCTCGGGGCATCGTGGGAGGGCTTCGCCCTCGAGGAGATCCTCTCCCGCATGGCAGGGCCCCAGGCGTACTTCTGGGGAAGTCACGGCGGTGCCGAGCTCGACCTCCTCCTGTTCCAGCAGGGCCGTAGGCTCGGCGTCGAGCTGAAGTACGCCGACGCCCCGGGCATGACGCGCTCGATGCACATCGCGCTCGAGGACCTCAAGCTGGAGCGACTCTGGGTCGTCTACCCCGGCAGCCGCACCTATGACGTGCACAAGCTGGTCACCGTCACCCCGCTCTGGGCTGTCACCGAGCGGCTGTCCGTACCCTGACACCCCGGCCGGAACGGGTGTCGCCATTTCGGGCTGCTGGGTCCGAGTCGTCAAAACCGGGCCTTGCAGATCCTCGCATCGGGCAGACCGGGGAAGCCCCCTACCTTGGCCTGCATACACCCACGTGCGTCGTGAAGAGTGAAAAGGGTGGCGGATCTGGTGCCGATCATGCCGATCGACGACCGGGAGGCTGCATGATTTGCGGGCGGTCCTCTCACATGACTGCAGAGCCGGTTTCGGGGTGCGGACGCACGTCAGAGACCTCAATGTCCACGTCCACCCTGACCTTGAGGATGAGGGGAACCCCGGCGCGCGTGCTGGTGTGCACGAGCCGCGGGTACAGGATCTCGCCGGCCCGCGCGAACTCGAAGCGGATGATCAGCTTGGAGACAAACGGCGGGGCGACATCGGGACCCACCTCGATCCACGCCGGATCGCCCGTGGCCGGGTCCCAGGCCACCTCGCCGCGACCCAGCATTTCCTCGTCGTCCCGCTCGTCGTCCCTCGCCTTGCTGGTGGGGCGGAACGCTGCCACCAGCAACCCATCGCGCTGGCGGGGCGTGGCAAAGACGTAGCGGCCGCCGTTGGGGCCGAGGGGCAGGAGGTCGATGTCGATCTCCGTGTGGTCGTCGTGCTGGGCATGCTCCCGCTGGCCGTTGTGACGTTCCGACCGCTCCGCGGTGACGTCACGGCCGTCCTCAACCGCGCGGACCAGCCGTGTCTCCCTGGTGCCGTCAGGACGAACGGTGACCTCCTGAACCTCCAGGGAGTCCTCCGGGCCGTCCTCGCCGGGCGCCGACACCACCACATGGGTGGAGAGCACGTAGCTGCCGGCGAACCCGCGACCATCCAGGACCTGGAAGGCGGCGTTCGCCCGCCGGAGGGTCTCCGCGGGGGGGCCGGAGCCGAGCACGGAGGGGGCCATGAGCACCGAGGCGAGCGTGAGAGCGATGACCAGCACTGTCCGACGCATGCGACCTCCCGGCCGCGACCCACGGCAGGATCGCTACCGCGTCCAACGCAAGGAAGAGCCCGAAGGTTCGTGCCCATTTCGCCGCACCACGGGGCGCACAGCCCGCCTGGTCCATCGCTCGACGGAAGCCTGATCGGCCGGAAGGTAGGCACACCGGCCGCCGCAGCTCAGCGACCGATCCGCGCGTCGTTCCCTCTCACCGGTCCCGCGACGCAGGGCTGGGAGATTCAGCTCAAGGGCCAACGTCGCAGCCAACACGAGCCCGACAAGGTCGATCGGCCTCAGCCTGATGAGCAAATCACCCGAGAGTGTGAGGAGTGTGATACCAGGTACCGATCAGGTACCGATCAGGTACCGATCAGCTACCGATCTGTGATACCAGGTACCGATCGTACCGATCAGGTACCGATCTACCGATCCGGCGCTCGGATCGCTCGGCCTGGCGACGCTGGCGCTGCTCCTGCTCGCCGTCGGCGCAGCCTGGCTCGCGAGGCGCCCCTAGGAGCCTGTCGCGCGGAACCTGCGGCGAGCAGACCGGGCCGGGTGCCCGGGCAGAACGGCAGGAGCGTGTCGAATCGCACGCGGTCGGTGGCGCCCGCGTGGCGCCCCGACCGTGAGCAGCGTGCCGCGTGCGGCGATGGCTCGAGCGTCCCTTCTCGGCATCGAAGCAGGGTGCGGGTGTGCCACGTCCACACCTGTCGACACACCGCAGGCGATACGGGCGGTCTTGACTCAGGCGGGCTCCACCGAGCAGGGGATCGTGGGACCTGGTGTCATCCGAGCATTCCTGCGAATCAGCCAGAGCGCTCCAGGAGCCTCAACGGGAGCTGAGCTGATATCCTCGCGTCGCCTCGTGGGAAGCCGCAGGGGGAGGGCTCCAGCCATGCAATTGAACCGGTTCGCTGCCGCTGTCGTCACGGTTGCCGCGCTGACGTGTTGTCGAGCAGACAACGTTGCCGCCGCGGCGGGCTCGCCCCGACCCCGGCATGCGGTCGCTGCCCTGGCTGGCTGCGCCACATGGGAGCAGGTCCACCCGACCGTACCGATGCGCGACATCCGCGATATCGCCTTCGCCAACGATCTCTATGTCGCGGTCGACTCCAGGGGCCTGGTCTTCACGAGCCCGGACGCGGTGAGGTGGCGGACGGTCTATTCCTCGAGCAAGAAGCTCCTGGCTGTGACCTGGGCCGGCGACAAGTTCATCGCGGTCGGCGAGGTCATTCTCACCAGCCCCGACGGGTCCGCGTGGACTCCCCAGGAGTCGCCCATCACTCCTGGTTACAGCGAGCTGAGATCTATCGCATCCAACGGCACGGTGGCCATTGCTCTGGGGTACCCATACGCACTCAGGAGCACCGACGGTGCGACCTGGAAGATCGTGAACAGCATTACGAATCTGAGCAGAGTGGTATGGGCTGGTGGGCAGTTCCTTGCCTTCGACCAGTGGACGTCGGCTGTGATGACCAGCACGGACGGGACGTCCTGGGAGACGCGGACACTCGGGGATGGAAACCGGATCGGCGCGGTGGCATGGAGCGGCAGCCGGTACCTGGCCGGCGGCGGAGACGGCAGCTACGTGCTCACCAGCCCCGACGCGGTCGTCTGGACCAGGCAGCCCACCACCGGCAGCGGCTCATGTTGGTGGTTCGCCATGATCTGGACCGGCGCTCGATACGTCGCCACAAACTCCTACGGTATCTACAGCAGCGCCGACGGTCTGACCTGGAAGGACAGCATGGACGGGGCAAACCGTGGGTGGGAACGGCTGCCCAGCCTCATCTGGACCGGCAACCAGGCGGTGGCCGGCGGCGCGGTCGGCATCCTCACGAGCCCGGACGGCCTGCGTTGGACAGTACGCACGCCCGACCAGGCCAGTGCCCTGACGGCCGCGGTCAGCAACGGCTCCACCATGGTCGCCGTGGGCGATGGGGGACGCCTGCTGACCAGCCACGACGGCCTCCGCTGGCAGGGCACCTCCGTTTCAGGGGTCTACGAGCTGAGCGGATTCAGCGCGGTGGCCTGGAACGGCAGTCGCTTCGTCGCGGCTGGGACCAACTCAATGTGTCAGGGCTTGCTGGCGAGGAGCGACGACGGCTTCCACTGGTCGTCCAGGGTCATCCAGGACGACATGATGGTCGTCGACCTGGTCTGGGACGGAACGCGATTCGTCGCGATCGGCTCGGGCAGGGCATGGACGAGCCGCGATGGGGATTCATGGGAGGTTGCCTACGCCGGTCAGGAGAACCTCGGCACCTTCCTGCGCTCGAACGGCTCGATGCTCCTCGCCGGTTGGAAGTCCTGGGGGGGCTTCGTGTACACGAGCCCCGACGCCGTCTCATGGGTCAAGCGGCCACTTCCTGCCGACAACTGGCAGCTCTTCTCGGCGACCTGGAACGGATCGCTCTTCATGGCCGTCGGCACCCTGGCCGGAAGTCCGCCCGAACCTCTGGTCGCTACCAGCTCGGATGGTCAGGAGTGGACGCGGCTCACGACCGACCTCGCGACCGGCTTCCGCCCCACCGCGGTGGTCTGGGACGGGAGTCGGTTCTACGCCTCCAGCTCTGAAGGGGCAAGCTCGAGCGCGGACGGTAAGACATGGGATCCGGTTCAGAGGCTTCCTGGCGTCGTGAATGTCCTGCTTGCCGAGGGAGGGCGGGTCTACGGCTTCGGGGACAACTCGTCGATCATGCGGACGGCCTGCAGCACCTCGAGCTCCATCCAGGTCTCCGCCATCGCACCAGCATTCGGGTCGGTCGCCGGTGGGACTCCAGTCACCATCAGCGGTGTCGGCTTCAAGGCCGATGCCACCGTCGCGATCGGGAGCGCCTCGGCCCAGCCGGCGACGGTGCTCGACACGACCACGATCATCACCACGACCGGCGCGGGAGGCGCCGGGCTGGCGGACGTCGTCGTCACCAACCCGGGCGGCCAGCAAGCCACCCTTGTCGGAGCGTTCACGTACACGCAGCCTCTCGCGCTCCAAACCACGGCCCTCCCCGCCGCCAGAACGGGCCAGGATTACAGTTGCGCGCTTGCGGCCACTGGTGGTGAGCCACCTTACGTGTGGACGGCCTCCTCTTCCCTGCCGTCTGGCCTCGTCCTGTTGGCTGAAGGCGTCCTGAGCGGCTGGCCAACGAAGAGTGGTGCGTTCCCGGTGGGCGTGGAGGTCCGCGACGCACTCGGCGCCCGGAGCACCGCGACCTTCTCCCTCATCATCGAGGCCGGCGACGCTCTGTTCCAGGGTGTAGCCCGTCAGAGTGGGAACCTTGGGTCCGACTGGCGCTCCGAGGTGAGTCTCTTCAACCCGACCTCGTCGTCGCAGACAGTCCAGCTCAAGATCCACGCCAAGAAGAGCAGCGCCGTTGCCGCGGCACGGTCCTACTCGATGGCTCCCGGAGAGATGCGGTCGATAGCCGACCTGTACACGGAGCTCGGCGCCACCGAAGGATCGGGAGTCCTGCGCGTCTGCGGCAGCGCCACGGCCTGGGTGCGCACCTTCAATTCCACGCCAACCGGGACGTACGGTCAGAGCGTCCCGCCGCACGCCGAGGACATGTTCGAGTTCGATGAAGAAGCTCTGTTCGCCATCAACGCTCCCGCGAGCAGCGCTTCCGGGTTCCGCTCGAACCTCCTGCTGCTGAACCTCGAGCCTCGACCGACGACGTTCGTACTGACCATCGGTGGCGCCCAAGTCACCTACCGTGTGGAGGCGCTTCAGTTCGATCAGGTCAATGGTGTGGGTGCGACGGTCGGCTCGACAGCAGGGGCCAGCGTCCTGTCGGTGAGGGCCGACGGTCGCTGGGCCGGCTACGTGTCCACCATCGACCCGGACACCAACGACCCCACCACCGTCCGTGGCGTGCGCCGGTCCCAGGCCGGCCCGGTCCTTTTCCCCGGCGTTACCCGCGGCTCCGGACAGAACCTCTCAGTCTGGCGGTCCGAGGCCACACTGTTGGGGACTGGTGAAGGTCCGGAGCAGGTGCTTCTGGAAGTGCTCGCCAAAGGCACGGGGGCACCTGTCGGCAGCGCACGCTATACGCTCGCTTCCGGGGAGGTCCGCCTCGTTTCCGACATCATTCAGGCTATCGGTGCTCCAGACGGGAGCGGAACCCTGAGAGTAACAGGCAGGGCGCTGGCGTGGGTGCGAACCTTCAGCCAGGGGACCCACGGCACATTCGGCCAGGACTGCACGCCGCTGGTGAGTGACCGGGCCTTCACTGCACAGGACAACGTGCTATTTCCCGTGCAGGCGTTCCAGAACACCACCGTCAACCCACGCTCGAACCTCCTGGTCCAGAACCTCGACTCGAAGGCGATCAACGTGACTCTGAGGATCGGCACCAAGGTCGGGGGCAGACGGATCGAGGCCGGAGCCTACGACCAGTTCAACAACCTGGGGGCGCTTCTCGGCACCTACCCCGGTACAGCGCTGTTGGTCGTCACGGCGGACGGTCGATGGTCCGGCTCCGTGTCGACGATAGACCCATTGACCAACGACCCCACAACCGTCCAGGGAACGATCCGCTCAGCCGGCCAGTAGCAGCCTCGATCGGGCGGTCGAGCCAGGGCTCGTGTTGAGCCTCGAGAACTTGCTTCTCCCGCCGCTCTCGTGGCGCGAAGCGGGCGGGCGTTCGACCTCTGCATCCGAGACGAGGTTGCGAGACGAGCCGGGTCCGATGCGCCGGCGGGAGGCAACGGCGCGCGAGGCAGTGGGAGGACAGCGCGTCCCTTGTTGATCGCCACGATGGGAAGGGCACCGTTCGCCTGTCTCGGCGGAGACGCCACCTCGTCAGGTCACTCGCCGGGTGAGCCCGGGCTCGCCGGTGCCCGCTGCAGTCGGCGGCGGACTCGCGGTCCGGGAGTCGGCGTGGGGGTCGGGGTCGGCGTTGCGGTCGGAGTCGCGGTCGGCGTCGGCGAGGGGGCCGGGCGCGGCCGCCAGTTCGGCCAGTACTCGTTGGCGTTGTTGCTCGAGAGGTTGCGCTGGTTGGTCCCGTCGGCGTTCATCACGAAGATCTGATAGGGCCCGGTACGGTTGGACTGGAAGGCGATCTCGGAGCTGTCGGGGGACCACACCGGGTCCTCGTTGACGCGGCTCGAGCCGGGAATGAGGGCACGCATGCCGGTGCCGTCGGCGTTCATGACGGAGATGCCGCGGTTGGCGTAGGTCCCCGCCGTCATCGTGCAGAAGACGATCCGCGAGCCGTCGGGGGACCAGGTGGGGAGAGCCTCCCACTCGGTCGTGGTGGTGAGCCGCTGCTCGCCGGTGCCATCCGCGTTCACCACGTAGATGTCCCAGTTTCCCCCCCGCGCCGAGTAGTACAGCAGCCGGCTGCCGTCCGGGGACCAGCGCGGGGCGTGGTCGCTGCCCGAGCTGCTCAGCAGCCGGCGCTGGCCGCTGCCGTCAGCGTTCATCAGGTAGAGCTGCCAGGTACACATGGGCCAGCACCGGCTCGGGTTGGGGTCGTGACGGCTGCTGGAGAAGGCGATCGTGGAGCCGTCCGGGGACCAGTCCGAGGCCAGCTCGTTCCACGAGGTGTCTGTCAGCGGGCGCTGGTCGGAGCCGTCGGCGTTCATCACCCAGACCTGGAAGCGCCCGGACTGGTTCGAGCTGTAGATGAGCCGGCTTCCGTCCGGCGACCAGTTGGGTGCCTCCTCCTCCGATGCCGAGAAGGTGAGCCTGCGCTGATCCGAGCCGTCGGCGTTCATGACGTAGATCTCGGCGTTGCCGTCGCGCGAGGAGTAGAAGGCGATGCGACCGTCGGACGAGCTGGCGCTCGCCGGCTCCCGGGGCGGTGGCGTGTCCGCGCCCGGCGACGGGGGCGGGACGGCCACCACCGCGAGCAGGGTGACAGGCGCGATCCAGAGTGGGGTGAGCCGGTTCCTCATCGCGAGCCTCCGTGGGTCGCCGGGTTGGCCGTCCGGGATGCCCTGGCAGGGGCCGGGGAGCTTCCGGGCCTCGGCGGGAGATGGCCGGCCTGGCGGTCGGTGGGTTGGCAGGGCGGGTTTCCCTCCTTGCGGCGCGGCCAGCCGCCTCCGGCCGCCCGCGCGCGAGCCACGTGGCAGGTCAGGAATCCCGCAGCGAGGAGCTTCGGTCCCATCAGCTTGGTTGAAGATCCGCGAGCATTCTACGTCGGCAGCCGGCGCAGGTTTCCCCTGGATGTTGGGGTTGTCAAGCGACGATGTTGGGGTACCACGTGCACACTTATCGACCTTGTTTCGGTGCCTGACCAGATTCAAGAAGGTGGAGTCTCTGGCCATGCCGCGCGAGGGCAGGCAACACCACCTACAACCCGGACGGTGCCCCCTGCCCGGGCCTCTTGGCCGATGGGGTGAAGCCGAGACCAACCTTGTATCCCGAGTTGTGTCGATATCGGTGGCCGTGGTACCCATCCCGATCGCGCTCGAGGATCTCAAGCTGGAGCGGCTCCGGGTTGTCTACCCCGGCAGCCGCACCCACGACCTGCACGAGCGGGTCAACGCCACCCCGCTCTCCGCTGTCCCCGGGCGGCTGTCCACACCCTGACACCCCGGCCAGCCCCCGGTGAGCGACGCAGGCTAGAATGGGACACCCGACCTCGGAGAAGGCCGGAGCTCACGACTCCGAGAGCACGGCCCGGGGGGGCAGCGGGGGGCGGGACCTCGGGGAACCGCAAGGAGTCGAGCGATGTTCACTGCACGGCGGGCGCGGGCTTCGGACGTGGAGCGGATCCGCGATCTCTTCGTCGAGGCGTACGGGCAGGGCTACCCGTTCAAGGGCTTCTACGACACCGACTGGATCACCGGGCTCGTCTACGACGAGGGCACGATCGTCTATGTCGGCGAGATCGATGGCCGGATCGCCATCACGGCCACGGTCAACCTGTCGGTGGGCGCGATGGAGGACATGGTCGGCGAGGGGGGCCGGCTCGTCGCGGCGCCCGGCTCGCGGACCCGCAGCCAGGACTACACGACGGACCTCTGCCGGGCGCTCTACGCCGAGACCGAGGACCGCGTGCAGTTCCTCTTCTGCGAGGCACGCACCGCGCACCGCGGTAGTCAGAGGATTCTCGAGGACATGGGCTGGACGGTGGCCGGCTACGAGCCCCTGAAGTACTTCGATGGCACGAAGCGAGCCAGCACGATGCTGCTGATCCGGCTCCAGGGGATGGCGCTGGAGCTGCGCCGCAACCACCCGCGCGTGATCCCGGAGGTCGCGCTCCTCGCCAAGACGGTGCTCTCGGGGCTCGGGCTCGCGGAGGACGTCATCGTCACCGAGGAGGAGATGGGCTACCCGACCGACGCGACGTTCGAGCTCGAGCGGCTGACCACCAGCGGGTTCGCCCCGCTGCTCCGCATCGAGCGCGGCAGGCTGAAGAACCGCGAGGTCTTCGGCGGCAAGATCTCCCTGTCCCACGGGTTCTTCCAGATCTCCAACTCGCAAACCGAGTACCTCGTGGCGCGTGAGAACGGCGCGGTCGTCGGCGCCATCGGCTTCGTCAACGACCCGATCGACAACAAGGTCCGGGTCTTCGAGCTCGTCGAGTTCAACGACGCGGTCAAGGGCTTCCTGCTCGCGGCGGTCGAGCGGGTGGCCCGGGAGGAGCTTGGCGCCGCCTACATCGAGGTCGATGTCTCGGCGTTCTCGCCGAAGGTGCAGCGCACCCTCCAGCGCCTCGGGTTCGTACCCGTGGCGTACTGCCCCTCCATGGCCTTCGACCATGTCGAGCGGGTCGACATCGTGCGCATGGCCAGGCTCACCTGCCCCTACGACGCCGGCGACCTGCGCCTCACCAACGCGAGCCGCATCATCAAGGAGGTGGTCGAGAAGTCGATGGACGACCGCATCATCGGCGCCGAGATCGAGCAGGCGACCCGCGACGCCGCGCTGTTCCGGGCCCTGCCGGACGGCGACCGCCACGCGCTGGCCCGGCTGTGCCGCATCGCCGACCACCCGGCCGGGACCCGCCTCGTGGAGCAGGGCGCCGCGGCCACCAGGATGTTCATCCTCGTCTCGGGCGCGGGCACGGTCGCGCGCGGCGGCGTCACCTTCGGCGCGCTCACCCCCGGCGAGGCCTTCGGCGGGATGGCGCTGATCGGACGCCGCGAGCGCCTCGTCGAGGTCGTGCTCACCGAGGACAGCCGTGTCGTCGCCATCGACTTCGAGGACCTCGAGAAGCTCATGAATGCCCGGCCGCGCCTCGGCTACGCGGTCATGCGGGAGCTCGCAGCCGAGCTCGGTGCGAAGGTCTCCCGCGCCGGCATCGAGGCGCTGCTGCCCACCACCCCGCGGACCTGACAAGGAGCCCCCATGCCCACGTGCGTGCGATGCCTGCTCCCTTCCGTCGTCCCCGGCGCCGACCTCGACGCGGCCGGCGTGTGCGCCCTGTGCCGTGTCGAGGACACCTCCGACCCGGCAGCCGGGGAGCGGCAGCGACTCGCGTTCGCCTCGGACCTCGAGCAGACGATCGAGGCCTGCCGCGGCCGCGCCGCCTACGACTGCCTGGCCTGCTTCTCGGGCGGCAAGGACAGCATCTACATGCTCTACAAGCTCAAGAAGGAGCTGGGCCTGAAGGTGCTGGCGTTCACCTGCGACCTGGACATCCCGCCAGCCGGCTGGGACAACATCCACCGCACCATCGACGGCCTCGACGTCGACCACGTCACCTTCAGGCCGCCGATGGGCTTCTACCGCAAGTTCTTCGCGTACCTCCTGCGCAACCAGGACGCGCGCGGCGCCGTGCGCACCGTGTGCTACGTCTCCGCACCGCTCACCGAGGGCTACGCCCTGCGCCTGGCCACCGAGAAGGGGATCCCCGTCGTCTTCGCCGGCTACTCGCCCGGGCAACCGGACCCCGACTGGATGCTCTACGAGATGCCGCGGCGCAAGATCAGCGAGTTCGACTGGACGCCCTCCGTGCTCAGGGACAGCGGCCTGTTCAGCGCGTCCGAGCTGGCGCTGTTCTGGAACCCGCGGCAGTTCCCCGAGGGAACCGGATTCCCCCGCTACATCGCCCCGTTCCACGCCTGGGAGTACGACCAGCTCGAGGTGATCCGCACCGTGCAGAGGCTCGGCTTCGTGGCCCGCCGGCGCAACGCCAACCCGATCTTCTCGAACAGCCCGTTCCAGTGGCTGCTCATGTACTCGGATCTCAAGAACCTCGGCTACAACCCGTACGCGCCCGAGTTCTCCACCCTGATCCGGCGCGGCAAGGCGAGCCGCCTGATGTGGCGCGTCGCCTTCCCGCTCGTCGACGCGATGATCCGCCACCGTGTCCTGCTCGGCGCCCAGGTCACGCGCAGCGCCAGGGAGTTCGGCGTCAGGATCGACGAGATGGCCATCACCCGTCCCACCCCGCCCGACGACTACCAGCTCTTCCTGGAGCAGAACCCGGCGCCTCCCGCCCGCGCGGAGAGCGGGGCCGTGCGCTAGGCCCGCGCTTGAAAGGTCCTCCCATGCCAGACACCGAATACAGCTCGCTCTTCCTCGACCGCACGCAGCGCCTCATCGGGCCCGCAGCGGTGGCCTGCCTGCGCGACGCCTGCGTCCTCGTCGCCGGCTGCGGCGGGGTCGGCGGCGCCACCGCCGTGCTGCTGGCGCGGATGGGGATCGGCCGCTTCGTCCTCGCCGATCCCGGGTGCTTCGACCCGCCCGACGCCAACCGCCAGTGGGCCGCCGACACCAGCGCCATGGGCGCCAACAAGGCCGAGCACTACGCGGGGCTGCTGACGCGCATCAACCCTGAGGTCCGCATCGAGGTCGTGCCCGAGGGCGTCCGCGCGGACAACGTCGCGGCGCTGGTCGAGCCGGCGGACATCGTCGTCGACGGCCTCGACCTGTCCGTGACCCTCGAGCTGCGGGCCGCCCTGTTCGAGCAGGCCCGACGCCGCGCCTACTGCATCAGCTCGCCCGCCGTGGGGTTCGGCACGCTGATCGCGGCCTCGGTGCCGGGCGGCGCGGCCATGGACCCGTTCCTCTCGCTGCTGCGGCTGGTCGGGCAGCGCGGTCTGCCCGCGACGATGGGCCGTTTCTTCGCGGCGCCGACGCTGGAGGCGATGAACCGCGAGCTGCCACGGGGCAAGGTCCCCTCGATCGCGATCGGCCCGGCCATGTGCGCCGTGTTCTCGGCAACCGAGGTCGTCGTCGCGCTGACGGCGCGAGCGGGCGTCGGCTGGCGAGAACCCCTCTGTCTGCCCCGGGTGCTGGTCGTCGACGCGCTCGACGTGCGGCACGAGGTCGTCCCGATCGACGACCTGCTGGCCGCGATGGACGGCGCCGCCGCGGCGGGGAGCGCGGAATGATCGCCGGCGGCGCGCTCCACGGCGACGCGCCCTCACCCGGGGAGGTCGAGCGGCTCCTCGAAGCGGCGGTCTGGGCGCCCTCGGGCGACAACACCCAGCCGTGGCGATTCGAGTACGACGCGGGGCGGCGCGCCATCGACGTCGTGCTGGACCCGGCGCGCGACCGCTCGCCGATGAACGCCGGACAGCAGATGGCGCTGATCGCCTGCGGCGCCGCGGTCGAGAACGTGTCCACCCTCGCGGCGGCGCACGGCCGCCGGGTCACCGTCGAGGTGTGCCCCGCGGACGGTCCGGAGGTGGCGACGCGCGTCGCCAGCGTCGTGCTGGGCGGACAGCGGCCGGTCGGGGGACCACCCGAGCTGGAGGCCGCCGTCCGGGGTCGCGTCAGCAACCGCCGCGTCTTCGACGGCCGCCCGCTCGACGCGGCGACGCGGTCGAGCCTGGAGCGGGCGACGGCCGAGCTGCCCGGGGTGCAGGTCCGCCTGGTCACCGACCGGGCCCTTGTGCGGCAGGCGGCGGACCGGATCGCGAGGGGCGACACGGTCATGTTCGCCGACCCCGCCATGCGCCACGCCTTCCTCGGCAACGTCCGCTTCGACCTGCCGCGGAACGCGACGGCCGACGAGGGCATGTCCCTGGGGTCGCTCGAGGCCGCGGCCCACCAGCGACTGGCGTTGCGCGCGATGCGCTTCACGCCGGACCTGCTCTTCGCACTGTCGGGCGGGGCGCGCATGCTCGGCGCGTACACCAGGAAGCTCGTGCGCAGCTCGGCCGGGCTGGCCCTCGTCGTCCCGACACGCGACCCGTGGAGCGACACCCTGGGTATCGGGCGCGCGGCGCAGCGCGTCTGGCTCGAGCTGTCCCGGCACGGCCTCGCGACACAGCCGATGATGTCGCTGCCGGGCCTGCGGTTCGCGCTTGCCTTCGGGGCTCCCGACCTGGTCCGCTCCCTGACGAGGCTCGGCGCGCCGCAGGCCCTGCGGGAGCTCGAGCGGATGCTGGCATCCGCCGGTCTCCCCGGCATGCCCGCGTTCATGCTCCGCTTCGGGTACGCCCCGCCCCCGACCGCCCGGGTCGGCCGCAGGCGCCCCGGCTGAGACCGGCCGGGCACGACGGGACGCAGCCGGCCGGCGGGTCTGCAGACCTCCTCCTGGGACCTGCTCGAAGCCTCGGTCACCCGGCCGGCCAGGGTCCTTGGAGCTGGCACGGCAGCGCTGGCGATGGCGGGAGCGCAAGCCTGGTCCGGGGGAGTGGGCCATGCCTCCCGGCAACCGATCCCGAACCCCGGTAGTCAGGGCCCCGCGATGGCACAATCATTGTGCCAGCGCCCATGCCGGTCCGACCCGCGCTGCCGCGCGGGGGCGTTGGCAACCCGCGTGGGGAACGATCATGATGTGATCGGCTACCGGAGCCAAGGTCGGAGGCCGTGATGCGCTTGAGCCTGTCCGTGGTTGGGTTGGTCATGGCCGCGTCGTCGTCGGGGCTTGCGGCGCCCCTCCTGCCGACGTCCAGCGCGAGGTGGCGGATGGCGGGCCAGGTCGGCGGCCCCACGATGGCTGTCGCCGTCAGGGACTCGGTGACGCTTGTCGGAGTCGGGTGTCGGCTCGTCATCTGGGACGTCGCGCAGCCGGCCGCACCGCGAGAGCTCGGCGCGACCCCGCCGCTCGGCGATCGCGTCCTCGGCATCGCGGTGAACGGGAATCGTGCGTATGCGGCCGCCGGCTCGGCGGGCCTGTTTGTCGTCGACATCACCGACCCGGCCTCACCGGTGATTCTCGGCCACTGGGACTCGCCCGGTTCGGCGGAGGGGATCGCGGTGGTTGGCGGCCACGCGTACCTGGCCGACGGCCCATTTGGTGTGCGCGTGGTGGATGTTTCGGATCCGGCCCGCCCGGTCCCTGAGGGATCCGCCTTTGACATGAGCTTCGCCTTCGACGTTTCCGTCCAGGGCGAGCTCGCCTTCGTGGCCGCCGCTGGCTCCGGCCTTCTCGTCGCCGATGTCTCGGACCCGCAGCACCCGCGCGAAGTCGCCTGCCTCGATACCCCCGGGTTCGCCCGGGATGTCCTGGTTGCAGGCTCCGTCGCGTATCTCGCCGACGCCTGGGGCGGCGTCCGCACCTTCGATATCTCAGCGCCGGAGCGGACCGTCGAGCTGGCATCACTCATCCTGCCGAGCTGGGCCTACGGG
The DNA here is from genome assembly GCA_025456225.1 of Thermoanaerobaculaceae bacterium. Lineage (GTDB taxonomy): Bacteria > Acidobacteriota > Thermoanaerobaculia > Thermoanaerobaculales > Thermoanaerobaculaceae > JAAYVZ01. Next base: position 62,719 of record JALOLB010000001.1, read on the forward strand.
GTCGCACTCTCCGGCTCGACACTGCTGGTTGCGGACGGCTCCCAGGGCCTGCGTGCGGTGGATGTCGCCGACCCGCGGCACCTCCATGAAACCGGCGCCTACGAGGTGCCGTGGGTCCACCATTCCTCCGGTGTCGCCGCCTCCGGCGGGCGGGCGTATCTGGCTGTGCGAGACGACGGCCTGCACCTGATCAACCTGGCCTCGCCGACACAGCTCGCCACGATCTCGGTGATCGACCCGCTCGTCAGCGCCTGGTCGGTGGCCGTCGCTGGCAATCTCGCCTTCGTCGCGGCAGCAAGCCAGGGGCTGCGGGTCGTGACGCTGGACGACGGTCCGCGTGAAATCGGCCGGCTCGACCTGCCCGGGTTCGCCACCAGGGTCGTCCAGGCAGGCACCCACGTTGTGGTCGGAGGCGGGGACCTGGGTGGCGGTCGGCTCGCGGTCGTGGATCCCTCGGTGCCCGGCGCGCCGCGCGAGGTCGGGAGTGTTCGGCTGCGCGGAATGCGTGATCTCGCCGCGATTGGCTCCCTCGTGCTCGTCGCCGAGGAGGCCGGGCTCCAGGTCATCGACATCGCGGACCCCGCGCGCCCGACGGTAGTGGGCGCCCTCGACGACCTCTCGGGTGGCGCGACCAACTCGGTGGCGGTGAGCGGGACGGTGGCGATCGTGACCGGCGCCGCCGACGGCGCATGGATCGTCGACCTCACCGACCCTCGCCGCCCGGTGCGGCGCTCGACCTACGTGCCAAGCTCGACGGGCATGCCGGCGGCCGTGGCGGCAGGCGCCGGATACGCCTACTTCCTCACGCATCCCGGCGGCCTCCGGATCGTCAGCCTGGACGATCCGGCGGACCCGCGTGAGGTGTCCGCTCTTGCGCTTCCCGGGCTCCCCGAATGGGCGCGTCTTGACGGCACCACGTTGCTCGTGGCAGCCGGGGACCACGGCCTGATCGAGGTCGATGTGTCCGAGCCCTCGATGCCACGCATCGTCAGCACCTACCGCACACCCGGGTACACGTCCGGCGTTGCGTGGTCCGGCGACCGGATCGTGCTTGCCTCCGGCGAAGGTGGACTGGTGGTCCTCGAACGGTCCGGCCTGGAGTCGGCAGCCATCCGCGAGGCGAGCGCGCCGAGCGGAGGCGGTCCGGCAGCCGCGCTGCAGCCGCGTGCTGCGGGGGGCCACCCCGGCGACGTCCGGCGGCGTTTGCCGTCGGGGCTTCCGCGGGCTGCGGCGGTGGTTTCCCCAACCCGGCGCAGCGCCCCCGGCCAGGCGCACGCGTCGGCGTCCCGCAGATTGCCGCAGGTGCTGACCGTGACGAGCACCGCGGACGCCGGCCCCGGAACGCTTCGCGAAGCGCTCGCCGCGGCGTGGGAGGACGACACGATCACCTTCGACCCCACCGTCTTTCCGCCGACGTCACCAGCAGCGATCAGGGTCAAGAGCCTTCTGGCCTGCCCATGTCGCGACCGGGTGACGGTCGACGCCTCCAACGCCGGCGTCATCCTGGACGGCAGCGAGTTCCCGGGGGGAGGCATCACCCAGGGCCTGGGCATCAACACTGACGGCAACCGGGTGATGGGTCTGCAGATCACCGGCTTCACCAACGGCATGATGGTGGGTGGGGCCAATAACACCATCGGTGGCGACCGGTCCAGGGGCAGCGGGCCGAGCGGCGAGGGCAACGTGGTCAACCGCAACGCTGACACCGGGATCGGCCTGAGCGGGCAGGCCGCTGGGGGCAACAGAGTCATCGGAAACCTCGTCGGCACCGACCCAACGGGAACGATCGGCCTCGGCGGTCAGGCGGTGGGCATTCTCGTGCACGACGCCGGACCCGGCAATGTGATCGGCGGCTGGGAGGCTGGCGAGGCCAACGTGGTCAGCGGCAGCGGGTCGGAGCTGATCCTCCAGGCGACCCGAGGCCAGAGCGTGATCGGCAATCGGATCGGTACCGATCCCACCGGCCGCCTCCGCGTTGGCGCCAGCATCGTCGGCATCGGTTCCGCAGTGACCGCGGACAACCTGATCGCCGGGAACGTCGTCACAGCGGACCTGGCCGGCATCGGCGTGTGGGACATCGGGAGCCGATTCAACCGTGTCGTCGGGAACCGCGTCGGTGTTGGCAGCGACGGCGACGTCATCGCGACCACCGGACCGGCAGCGCGGGAGGGGATCGGGCTCACCGAGGGTCACAACCTCATCGCCGACAACCTGATCGGGGGCAACCTCCAACAGGGTCTCGCGCTGGCCGCGGCCGAGGCGGTCGCCGTGGGCAACCGAATCGGCAGCGACCCAGCCGGGTCACCACCCCGGCCAGGGTCCGGCGGATCAGTGGAGACCGGTGTCGTCATCTCGTCAGGGACCCAGACCGGAGCCGCGGTGCGGACACTCTTCGGGGGCGCGGGCCCCACCGAGGGCAACGTGGTTAGCGGCGCCACGGGTACAGGCGTCTCGATCGTCGGGGCGGGCGTGCGAAGTGTCTTCATCCTCGGCAACCTCATCGGCGCCGCTGGAACCGGGACAGGTTTCCCCGGCAACGCTCAGAACGGCCTCAACATCGCCGAGGTTGACGGTGCCTTCGTTCAGGGCAACACGATCGCCGGCAACGGCGGCGCTGGCGTTGGCGAGTGGTCCTCCACGGCCGTCCGCCTGCGCCGCAACTCGGTCTACGCCAACGGCGCCGCCGGCCTCGATATCTTCTCTCCCGCGGCACCGTCTCCGCCGGTGCTCGGGGCCGTCACCTCGCAGCGGGTCACCGGCACCGCGTGTGCGGGGTGTGTCGTCGAGGTGTTCTCCGACCTGGAGGCGGAGGGGCGCGTGTACGAGGGGACAGCGACTGCCGGGCCGGACGGCGCCTTCACACTCAGCACGTCGCCGCGCTACCTCACCGGCCGCAACGTGACCGCGACCGCGACCGACGAGGCCGGCGCCACGTCTGCGTTTTCCGCGCCGGTGGCCGTCCCCAGGCAGCCGCGCCGCCGCCTGCGATCGCTCGCTGCGACCGAGTGACCTGCTCCGATTCGAGCTCCCCGGCATTGCACGGCGGTTGCTTGATCACGTCAGGTGCCACGTCCACACTTGTCGACACTATTGAGGTGTCAGGTCAGGCCCCTGAAGGCCACGCCACCGACCATGCCGCGAGAGCAAGCCAGGGCGCCTGCGGTCTGCCCGACGTTTCTTGCGGGTCGCCAGACCGACTTGGGTTGAAAGCCGGCGGTGTTGTGGAAGTCGTGTCAACTGTTGCGGACGCGGTCCCGAAGCGCAATGCGACCCGACCGGGAGCCATCGGAGTGGGTCTCTTGAATCGCCTGGTGCCGGCGGTTATACTTTCGGTATGAAGACGGCCATTTCCGTTCCGGACTCGATCTTCCGCGAGGCCGAGCGGTTCGCTCGGGAAGCGCGGAAGTCCCGCAGTCAGCTCTTCAGCGAGGCGGTCGCGGAGTACCTTGCCCGGCACACGCCTGACGCGGTCACAGAAGCGATGAACTTGGTGTGCGAGCGCCTTGACGGACCGGATGACCAGCTCGCGGCGCTGGCCGCGCTGGAGACGCTGAGGCGAGCAGAATGGTAGCGATCGCACAGGGCGAGGTGTGGTGGGCCGACCTCGCGGAACCCACCGGTTCGGGCCCTGGCTTCCGTCGCCCCGTGCTTGTCGTGCAGGGCGATGCCCTCAACCGGAGCCGGATTGGCACCGTGGTCTGCGTGGCCTTGACGACCAACCTCGGGTGGGCCGATGCCCCGGGGAACGTGCTGCTGCCGTCAAGGACCTCGGGGCTTCCAGAGGACTCGGTTGTCAACGTCTCGCAGATTGTGACCCTCGACAAGAGCTGTCTGACCGAGCGGGTCGGCTCGCTGTCCGAGCGCGAGCTCGACACCGTTCTTGCCGGCATCGACATCGTCCTCGGCCGATAGGCGGCGTGCCGGTGGGTCGCGGCCAGGCACGTCGGTTGCGAGGGTGAACATGGGGGGAACCAACGAAAAAGCCCCGGTTGCCCGGGGCTTGCAAGTTGTTGGTGCGAAAGGGGGGACTCGAACCCCCAAGGGCTAATGCCCACAAGATCCTGAATCAGAATAGCGCCTCCGATGCGAGAGAATGCCCGTCCTTGTTAGTCCTGCACAAAGGTTGACAGTGTAACCAGATAGGCCGATACTCCTGATTGTTGGAGGAGGCCAGAATGAGCCCTGTTATGCCCGCCGAGGTTAGCCCGAGGTTAGCCGAAATGTGGCCATTGAAGCGGGCATTTTGGCAATACTGTGGTGGCCTGAGGTTAGCCCGTTTGTGCGAAAGAAGCGAAGAAAGCGAAGAAAGGGCGGAGGTGGCGCCATGCCCCGAGGTGTGAAAGCCGGCTGTAAGCGGGAAGAGGGGTTGCTCACGGAAGAGGTGGTGGAGGGGTTGAGGCCCCGGTCCGGCCGGTGGTGGTTCTGGGACAGCAAGTACCCGGGCTTCGCGGTACGTGTCCACCCCTCAGGGGTGCGGACGTTCTACCTGATCCGCAAGCACGACGGGAAGACTGAGCATCTGAGCCTCGGGAGCTGGCCCGCCGTGAAGTGCGACAAGGCCCGAAAGCAAGCCGAGGCAAAAGGGGGCAAGTACGGGGAAGGTGGAAGCCCCGTGCAGGCCAAGCGGGCCGCGAAGGCAAAGGCCCGAGCCCAAGTGAAGCTCTCGGAAGCGTGGGAAAGGTACCAAGCTGCCCGCCTGGCCCATGCCGACGACCGGCGGAAGCGGGCGGTACGTTTCGAGGTGTGGACCTGGGGGAAGCACCTGGAAGAGACGTTCGGAAGCCGCGCGGTGGACTCCCTTACCCGTGCCGAAGTGGCCCGCTGGTTTCTGGGTTTGACCGCAAAGGCCGGCCCCGTGGGAGCGAACCGAGCACGCGCGTTGCTATCGGGCATCCTGAGCTTCTGGGCTGGCCAGGTTGAGGCCGACTTGCCCAACCCCTGCCGCGGGGTGAAGCCCAACCGCGAGACGGGCCGCGAGCGGTACCTGAGCGCTGGCGAGCTTCGCGCGTGGTGGGCCGCGGTGCTGGCGGCCCCGGCGCAGGATACCCGCGAACTGCTGGCCGTCCTGAGCCTCACGGCGGCCCGCCAAGGAACGCTGCGGGCCATGTGCTGGGAAGAGCTGGGCTGGCAGGGTAAGGCGTGGCGCATCCCTGGCGAGAAGATGAAGGCCGGGCGGGAATGTGTACTGCCCTTGAACGCCCCGGCCCTCGGGGTGCTCCGAGCGCGGTGGGAGCGGACCGGAAAGCCCCGCTCGGGCTACGTGTTCCCGAGCCGAGACGGGCAACCCCGCCGCGAGCTGCGCGAGCCCTTCACTGACACGGCCACGTCGGCCGGGCTGGCCGACTTCACGCCCCACGATTGCCGCCGCACTGCCGCCACCGCCGCGGCTGACGCCGGGGTGGACTCGGCCGTTATCGCGCACCTGCTAGGCCATGTCGACAAGAGCGTGCTCGGCCGGTACCGGAAGGTAACCCCCGCCACTGCCGCGGCTGCCTCGGAGAAGATGGCGGCTGCCCTGCTGCTCCCAGCGGGGCTCGTGCCGGCGGACTTCGTGGCCGGGCTGCCCAAGTCCGGGGCCATGCGGCCCGAGGCCGAGGCGGCGGGAGTGCTGCCCTTCCCGGGCGTCACGGGGGGTGGGCAGTGACCGACCCCGGGGCGTTACTTGACTTGCTCAACCCCGCCCCTGAGCGTCGCGACGATGCCAGCCGCATGCTGGCCATGTGCCCCCCTCTACGTGAGCACGTCGAGCATAGCCTCGTCAACTGGCCGGCGATGGTGGCCGCGCGATCGCGTCGCATTGCTGCGCTTGCTCCGGAATTGGCGGATGAGGTTGAGGCCCTTCGCCAGATCGTCTCTGTTGAGTTTCCCACACGGGAAAGGAACCACATCACGTTCATTCTAAATGCCGCAACTGCGACTCTGGCAAGGCTCACGCAAGAGGCCCTCCGTTTTGCCAAACCGGTCAGTCGTGAGCACCCCAAGAAAGGCAGGCCACATTCTCGCTCCGTGCGCGGCATGCAGGTAGCGTGGCTGGAATCGATCTTCCGGGAGTTCCACGTCTCACGGTGGCCGAGCGGGCACTTGCGGTGGATGGCTGAGCGAAACCGCTTCCTGCATGCGGCCCTTGACGTGGTCGGCTTGGACTGCGACCGCCGCCAACTTGAACGAGACCTGGCCATCGCCATCGCGACCCGGGAAGAAATCGAGCCCCCGAGACCGGTTTGATTCCCGTCTAGACTACTGCTCCATAAAGACATAGCTTGTCTTCGACGGACGGGCGGCAACCGAGGCTGCCCAACCTTGGAGGCGAGCTATGCAGGTTGCCAAGCAAGCGAAGATTGACCGAGGCCGAGCGTTCCACGACCCCGAGGCGGCCGAATTCCTGGGACTGTCCGCCCAGACGTTGCCGGCATGGCGTTCCCGCGGCCGCGGCCCCCGCTTTCACAAGGTCGGCCGGCGGGTGGTGTACTTCGAAAGCGACCTAACCGCGTTTCTCGACTCGCGGGCGACCGACCCTGAGGGGGCGTAATCATGTCTCCCGGCGCGTACCTAGCGGCGGTCCTGGACCTCGCGGCGTTCGGGGTTGCGGTGCTGCCGCTTTGGCCCGCGGCGCCGGGTGGCGGGTGCTCCTGTTCGCGCGGGGTTGCGTGCGACTCCCCCGGGAAGCATCCGGCGGCATTCCTGACCCCCTCGGGTCTGAAGGACGCAACCCGCGACCCCGAGACGTTGCGCCGGTGGTGGGCGAGTCCCGAGCGAAGGACGGGCCGCTCGTGGAACGTGGGCGCCGTCGTGCCTCCCTGGCTGGCGGCGGTGGACATGGACGGTCCCGAGGGGCTGGCAGCTTTGCATGCCGAAGGGCTGAGCCTGCCGGCGACACTCACGGCTGAGACGGGCCGCCCCGGGGGGCTGCACTGCTGGTACCGGACCGAGCGGCCCATACCGCCCGCCGTGGGGGTGCTGGCTCATGTGGACGTTCGGGGACCGGGCTCTTACCTTGTGGCCCCTCCGAGCTTGCACGCTTCGGGGCGCCGCTACCAGTGGCGGGCCGGGAGCTTTGACCCTGAACTGATCGCGCCGGCCCCTTCCTGGCTGCATGAGCTGGCCAGGCCCGCGGCGGCCCCCTCGATCCCGACGGACCCCGATCGGTGGGGCGAACTGCTGGCCGGCCCCGTGGTCGAAGGGGCGCGCAACGCCACCGCCGCACGGGTGGCCGGATTGTGTTTCCGGTGCCTGCCTGCCGCGGCTGCCTGGCCACTACTTGAAGCGTGGAACGCTACCGCCTGCAAGCCCCCCCTCAGGGATGACGAGCTGGGGCGCGTCGCGGCGAGCATCGCGGCCCGTGAGCTAGCGCGCCGCGGAGGCGCCCGATGAGTGCCGCGGTGCCCCGCGAGGTTGCGGCCCTGGGCGAATTCGAGGTCAGCCGGCGAGAGACAGCGGAAGCTCCGCTCCCCCGGCGGTCCGCCCCGCCGTGGCCCGCCCCATTGGCGCCGGAAGCCTTTCACGGTCCCCTGGGTGAACTGGCTCTCTTGGTGGCGCCGCACACGGAAGGCGACCCCGCGGCACTGTTGCTGCAAGCGGTTGTCGCCTTTGGCTCGCTTGTCGGGCGCGTGGCGTTCTACCAGCACGAAGCGACCGAGCACGGCACGAACCTGTTCCTGGCGGTGGTAGGTCAATCCTCTCGCGGACGGAAGGGGACCGCCCTTGACTGGGTGCGCAAGGCGCTGGCGATGACTGATCCGACATGGGCGAGCGAGCGCATGCTCTCCGGTTTGAGCTCTGGCGAGGGGGTGCTTTGGGCGGTCCGCGACCCCATCTACAAGACCGAGGCCGTGAAGGCGAGGGGGAAGGCGACGGGCGAAGTGCAGACCGTGCTCGTGGACCCTGGCGTAGACGACAAGCGCCTTCTGGTTGTCGAGGGGGAGCTGGCGCAAGCGTTGAAGGTGCTCCAACGCGAGGGGAATACCCTCTCGCCAGTGCTCCGGCGCGCATGGGATGACGGGAACCTTCGGACCCTGACAAAGAACTCCCCGGCCGTCGCGACCGGGGCGCACGTCTCAATCATCGGCCACGTGACCGCCTTTGAGCTGCGCACGCTGCTGGCCAGTGCCGACGTTCACAACGGCTTTGCCAATCGCGTGCTGTGGGCATGCGCCCGGCGGTCCAAGCTCCTGCCGGACGGCGGCGATCTACCAGAGGGGGCTCTGGTCCCCATTGCCGACGCGCTGCGCGAGGCCGCGGAAGCCTCTCGACGGACCGGGCGCGTGGAACGCTCTCCTGCTGCGCGCGAGGTGTGGCACGCCGTCTACCCGACTCTGACCGCGGACGTACCGGGCATCCTCGGGGCAGTGACTTCCCGAGGTGAGGCCCAAGCACTCAGACTCTCGCTCGTCTACGCACTGGCGGACCGCTCACGGGTGATTGAGCCCGCGCACCTTTTGGCCGCCCTGGCCGTCTGGCAGTACTGCGCCGCCAGCGCCGCCCATATCTTCGGGGACGCGACCGGGGACCGCACGGCGGACCGCATCCTTGACGCGCTTTCCGCGCACCCCGAGGGACAGACACGAGACGAGATCCGTGAACTCTTTGACCGGCACAAGAGTGCCCGGGAGCTTGACACTGCTCTCGACTTGCTGGCCAGTGCCGCCCTGGCGGTGTGCGACCGGCGGACAGATACGGGCGGACGGCCGGCGACGGTATGGCGCGCAACGGGAAGCGCCCGCGCGGAAAGCGCCATAAGCGCGGAAAGCCTCTCCGATGAGGACTAGCCCGACCCTTTCCGCGCATACCGCGCTTATCGCGCCCGCGCACCGCAGGGAGGAGTAATGAGCGCGACCCTGTTGGACCTGGCACGACGGGCGGCGGGTGGAGGTGTCACGACGCCCACTCCGAGCGCCGCGGCCCCTACCCGTTCGGACCTGCTGCGCCTTGCCGGCGACGCTGCCGAGGCCGTCAATCGGCACTGCGAGGGGTGCGAGCGCTGTCGGCCCGAAGACTTCACGGGCGACGTGCTGCGATACCCGCTCTGTCCCGAGGGGTTGGAGCTGCGCCGCCGGTACCGCACGGCCCGGCGCCTGGCACTGGTGGCGCGATGATTGCCTCCTACCACGTCGCGGTGCTCGCCTTGCTTCACGCGGGGCTGCTGGTGCCGGGTGAAACCTACGACATCGAGGTGCTGCACGACGACGACTGCTCCCTGCTGGTGCGGCGCGGCACGTGCGACTGCGAGCCGGAGATCCGGGTGCGGGAGGTGCATCGTGCCGTTTGCTGATCCTGCCCGCCGTCGCCAGGCCCAGCGGGAGGCCCAGCGGCGCCGCCGTGGGAGGGGTGACCATGCCGGTGTCAACCCGTCAACCCCTGGCGTCGTGAGTGCCACCGACCTGGCTGCGGTGATCTGGGACGAGGTACAGGCCATTCGCGGCGCCATGACGGCCGGGGACCCGGAACGGGCTCGGGTGATCGCTCAGCTCGTCTCGGTTGGACTCCGGGCCGTCGAGGCATCAACCCTGTTGCCGCGGCTTGAAGCGCTGGAGGCGGCCATCGGCGAGCCGGGTAGCGTGCTCGCCTGGCCTGGGAAGTGATCGATGCAAAGTAGACTTCGACGACTTGAACGGATGGCACAAGCCGCGGCAGCGTTGGCAGAGACCGAGCAGCAGGCAGGCGCCCAGGCCCGCGAGCTTCTGCTGGCGGCCCTGTCAAAAGGTCCTCCGACGACTTCCGACTTGCCGCGGGATGCCAAGGCGACGGTCGCGGCTCTCAGAGCCGGTGCGGCGGCAGCACTGGCCAGGAATGCCGGTGCCCAATGACCGGTATGAGGCCACGCCTGCGCCGCTTGGAGACCGCCACGCGGAAGAGGCTCTTCTCCGAATGCCTGGCGTGGTACAAGGTGTGGATTGAGCTGGCCCTGAGTCTTTCGGAGCAACTCAACACCGAGCTGGAGGCACTCCCCGAACCGCCCGCCGACTTCAAGCCCGACAACCCGTTCGGTCTCGACGGGAAGTTCGCTTGGGTGTATGAGCTCGACCGAGCACGGCACGATGCTTGGGAGGCACAGTTCAAGGCCCACGCCCTGGCCAACGGCTACCGGCGGGAGTGGGATTGCGTCATGCGGGACGTTCAAGAGGCGTACGGGCGCACCGCCAGCTAGACCACCATCACCATCGCGAGTTCCGGGGCGCACCGGCGTCCCGTTATCGTCGGTGGCGTGGGGCACGGCACCGTCCAGGTCCTTGTGAGAGGGAGCGGCCGCACCCTGACGCTGCCGACATCCTCCGGCGTGTCCTGGGGCATCCTGGCGGAAGGCAGCGCCGGTGGCTATGGATAGACAAGCACTGCTAGCGGAGCTGGGCATGACAGGCGGGGCACACGGTGACTTTGTGGCTTGTCAGGCGGTTGTGACAAGAGCCGCAGAGGCAGTACTTTGCCATGCCTGATCCCTGAATCAGCAGCGCAATCGCGAGTCCGCCTCCAATCACCCAGCCGAAGATGCCGAGGTGAGGCGCCAGAACCGCGCCGATGACTGGGCCGCCAACCAGCCCGAGTCCCTGCACGAGGCAACCTGTGCCCATGCTCTCGCTCTTGTAGAGGCGTGGCGCGATTGGTGGGGGGAAAGGGGGAGGGGTGGACATGGGATCTCCTTGGACAACGTCGGATTGGCACTCTAGTTGCTGTCCTCGACAGTGACGATGGTCCCATCTTCAAAGGCGATTGATGCGGGCTTCCACTGCCACCTTGTGTCCTCAAAGCGCAGGTTGAGCAACTTCGTCCCACCGTACGGCCCGGCAACACGCTCGGTCATTTCTCCCTTCTCGCCAGGC
>JALOLB010000209.1 GCA_025456225.1 Thermoanaerobaculaceae bacterium
TCTACTGGGTCGACGCCTCGTTCATCACCGCCCTGCGGCCGGGGCGCTGATCGCCGAGAACCCGTGGAGGACTCGGCCGGACACGTCACAACGTGGTCGTGGACGTGGTCATGGACGTGGTCGTGGTCGTGGACGGAAACGCTGCGAGCCTGGCATTCTCCGCAGGAATGCCGCCGAACTACCTCGTGCGATTGCCCTTTCCCTTCGACACGTACCGACACCAGCGATTGGCCCCTCGCCGACGTCCACGTCCAGGTTGGCGCCGAGGGGGGCCTCCACGGTCCGGGCAAACACCCCGTCGCTATTTGCTCACACGCTCTGAGCCCTGGCGCCGGCTTGGTCGGGGGACGAGATTGTCCTCCGAACGGAGCGCCCCGATGAACGACGTGTACGCGCGGCTCGCGAGCAAGCTCGACAACCTCCCCAACGGCTTTCCCCCCGCGCCCAGCGGCGTCGAGCAGCGCATCCTGCGCAAGCTCTTCACTCCCGAGGACGCCGCCTGGGCGCTGCAGCTCAAGGCCTTCCCGGAGACCGCCGGCGCCGTGGCGCGGCGGCTCGGGCGGCCCCTCCACGAGGTGCAGGCGAGGCTCGACGACCTTGCCGGGCGCGGGCTGATCGCGGCAATGCGGCTGGAAGGCGCCCTCTGCTATGCGGTCGTGCCGTTCGTGATCGGCATCTACGAGTTCCAGCTCGGCCGCCTCGACCGGGAGCTGGCGGAGATGGTGGAGGAGTACCTCCCCACCCTCATGAAGGCGGTGGGTGACCCGAGGCCGGCCCTCGCCCGCGTGATCCCGGTCGGCACCCGCATCGAGGCGCGCACCCACGTGCTGCCCCACGACGACCTGCGGGCCGCCATCGACCGGGCGCAGGTGTTTCGCCTCGGCCACTGCATCTGCCGGGAGGAGAAGGCGCTGCTCGGCCAGCCCTGCCGGCATCCGGTCGAGACCTGCCTCACCCTCGCCTCGGACCCGGACGCCTACCGCGACGTCCCGCAGTGGGGGCGCCCGGTGAGCCGGGAGGAGGCGCACGCCGTGCTCGACCTCGCCGAGCGGGAAGGGCTGGTCCACTGCACCTACAACGCCAAGGGCGACCCGATGTTCGTCTGCAACTGCTGCCGGTGCTGCTGCGGCCTGCTGCGCGGGATCTCGGAGTTCGCCGCGCCCCACGTGCTGGTCCGGAGCAACTACCTCGCGCAGGTCGACCTGGAGGCCTGCACCGGGTGCGGCGTCTGCAGCGGCGGCCGGTGCCCGATGGCGGCGATCGCCTCGGACGACGGCGTGCCGAGGGTCGATCCGGCCCGCTGCATCGGGTGTGGGGCGTGCGCCGTCACCTGCCCGTCGGACGCCATCCGGCTGGTCCCGCGACCCGTCGCGGAGCGCCTCGATCCACCGAAGACCATCGTGCACTGGTTTGTCGCCCGCGCGTCCCAGCGCCACGGCAAGGCCCGGGGCCTCGCGCTGGCCGCATGGGTCGGCTGGCAGGCCACCCGCATGAAGCTCGACCGCTGGCGCTCGGCGCACTGACCCACTTCTCTCAGGTGGTGCGCAACCCGTCAGGAAGACGGCGGCCTGGGGACCGCCGTGGGCAGGCCGACCGGGGGCGTGGGCACGCCGGCCACGCCCTTCGTGGTGCCTGCCGGCTTCCCGACACCGGGGACGCCGGCCTTCGCCAGGCCCGGCACGCCGGGAGCGCCGGGGCCACCTGGCGTCAGACCCGTCGCGCCCGGAACCCCTGGACCACCCTGCGCCCCTCCCGGCACCCCGGGCACCCCCGGGACGCCGAGAGGACCGGCACCGCCAGGCGCTCCGAGTGCACCCGGAACACCAGGACCACCCGGCCCGGAGGGCGGACCACCCGGCACGCCAGGCATGCCGACACCGGCCGGCGAGCCCGCGATGCCGCCACCGGGGACCCCACCCGGAAGACCGCCGCCCGGGGGCATCCCGAGACCCGAGGGCACCCCGGGCGCCATTCCCTGCGCACCGGGCATCCCCCCGGGCAGCCCACCGGGCACGCCGCCGGGCGACATCACCCCTGCGGGCACGCCACCTGGCACCCCGCCAGGGACTCCCGATGGAACCCCGGACCCGAACCCGGCACCACCGGGCATGCCGGGCGCGTGCACCAGCCCGTCGAGCTGGCCCGCGAGCCGGTCGAAGGCGGCCAGTACGGCCATGTTCCGCGCCGACGGCCCGCCCCGGCCGTTCTGGAGCGCCCCGCGGGCCTGCCGGAGCATCCGCGACAGCTCCCCGGCGCGACGCGTGCGCATGGCCCGGTCACTGGCCGAGAGGGGACGCCCCTCCTCGGCGGCGAACGCCTGCACCCACCCGAGCAGCTCGGCGAGCGCCACCTGCTGCCCGCCGAGGTCGAGGCGGGTCGTGCCGCGGGCGGCGGGACCGAGAGCGTTCGCATCGAGGATGCCGTAGACGTCCTGGACCGACGCGCCAAGCGCTCCGCCTCCAGGCAGCGGCGCACCCCCTGGAGGGTTGGGCTGGGCCATCCCGAGCCCGGCCACACAGAGAGCGAGGATGACCGCCGCGATCCGGCCGGCCCGGGCGTCCAGCTTGGCGAGAGGCGCCGTCGTGCTCATGGGTCCAGTATAGGATGGAGGAGGTGACCGGATGCTGCACCGACTGATCTACGCCGACTGGGAGGACCCGCCCGAGGCCATGGCCTTCGAGCTCTCCTACCGCGAGGCCCTGGGCGCGGTGCAGGACCGCCTGGCCGTCGTGCAGGCCGGCGCGGAGGCCGCGCTGGCGGCGCCGGCCAGCGCGCCGGCCGCGTTCTGGGACGCCTGCCTCGACCTCTACCTGCTCACGCCCGCCCTCGTCAACGTGGCGCTCAACTTCAAGGTCTGCGTGGAGCACGGCCTGCCGCTGCATCCCACCCACTACTTCGAGGTGAGCGAGCACAGCCGGGGAAAGGTCGCCCACGCCTCCGGTCTGCTTGCCACGGCCCAGTCCTTCTTCCTCGAGGCCATCGACGCCTCCGTGGCGGTGTTCCGCCTCGACACCTCCGCGGCAGCGAAGCTGGCGGCGCTCGCCTCGGACATTCCCACGGGGGTCGGCGAGTTCCTCTACACCAGCACCCGGGACACGTACACCTGGCGCGCCTCGGAGCCGGCGAAGATCCGGGACCTGGCCGATGAGATCCGCAGCCGGGTTCATCCTGTGGTCGTCGTCGGCGCCGCCCACGGCTCGATCACCTCCGCCCTGGTGCTCGCGACACTGCTCGACACGCCGCTCTACTTCATCCGCTTCTCGATGTTCAAGCGCAACGACATCCAGCCGGTCGTCGGCCCGACCGACCTGCGGTTCCTCTCGCAGTACCGTCAGGGCCCCGCGCTCCTGTTCGACGAGGACGTGGCCAAGGGCACGACCCTGACCCAGTTCACGAGACACCTGCGGCCGCTCTTCGACGAGGCCTACTCGGCGGGCGTGCTGCGACACGGCTACGCCGGCTTCAAGCCGGACTTCGTCGGCCGGGTCTGGTACGACTGATCGCGGCTACAGAAGGTGGACGAGGGTACCGAGGCGCTCCACGTGCTGCTTGACGGCACCGCGGGCCTTGCCGGCGAGCGCCTCGCCGCGGGCCAGGTGCGTGCGCACGACCTCCTCGAGCTCCCGCGCGGCGTCACCCACCGCCGGGAACCCGAACGAACCGGCGCTCCCGGCGAGGTCGTGCGCCAGCCGGGCCAGGTCCTCCCAGGGCTGGATCTCGCACCCGCCGGCCGCCACCGCCCAGGTGCGCTCGATCTGGGCCAGTGAGCCAGGCAGCGCCTGGGCGAACTTGCGGCGCATGGCGGCCAGCCGCGCGTCGAAGGCGGCCTCGTTGCCTCCCGCGGGCTGGTCGGCCGCGGGCTCGGGCTTTGGGGCCTTGCGGCGAGGCGGCACGAGCCCTGCCAGCGCCGCATCCACGTCGACGTGTGGGGGCCTGCTCGTCGCGACCACAGGTGTGGGCCTGACAGGCGCAGGCGGCGGCGCGGGCTCGGGCGCCGGCTGGCGAGAGACCGGCTTCGGCTCGACCGGCCGGGACTGCTGGGGAGGCTCCTTCACGGCAGGCCGCGGCGCCACGGGCTCCGGCCTCGGGGGCGGAGGCGTTGCAGGTTCTGGCTCCGGAGGCCGAGGTGGAGCCGCCTCGGGGCGGAGACGCGGGGCCGGCCGCTCGGCCGGAAGCAGGTGCGCCAGCCGCACCGCCAGGTCATCGAGGTCCAGCGGCTTGCTCACGAAGTCGTCGGCCCCCGCCTCGGTGGCGTCGTTCCGGTATCGGGCCTTCGTGTAGACGGCGGTCATGAGCACCACCCGCGTGTGCTCCAGGGTGGGCTCCGCCTTGATCCTCCGGCACAGCTCCCAGCCGATGAGGCGGGGAAGGAGCACGTCGGAAAGCACCAGGTCCGGCCGCTCCCGGCGCGCCATCTCGAGGCCCTTCTCGCCGTCGTGGGCGACCAGGACCACGAACCCCTTCTCGACCAGGAACGCCTTCACGAGCTCCGCCAGCTTGGGCTCGTCCTCGACCACCAGAACCCGTCTCGCCACCGTGCCCTCCTCGTGCCCCACCACCGCCACGAGACACGGCATCGTAACCTACTCCCCAGCCTTCCCGCTCCACCTGAGCTCTGGAGAGCCCGGCCGGGAATCCTCCAGCGCCCATCGCCGCTCGTGGCAACGTGGCTCCTGTCCCGTGTCTCAACCTCGAGCCCCGCCTTGCCGCCGCGCACAGCCTGGAACCTTCGACCTGGTTGCTCGTATAACTCATGTGATTGGTTCGACATCCATCCAAACTGAACAGTTCTTGACAGACGGTGCGCCAGGCGAAGCCTCGCGCCATGGAGGAGGTTGCTGATGAAGACGACACGTTGGCTGGTCGCCGCGGTTTCGCTGCTGCTGGTGGCCTCGGGCGCCTTCGCCGAGGACGTGGCGGGGCTCCCGCTGCACGTCAAGAGGCTCGACCCCACGACGGTCCGCGTGTGGGTCGGCGACTACATCTCCTCGACGGCAACCGTCGCCTTTGCGACATCCAGGGGGATCGTGGTCGTGGACACGACCGGCAACCCCCGGATCGACGCCGAGCTCCGGAAGGTCATCGCCCGCGAGCTGGGGCGCTCGGACTTCAAGGTCCTCATCAACACCCACGAGCACGGCGACCACACGGGCGGGAACTCGGTCTACTCCGACTGCGAGATCGTCGGCCACGAGCTGGTGGGCAAGGGCATGACCCCCAACTCCCGCAACCGGGAGCAGGTCGCCGCGTGGCACGCGAGCCGAACCGCGGAGCTCGAGAAGAACCTCGCGAATCTCCCGGCGGACTCGCCCGAGGGGAAGCGGCTGCGGGAGGAAGTGCTGGTGAACCGCCTCGGCCTCGAAGCCCTGAAGGCGAACCCGAAGCCAGTCCCTCCGACCAGGACCTTTGCCGATCGCATGACCCTGAGCATGGGCGACACCACCTTCGAGCTCTCCTACATCGGCGGCATGCACACCGCCAGCGACATTGCCATCTTCGTGCCAGAGCACGGCATACTGATGACAGGCGACACCATGGCGGACGTGTGGCTGACCGACACGCCGGGGTGCCTGGCCTCGTTCATCGCCCGTGAGGGGGTCCGCCACGACTTCCCGCTGCTGCTCGAGAACTGGGGCCTCCTCCTCCAGAAGAAGGACCAGATCAAGATGCTCATCACCGGCCACTGGAACGGCGAGCTGACCCTCAAGGGCTTCGAGGACCGGGTCAACTACGTCAGGTCGTTGTGGGAGGGCGTCAACAAGGCCGTCGCCGAAGGGAAGTCCCTGGCCGACATCCAGACCGCCTACCGCCTCGACACCCGCTTCCCGGAGCTTGCCCGCAGCCCTGGCTGCAACCTGAGGAACAACTACTCCACGATCCTGGAGATGTGGCAGGTCGTGACCAAGCAGGAGTCGGCCGCGGCCAGGCTGTACGCCCTGATCGACGAGGGAGCGGGCGAGGACGCCATCCACCAGGTGGTCGCCGACCGCAATTCAACGCCCAGCAGGTACTTCTTCCTCGAGGACCAGATCAACGGCTACGGCTACCGCTTCCTCCAGCAGGACAAGGTCCCGCAGGCGATCGCCATGTTCAAGGCCAACGTGGAGCTCTTCCCCGGCTCGTGGAACGTCTTCGACAGCCTCGGCGAGGCGCTCCTCAAGGCCGGCGACGTGGCTGGTGCCACCGCGATGTACGAGAAGTCCCTCGCCCTCAATCCCGAGAGCCCCAGCGGCAAGGAAGCCCTGGCGAAGATCCGCGGCACCGCGACGAAGTAGCCTCCCTCGGGGGCCCGGGCAGCCCTTGCCGGCGTTCCGCTGCCCCACCCGATACCACCGACCTGGAATGCGCCCGGCGACACCGCCGGGCGCATTCCGTTGCGCCTCTGAGCGAGCACGCTCCGCCTCTCGAACCACACGCCTCCCGCACTCGTACACCGGGGGTGTCGGGCACCGACACCCGGGGGGTGAGCTCCATGGGCAGGTTGATCGCCATCGCCATTGTCGCTGCCGCATCGACAGCGCATGCCGCGGCGCCCGAGGGCACGCCCGGGCGGTCCCTGGCCGCCGCGGAGCTGCGGGGCCTCTGGGTCGGCACCGTCTCCCACCAGGGGGATGCGACGCCATGCGCCCTCGAGCTGGAGCCCGGCGACGACGGCAAGGCCCTCGTGAAGCTCTCGATCCCGGCCATCCACCTGCACCGGGTCTCCCTCGGGCGCCTGCCTCTCGAGATCGCCGGCGACACGGTGCGCGCGGGCTCATTCGTCCTCACCCTCGACCGCACCGCCGGGACACTCCACGGCACGATCCCCGAGAGCCTCGCACCGGTCCACGCCCTCCCGGTCACCCTGCGCCGTGCCGACAGGCTCGACCTCCCGCCACGCCCGCGCCCGGCCGCGCCGTTCGTCAAGCCCGTCTGGACCCACGACGCCGGG
>JALOLB010000210.1 GCA_025456225.1 Thermoanaerobaculaceae bacterium
TCCCCCAGGTGCTGCGCGACGCCGTGATCGCCGTCGAGGACGCCAACTTCTACCAGCACACCGGGGTCGACCCGCGCGGCATCCTCCGCGCCGCGATCATGAACGTCTTCAACCGCCGCTGGTCCCAGGGCGCCTCGACGATCACCCAGCAGCTCACCCGCTCCGTGGGCATCCTCAGCCGTGAGAAGAAGCTCGTGCGCAAGGTCAAGGAGATGCTCCTGGCCATCGAGATCGAGCAGCGGCTCTCCAAGGACCAGATCTTCACCCTCTATGCCAACCAGGTGAACTTCGGGCACGGCAACTACGGTGTCGAGGCGGCCTCCAGGTTTTTCTACGGCAAGCCCGCGTCCCGGCTCACACTCCCGGAGGCGGCGCTCCTGGCTGGCCTCCCCCAGCAGCCCACGCGCCTGTCCCCCATCGACTTCCCGGCGCGCGCGCTGGCTCGCCGCAACCACGTGCTCGATCGGATGCTTGGAGAGAAGAAGATCGACCGGGCGGCGCACGACCTGGCGATGAAGGCGCCCCTGGGAGCGGCGGCGCACTACGACCGCGTACCCGCCTCGGCCTACTTTGTCGAGGAGGTTCGCCGCGCCGTCGAGGAGCAGTTCGGCACCAGGCAGATGCTCGAGGGCGGCCTGACCATCGAGACGACCCTCGACTTCCAGCTCCAGAACGCCGCCGAGGGGTCGGTGCGCGAGGGTCTCGTGGCCCTCCAGCACCGCCAGGGCTGGCCCGGTGCCCGCCGCAACGTCCTGGCGGATGGCGAGCAGGATCTCGAGCTGTGGCACGACGCCAGTTGGCCGTTCCTCCGCTGGAAGGCCAGGGAGCTGGTCTATGCCCTGGTCACCAACGTGGAGGCGGAGCGAGCGGACCTGCGCATCGCCGGCCGCGCCGCCCGTCTGGACCTCGAGGGGGTCAGGTGGACCGGTCGGACCAACATGACCCGGCTCACCAGGCGCGGCGACGTGGTGCTGGTGAGGCTCGGGGACAGCGTGGCCCCGTCCGGCGATCTCCGGGTGACCCTCGAGCCCGAGCCGCGCATCGAAGGGGCGCTGCTCACCCTGGACAACCGGAGCGGTGCCGTCCTGGCGCTGGTGGGTGGGTTCGACTACAACCGCTCCGAGTGGGACCGGGCCTGGCAGTCGTCGCGCCAGTGCGGCTCGGCGTTCAAGCCGTTCGTCTACCTGGCGGCCTTCGAGCGCGGATTCTCGCCCGCCGACACCATCTACGACGGCCCGGTGCTGCTTCCCGACGAGAAGGGCGAGCTCACCTACTGTCCGGTCAACTACTACCGGCGCTACGACGGCATCGTCACGCTCCGCTACGCCGTCGAGCACTCGCTCAACGCCTCGGCCGTGAAGCTCCAGCAAATGGTATCCGGCGAGGCGGTCATCGACGTTGCCCGGCGCCTGGGCGTCACCGAGAGACTGGCGCCGTACCCGACCATGGCCCTGGGTTCCTTCGAGCTCTCCGTCAGGGAGCTGGCTGCGGCCTACGCAGGCATTGTCAACCACGGCCAGGTCCCCACCCCCTACTTCATCGCCCGGGTCAAGGACGCGGAGGGCAAGATCATCTTCGAGGCGAAGCCGAGGGTGAAGCAGGCCCTCCGGGAGGACGTCGCCTACCTCATGACCCACGTCATGGAGGGTGTGGTGCAGCGCGGGACGGCGGCCAAGGCCCTGGAGCTGGGCGTGCACCTGGCGGGCAAGACCGGCACGACAGACCGCTACACCGACGCCTGGTTCATCGGCTCACACCCGCGCATCACCTGTGCCGTGTGGATCGGGCGAGACATGAAGCAGCCCATCGGCAACAAGATGACCGGTGCCGAAGCTGCGTTGCCGACCTGGATCAACTTCATGAGGGAGTGGCTCGCGACACAGCCCGAGTCGGTCCGTCTGGAGGAGTTCATGCCTCCGTCCGGCGTGACCATGCTCCCGGTGGATCGCCACACCGGTCTGCGTGCCACCTCCGCGTGCGGCGAGAACGCCATCCTCGAGGCCGTGCCGGAGGGCAAGGAGCCTGGCGAGTGCTCGGGGCACTGGCACGACGTGGCAGCCATGGGGTGGCTGTCGCAGCTCCGCTTCTACACCTACAAGCCGGGCGAGCTCCCGACCACCGAGGCATCCATCGCCGCCGCGGCGGCGAAGATCGCCGGCGACGACTGAGGAAGAAGACAGCTCAAAGTTGCCAGCTCGCCAATCGCAGTTGCCTCGTCGGAGCAGAAAGATTCCGCCTCAGGCAGGCGCTCCGAGCCGCCCCGAAACACGGGCCTGATACCAACAGGCAACTGTGAGCTGCGAGCTGTGGTCTGAACCGCTACGACCGCTTCAGGACGTCGGCGAGCTCCTGGAGGAAGGGCTCCGGGTCAAGGTAGCCGGGAATCCGACCCACCTCCCGGCCATCGGACGCCAGGAAGACAATGGTCGGATAGCCACGCACACCGAGGCGCTGCGCCTCGGCCTGCCCGTCCCCCTCGGCGTCGAGCCGGACCGGCACGACAGCGGCGAGGGCCCTGACCACGCGCTCATCCGAGAGGGTCCGCGTCTCGAGACGCTTGCACCACCCGCACCAGGACGCATAGAACTCGACCATGACAAGCTTGTTGTCGCTGGCTGCTCGACTGCGTGCCACATCCAGCGAGGCAGCCCAGGGCACCGCACCCGAGACCGCAGCCGCCTCGGGCGATCCGCCACACGCCACGCTCATGCTCGCCACCACCAGCACCAACCCGATCGTGCGTCCTCGTGCCATCAAGCCGTCCAGCCTTCCCGCGGTTGCCACCCCGCCAACGCTGACAACGAGGGACCTCGCCGCCGCATTCTCCCACAGAGATGAGCCAGGCCCGCCGGCCCTGCGTTGCGCCCCTCGGGCCGCCTCGCAATGCGGCCTGCCTGGCGCGGCTCGCGCCACCTGCCGTTGCCCTTGGCGAGCGGGCAGAGACGCTGCAGATGGTGAGCGCACGGCGGGGTGTCCACCGCGGGCCGTGCTCCGCACAGCACCGCAGAAGGCGATGTCCGGGCCCACCAGCCAGCGCGCCAGGCCCTGCCCACGCAGAAGCACTCCACTGAAAGCTGCCAGTAGGCTCCACCATCCATCATTTCACAAGACCAATCGGCATCCTGTCCTAACAATCGATGGTTTTCGCATGGCGGTCCAGCTGAATCGGTGCCCCGTTCTCGGGGCGTGCTCCCTCTGGCACAGGAGTCACCTGGCAGCCACGCCGCGCCGGTGTGCCTCGAACTGCGCACGAGGAGTCAGCCAAGACATGTTCTTTCGACGCCCCGGCCGCCGCAGGAAGGCCCGAACCGCACCGGGCGTGGAGCCGCGAAAAAACCGCCTGCCACACCTCACGAATGTCGTACACTCCCGAAAAATCATCAGTCAAGAAAACGAATTTCCGACGTATTGTCCATTGAAATCTCGATTGTCCTGAACACTTGACAGCCGCCCACGACACTCGTACATTCAGGACAAGACAGCTTTGCAGGTCCCGAGCCGGGACCACCCGGCCGGGCGGGAGGACAGGATGAGGCGGTATGCGGGTCTGGTGGTGGCGCTGGCGCTGGTTGCGGGATTGGCGCTTGCAGCCGAGATGGGAAACCCCTATGTCCAGGTCGCCGGTGACGAGCAGATGCGCGTCCTGGCCTCGCTGCCCGAGGTGAACATGGTGGCGGTCGACAAGGGCGGCGTCCCGACCTTCGTGGCCGGGAAGCTCGGCAACCTCGGCCGCGGCGACGAGAAGGGTGCCGCGCTCCGGTTCGTTCGGGACGTGAGCCCTCTCTACGACGCCATCGGCGACGAGGAGCTGGCCGCAGCGCGCGCCCAGGTCGACGACCTTGGCCAGGTACACGTGCACTTCCAGCAGTCCTTCCGCGGGCTGCCCATCGAGGGCGCGGACGTCGTCGTGCACGCCTCCGAGCACTCGGGCGAGGTGCATGCCCTGAGCGGCCGTCTCTTCCCCACCGCCGGCCTGCCTCGAGCCGCCCGGGTCGACGCCGAAACCGCCATCACCGATGCAGTCATCGAGGCCGGCCTCACCGAGGGCAGGGTTCTCGACCAGCCCCGACTCACCTACGTGGTCTTCGACGGCAAGGTCTTCCTCGCCTGGACGGCCCGTGTCGCGTACCCCGACAGCGACATGATGATGGTCGACCGCTTCTATGCCGACGCCATCAACAGCGGCCTCGTGACCAGCCGGGCGATCGTCAAGTCCGCGCTGAACCGGAAGATCTACAACGCCAACCACACCAACCCCGACAACCCGACCCTGCCAGGCACCCTCATGTTCGCGGAGGGTGGCTCCTCCACCGACCTGGATGCCATGGGCGCCTACAACAACACCGGCGCCACATACAACTACTACTCTGCCCGCTTCGGCCGTGACTCCTACAACGGCAGCGGCGCCCAGCTCACCTCGTCGGTCCACCTCGGCACCAACTACGTGAACGCATACTGGACCGGCACCCAGATGGCGTTCGGCGACGGCGACGGCTCCCAGGCATCCAGCCTCGCCAGGGACTTCGACGTGGTGGCGCACGAGCTCACTCACGCCGTCACAGACTCCACCGCCAACCTCAACTATGAGAGCGACTCGGGCGCCCTCAACGAGGCGATGTCGGACGTCTTCGCGGCTGCCGGCTCGGCCTGGAAGGACGGGGCGATCAGCGCCAATACCTGGAAGATCGGCGAGTCGTGCTGGACCCCGGGCACGGCCGGCGACGCGCTGCGCTACATGAACAACCCGACCCAGGACGGCTACAGCAAGGACTACTACCCCGAGCGTGCCTACCCCACGTCGTGCACGCCTTCGAGCTCCAACGACTACTGTGGCGTCCACTACAACTCCGGCATCGGCAACCTGGCCTTCTACCTCCTCTCCCAGGGTGGCACCCACCCTCGCGGCAAGACCACAGTCACGGTCCCGGCCATCACCATCACGAAGGCCGAGCAGATCTTCTATCGCGCGCTCACCTATGGCTACATGACCTCGACGACCAACTTCCAGGGTGCCCGCAACGCCACAGCTCAGGCCGCCACCGACCTGTACTCCACCACCGAGGTCAACGCGGTGCAGGCGTGCTGGGATGCGGTTGGCGTGCCTGGCGGGGCTGTTCAGGTCACCACGCTCACCAACGGTCAGGCGGTGTCGAACCTCTCCGGCTCCACCGGCGCCTGGGCCTACTACAAGCTGGTGGTTCCCGCCAGCCAGACCAGCCTGACGATCGCAACCTCCGGTGGGACGGGCGACGTCGATCTCTACGTCAAGCGGGGCGCGGTCCCCACCTCGTCGAGCTATGACTACCGACCCTACCAGTCAGGCAACGCCGAGACCGTGACAGTCACCAACCCCACGGCGGGCGACTGGTACATCGGCCTCAACGCCTACGCGACGTACTCGGGCGTGACCCTGCAGGGGACATACACCGGCGGGACGACCCCGTCCTTCACTCTCGCGCTCTCCCCCACAACCTTGAGCGTGGCCCAGGGCGCCACCGGCACCGTGACGGTCACGACGACAGTCTCGGGTGGGTTCAGCAGCGCGGTGGCCCTCACCGCCTCTGGCGTGCCGACCGGCGCCACCTCGGCCTTCAGCCCGACCTCCATCGCGGCTCCGGGCTCGGGCACCTCGACCCTGACCCTGGGCGGCGGCACCGCCACAGCCGGGACCTACACGGTCACCGTGACCGGCACAGGTGGCGGCGTCACCAAGACCGCGACCGTCTCCTTCACGGTCACCTCCTCGGGTGGCGGCGTGGTGGTCCTGACCAACGGCCAGACCGTGTCCAGCCTCACCGGCGCGACCGGTAGCTGGAAGCACTACAAGATCACGGTTCCCAGCGGGCAGTCGAGCCTGGTCATCCAGACCAGCGGCGGCACCGGCGACTGCGACATGTACGTGAAGCGCGGGGCCCAGCCCACGTCCTCGAGCTACGACTACCGCCCGTACCTCTCCGGCAACGCGGAGACCGTGACGGTCTCGAACCCGGCCGCAGGTGACTGGTACATCGGCCTCTACGCCTACTCGGCCTACTCGGGGATGAGCCTGAAGGCCACGTACACCGGCTCCACCCCGTCCTTCACTCTGGCGGTCTCTCCGACCTCCCTGAGCGTCGCGAAGGGCGCCTCGGGCACCGTCACCGTGACCACGACCGTCTCGGGCGGGTTCAGCAACGCCGTGGCCTTCACGATCTCCGGCGTGCCAAGCGGCGCCACCTCGAGCTTCAGCCCGACCTCCATCGCGGCTCCCGGCTCGGGAACCTCGACGCTGACGCTCGGCGGCGGCACCGCAGCGGCGGGCACCTACACCCTGACCGTCACCGGCACCGGCGGCGGCCTCACCAGAACGGCGACCGTGAGCTTCACCGTGACGGCCTCCGGCGGTTCCGGCACCGAAACCGAGCCCAACGGCACGACGGCCACGGCCAACAACATCGCTGCATCGGGCACCCAGCTCACCGGCACCATCGGGACGTCCACCGACGTGGACTACTTCAAGGTGTCCCTTGCGGCCGGCAAGACCCTGACCGTCGAAATGCAGCCACCGTCGACCAAGGACTACGACGTCAAGCTCTACAACTCCTCGGGCACCACGCTCGCGAGCGGCACCAACGGGACGGGCGCCAAGGAGACCGTGACCTACAAGAACACCGGCACCTCCGCCATGACGGTCTACATCAAGAACTACGGCTACAACAGCGCCTACTCGGCGACCTTGACCTACACCATCAAGTTCACCTGGTAGGTCTCTCCCCTCCCTTCGCCAGACTGGCCCCGCCCCCGTGGCGGGGCCAGTCCTTTGTTAGGCCGAAGTTCCGCGCCGCGCCACGCGGAAGGGTAGAGGGGCGAGAGAGATAGGGACATCCTCACCCGTCACGCACTGGGTACAGTAGCGACCAGCTCGAG